>JANXRC010000229.1 GCA_025353195.1 Rhodocyclaceae bacterium
TCCGGCGTGCGGCGCCTGTTGAAGGCGCTGAAGGGCGGTGAAGCCGTGGGCATGCTGCCCGACCAGGTGCCCGGCAACGGCGAAGGCGCCTGGCTGCCCTTCTTCGGTCGCCCCGCCTACACCATGACGCTGGCGGCGCGCCTCGCCGAGACCGGTGCGACGGTGCTGCTGGCCTATGCCGAACGCCTGCACTACGGTGCGGGCTTCCACCTCAAGCTGTTCCACCTCTCTGCGCCGCTCGAAGGCAATCTCATGGAGCGCGCGACGCAGCTCAACCGGGAACTCGAAACGTTGATCCGCCAGTGCCCCGAGCAATACTTGTGGGGCTACAACCGCTACAAGGTGCCGGCCGGCGCCGAGCCGCCGCCATGACGCGCCTGATTCTCGCCATCATGCGGGTTCTGCACTGGCTGCCGCTGCCACTGCTGGCTGCACTCGGGCGCGGCCTGGGACTCGCCCTCTACGTCCTGGTTCCCGAACGCAGGCACGTCACGCTGATCAATCTCGGACTGTGCTTTCCGCATCTGTCGCAAGCCGAAAAGTCGGCGCTGGCGAGACGCCATTTCATGGCCTTCGGTCGCAGCATTTTGGAGCTCGGCCTCTGGTGGTGGGCCTCGCCGGAGCGCATCCGGCGCCTGGTTCGCCTCGAAGGCGGCGAGAAACTGGCGGCGTACAAAAGCAAACCGGTGATCCTGCTGGTGCCGCATTTCGTCGGCATCGACGCCGGCGCCATCCGCCTGATGCTGGAACACGGCGTGGTGGCAATCTATACCCGCCAGAAGAACCGCGTGTTCGAGGCAGCGATGAACGGCGGCCGCAACCGCTTCGGCAATTGCGACATGGTTTCGCGCCAGGAAGGCACGCGCACGGCGCTCAAGGCGATGAAGGCAGGCCGCTTTTTCCACTATTCGCCGGACATGGACTACGGTCCGAAGGAGTCGGTCTTCGTGCCCTTCTTTGCCGTGCAGACCGCCACCATCACCGGCCTCGCGCGCCTGGCGAGGATTACCGGGGCGACCGTGATCCCGCTGGTGACCCGCATGGAGTCCCGAGGTTGGCAAACTCGCTACGTCGCTACCGTGGGCGAGCCGTGGACGGATTTCCCCGACGACGGCGACATCGGTGACGCACGGCGCCTGAATGCCTTCATCGAGGCCGAGGTGCTGAAGTCGCCCGAGCAGTACTACTGGCTGCACAAACGCTTCAAAACCCGGCCGCCGGGCGAAAAAGGGGTTTATTGACCCCTCAATTGCCGAAAGTCGGCGCTGGCGGTACGGCGTATGCTCCTCCCATGAAGATTCGCTTCACCAAAATGCATGGCCTCGGCAACGATTTCGTCGTGCTCGACGCGATCCGCCAGAATTTCGTGCCGACGCCGGCACAGGCGCGCTTTCTCGCCGACCGCCACTTCGGCATCGGCTGCGACCAGATTCTGGTGGTCGAGCGCGCCGCTACGCCCGGCGTCGATTTCCGCTACCGCATATTCAATGCCGATGGCAGTGAGGTGGAACAGTGCGGCAACGGCGCGCGCTGCTTCGTGCGCTTCGTGCATGAGCAGGGGCTGACGCAAAAGCCCGAGATTCGCGTCGAGACGCAATCCGGCCTGATCACGCTACATTTGGAAGCGGACGGTCAGGTCACCGTCGATATGGGTATGCCGCGCTTCCTGCCCGCCGAGATTCCCTTCGACAGCGTAACGGATGCCGTCGTGCAGCCGCTCATCGTCGGTGATACACAGCTCGACATCAGCGTGGTCTCGATGGGCAATCCGCATGCCGTACAAGTGGTGGCCGACGTCGATGCGGCACCGGTGGCGCGGCTCGGCCCGCTGATCGAATCCCACCCGCGCTTTCCGCGCCGGGTCAATGCCGGCTTCATGCAGATCGTCGACCGCCACGCCATCCGCCTGCGGGTCTACGAGCGCGGCGCCGGCGAAACCCTGGCCTGCGGCACCGGCGCCTGTGCCGCCGTGGTGGCCGGCATCCGCCGCGGCGTGCTGGATTCGCCGGTGCGCGTCACCACCCGCGGCGGCGAACTGTCCATCGCCTGGGGCGGCACGGCATCCCAGCCGGTGATGATGACCGGCCCGGCAAGCAGCGTATTCACTGCAGACATCGAACTACCGAGCAACCTGACATGAGAGCTGATATGAAATCGGAAGACGTCGCCCGCTATCTCCACGATCACCCGGAATTCTTCGACCAGCACGCTGACATGCTGGCCCTGATCACGCTGCCCGACCCGCACAGCGGCCGTGCCATCTCGATCACCGAAAAGCAGCTGTTCAACTTGCGCGACAAGGTTCGCACGCTGGAAGCCAAACTGGTCGAACTGATCGGCTTCGGCGAAGAGAACGACGCCATTTCCGACAAGGTGCATGGACTTGCCGTGGCCCTGATCGCGGCCACCGACCGCGCGGCAGTGGTGCGCGCCCTGTACTCGCATCTGGGCGGCGCCTTCGCCGTACCGCACGTGGCGCTGCGTCTGTGGGGCACTGGACCGGGCGACGGCCATGAATTCGACGCCGTAGCCGATGCCGTCAAGGCCTTCGCTGCCGGCCTGCAGCGTCCGTATTGCGGCACGGTCACCGGGCAGGAATCGCTGGCCTGGTTCGGCGAATCGGCCGCGCATCTGCGCTCGATGACGCAGGTACCGCTGCGCGAATCCGGCGGCGCCTGCCTCGGCCTGCTGGTGATGGCCAGCGAGGAACCGCATCGCTTCTATCCGGAACTCGGCACGCTGTATCTGGAGCGCATCGGCGAGATGGCATCGGCTGCGCTGCTGCGCGTTTCCGAGTAAGGCGATGGACGGTTCGGTCGGGCATTTTCTCACCGAACTGGCGATACAACGGCGCGCCAGCCCGCACACGCTGGACGCCTACCGCCGCGATCTGGCGCGTCTGACGGCGCTGGCCGCCGGACTGGAACTGGCGGCGCTGAAGAGCCCGCAACTGCGGCGCGGCCTGATGGCTTTGCACGCGCAGCAACTGGCACCGCGCTCGATTGCCCGCACCCTCTCGGCCTGGCGCAGCTATTACGCCTGGCTGGCAAGGCGCGGCATCATCGCGCTGAATCCCGCTGACGGGCTGCGCGCGCCGAAGCGTCCGCGCACCCTGCCCAAGGCGCTCGGCATCGATCAGGCGGCGGCCTTGCTCGACCGGCCGGCAGGCAGTCCCGGCAGCGACCCTTTGCTGGTGCGCGACGCGGCAATGTTCGAACTGCTGTATTCCTCCGGCCTGCGCTTGGCAGAACTGGTCAGCCTCGACTGGCCCGGCGGGCTCGATCTGGCAGCCGGCGAAGTCACCGTTACCGGCAAGCGGCAGAAGACCCGCAAGGTACCGGTCGGCGACAAGGCGTGCATTGCGCTGGAGGCATGGCTGGCGCTGCGCCCGCAATTTGCAGGCGCGACGCAGCCGGCACTGTTCCTCGGCCGCAACGGCACGCGCCTGACGCCGCGGCAGGTGCAAAGCCGCCTCGCGCAGTGGGCACAGCGGCAGGGCGCGGGCGTGCATGTCCATCCGCACATGCTGCGCCACTCGTTCGCCTCGCACATGCTGCAATCCTCCGGCGACCTGCGCGCGGTGCAGGAAATGCTCGGCCACGCCAGCATTGCCGCGACGCAGATCTACACGCATCTGGATTTCCAGCATCTGGCGAAGATCTACGACGCGGCACATCCGCGGGCCAAAAAACCCTGAGTCGGACCGCCGGAAAGTCGGCGCTGACGATACGGCGGTGCTAAGCCCCAAGCACCGCGCGCAGCCCGAACAGCACCGCCATGCCGCCGATGAAAGGCAGCCAGGGGTTGCGCGACTGGAGCGCGGCGACAACGGCGGCGACCGCGCCGCACTCGCGCCGAACAAGGACGATCTGAACCTCGAGTAGTCGCGCCTCCGGGCGAAGCGGCAACTGCCGGTGAAAGCTGCTTTGCATCCGGTTGCAGAGGCCGCTTGGTCGCAGCCAGCACCGAGCACCCGGTCTAGAATGCCGGCTCCGCCCACTCTCACCCTCACTCCGCCATGCCAATGCGAATCGCCATCAACGGCTACGGCCGTATCGGCCGCTGTTTTCTGCGTGCGCTGCAGGAATCGCCGCTGCGCGCCGACATTTCCGTGGTGGCCATCAACGAGCCGGCGGATGTTGAAAGCATGGCCTACCTGACACGCTTCGATTCGACCCACGGCCGCTTCCCCGGCAAGGTCGAGGTGCGCGGGGAACAGCTCCGCATCGATGACAAAGTCATCGAGGTGTCGCATGCCCGCACGCCGGAAAGCGTGGATTGGCGCGCGCTGGGGATCGATCTGCTGGTCGAAGCCTCCGGCCGTTACGCGGGCCGTCGCGAACTGGACGCCTTTCTCGAAGCAGGCTGCCCGCGCCTCCTGCTGTCGCATCCGGGACATGCAGCGAGCGACGTCGATCGCACCATCGTTTTCGGCAGCAACCACGAATCGCTGACCGGCGACGAGCGCCTGGTCTCCGCTGCTTCCTGCACCACCAACGCGATCGTCCCCGTGTTGGCGATCCTCGACGCGGCGTTCGACATCGATCACGCCCTGATGACGACGCTGCACTCGGTGATGAACGACCAGCCGCCGATCGACGGCTATCACCATGCCGATCCGCGCCGCACGCGCTCGGCGATGCAATCCATGATCCCGGTCGCCACCGGCCTCGCCAGGGGCGTGGCGCGCCTGCTGCCGCAGCTGGCCGACCGCGTCGAGGCCAAGGCGATCCGCGTGCCGGTGACCAATGTCTCCGCCATCGACCTGGTGACGACGCTGAGTCGCCGCACCAGCGTCGCCGAGATCAACGCTTGTTTGCAGCAGGCCGTGGACGGCGGCTTTCCAGGCCAGCTCGCCTATACCGAGGAAGCCCACGCCTCGATCGATTTCAACCACAGTCCGTATTCCGCAATCATCGACGCCAGCCAGACGCGGATGAGCGGCCCGCAACTGGCCAATCTGCTGATCTGGTTCGACAACGAATGGGGCTTCGCCAACCGCATGCTGGAACTGGCAGCGTTCTGGGGGCGCCGCCTGACCCGCAAAGTCACCTGACCCGGCGAATCAACGCGCCACCGGCTTGTAGATCTGGTCGAAGGAACCACCGTCCTCGAAGTGTGCCTTCTGCGCCTTCGGCCAGCCGCCGAAGACTTGGTCGACGGTAATCAGCTTGACCGGGGCGAAGGTCCTGGCCTTCCAGTCTTTGGCGAAGGCGGCGTTGAATTCCTGGTAGAGCTCGCGCGTCGGATCGTAGTAGACGTTGAGCAGGCTGATGTCGGCGGCATGCGCGGCAACCGACGCGCCGAGCAGGACAGCAAGAAGGGAAGAGCGGATCATGATCGTAGCCTTGATGGTTGGGACCGGCAAACTTTAGAGTTTCCCGGCCGCAAAGCGAACGAAGATTTTCCGGATTACATATTCCCCAATCTGCGTTGGTGCGCGATCCGTCAGTTTGATGCCGACAACATCGGATCGGCCAACAGCGCCGCGCGATAGACCCGCAGGGCGACTTGCGCATCATTCGCGGCGTAGAGGATCTGGCGCTCGGTCAGCCGCGGATTGGCCCAGTTGGAGGTGGTGGTCCTCTTGGATTTCTGCAAGCGCTGGCCGAAATAATGCGCAACGGCGCTCTTGGCGCCAAGACTCTGGTTGCGCGCCTTGCTGCGCAGCGCGCGGGACAGATCCAGAATGTTCTGCGGCTCGATTTGCAGGCGCGATCGCAGTTGCGCCAGATCGCTGCCGAGTCCGAAGCCCACCTTGAGTATCCGTTTCGACTCGAGGATGTCCTTCAGCCCATGATGCTCCGGCAGGCGGCCGACCGGGAACAGGTAAACCCGGGTCGCGGTGGCCAGCTGTACCAGGTGCGGTCCGCTCGATACTTCCCCCTTTCTGAAAGTCGGCTTCGACTCCGTGTCAAAGCCGACGACATCCTCCGCCAGCAGTGCTTGCCGTGCCTCTGCCGCTGTTTCCGGCGAGACGACCAGGACGACATCGGCGATGGCGATGCCCTCATACAGCGGCAGCTCCGGCTCGTCTGCGGTGGCGGGAAGGACGGGATTAGGGAGCATGGTCGCAAGTCGGTCTACAATTGGCGTACTTTACCGCCTGAGTGCCTCCGCATGGCTGAAACCGCATTCTGTTATCACTGTCGCCAGCATCACCCGAAATCGGAAATGCGCCAGATCGAAACCAAGGCCGGCAAACGCTGGCGCTGCATCCGCAGCATCGAGGCCACCCGCCAGGGGCAGGCCGCGCGCGAAGCCTACGGCCGGCAGGTGTCCGAGATGAACAAGTCCGAGGCACAAAGCCGGGCGCGACTCAGAAAGCCGATCGTCACAAGCTGACGACCGCCGCTGATGCGTCGCGGGCTTGCCGTCCTCATGCTTGCCGCACTCGCGGCCTGTGCGCCGCTGCCCCCCGGCCAAGGGCGCGGAGCGAGTTGGCAGCCTTCGCCGAACTTTGACCAGCGCCGGCCGAATTTCGTCATCCTGCACCAGACCACCAACGACAACGCAGCCACCGCCCTGGCGACGCTGACCGACCCGCAGCGCAAAGTCAGCGCCCACTATTTGGTCGGGCGCGACGGCGCGGTCCTGCAACTGGTCGATGAAGCCGCTCGCGCCTGGCATGCCGGCGAATCCTGGTGGGGCGGCAGCACCGACCTCAACTCGGCCTCGATCGGCATCGAGCTCGACAACACCGGCGACGAGCCCTTTGCCGAAGCGCAGATCGTCGCCCTGCTCGCCCTGCTCGACGACCTGCGCACGCGCTATCGCATTCCGGCGGCCAATTTCCTGGCGCACGGCGATATCGCCCCGGGGCGCAAGGTCGATCCGAGCCGACTGTTCCCCTGGCAGAGACTCGCCGGCCATGGCTTCGGCCTGTGGTGCGAAGCGCCGCCGCCGATCGCCCCGGCCGGCTTCGACGCGCTGTTCGGCCTGCAGGCGCTGGGCTATGACGTTTCCATTGCGGCCGCCGCGCGCGCGGCCTTCCGCCGCCATTTCAAAGGCAGCGATGCCGACGCCGAACTGGCACCCGACGAGCAGGCCCTTCTGTATTGCCTGCTGCAGAAGAAGGTAGCGCGAGAATGAAAACACGCTACACGGATATCCCGGCTTACATCACCAAGGACGGTTCCACGATCCGCGAACTGATGCATCCAACGGTGCACGGCAACCGGCTGCAAAGCCTGGCGGAGGCCACCGTCGAACCGGGAGCGCGGACGCAACTGCATCGCCATGCAGTGACCGAAGAGCTGTATCACATCAGCACCGGCAACGGCATCATGACCCTGGGCGATGCCTGCTTCACAGTCGGCGCTGGCGACACGGTGCTGATCCCGCCCGGCACACCGCACATGATCGAAGCCACCGGCACGGAGCCGCTACGCATCCTCTGCTGCTGCAGCCCGCCCTATTCGCACGAGGACACCGAACTGCTGGAGGGCATCTGATGCCGGGTAATCTTTTTGCCGACCTGCCGGCGACCCCGGAGACCACCGAGCGAATGGAAACGTTGTTGTCCACGTCCGGACTGCGCATCGAACGCATCGTCTCCAGCGGGCAGGCGAGTCCTCCGGGATTCTGGTATGAACAAGCCGAAGCCGAATGGGTACTGCTGGTGAGTGGTGAAGCGCTGCTGCGCTTCGAGGATGAAGCCGAAGTCCGGCGCCTACGCGCCGGTGACTGGCTGCAGATCGAACCGCGCCGGCGTCACCGCGTCGAGGCGACCGCTGCAGAAACACCGACCGTCTGGCTGGCGGTGCACTACGCCCAGGACGAGATCAGGGGCTGACCGCCCGCACCAGTATCCGCCGCAGCCAGGTTTTGCGCAATTCCTCCAGCGCCCACATCAGCGACGCGCCGGCCAGCGCCAGGAGCCAGACACTTGCACCGATCGGCGCCGTGCCGAACAGCCAGTTGCCGGCTGCGGTGTAGATGATGAACATGATCACGCCCAGTTCTGCCGCCAGCCCCATGAGGATGTAGCGGTTGCCCAACAGTCCGAGCGAGAACGACGACTTGAACGGGTGGCGGCACAGCACGACATTCATCATCTGCATCACCACGATCGTCGCCAGGCAGGCCGAGGTCGCCTGCAGGTACAGCGGATCGGCCCGGTCGAGGCTGACGCCGTAATGCCAGCCGGCCGCATTGAGGACGAAGAAGAACGCCGTCATCGCCGCCGCCGCTTCCAGCACGCCGAGAAACAGGTAGGCGCGGACCAGCAGCCCCCATGACAGCAGACGCTGATTGCGCGCCCGCGGCGGGCGGTGCATCACGGCGGGATCGGGTTTCTCGGCGCCGAGGGCCAGCGCCGGCAACATGTCGGTGCCGAGGTCGACGGCGAGGATCTGGATGATGGTCAGCGGCAGCGGAATGCGGAACAGGACGAAGGCGAGATAGGGCACCAGTTCGGGAATGTTCGAACTCAGGATGTAGGTGAGGAATTTGCGGATGTTGTCGAACACCGCGCGCCCTTCCTCGATTGCGGCGACGATGCTGGCGAAGTTGTCGTCGAGCAGGATCAGGTCGGCCGCCTCCTTGGCCACGTCGGTGCCGGCAATGCCCATGGCGATGCCGATGTCGGCGGTCTTCAGCGCCGGCGCGTCGTTCACGCCGTCGCCGGTGACGGCGACGATCTCGCCCTTCTTCTGCAGGGCCCGGACAATCAGCATCTTCTGCTCGGCGGCGACGCGGGCGAAGATGATCTCCCTGGCGTCGAGCGCCAGTTGCAGGTGGGCCGGCGAGATCGCGCGCAGTTGGTCACCGTTGATGACCACCGGCTGATCACCCTTCACCAAGCCGATTTGGCGGGCGATCGCCAGCGCCGTGTGCGGGTGGTCGCCGGTGACCATGATGATGCGGATGCCGGCGGTGCCGCAACGCGCGATGGCGTCCGGCACTTCCGCCCGCGGCGGGTCTTCGAGCCCGACCAGACCGGAGAGGATCATGCCGCGCTCTTCATTCGGCAGCCCATCCTTGACCGCGCAATGGGCAAAGGCCAGCACGCGCAAACCGGCCTCGGCCATCTGCTGCTGCGCCGCCAGCAGGCGGGTCTTCGCCACCGGATCGAGCGGTGCGATGCCGGCGTCGAATTGCACGAAGTCGCAGGCCTCGAGCACGGTCTCCGGCGCACCCTTGCAATACAGCGTGCGGCCCTGCGGCGTGTCGCACAGGACCGACATGCGCTTGCGGTCGGTGTCGAACGGAATTTCGTCGATCCGCTTGCAGTCGGCGAGTTCAC
>JANXRC010000230.1 GCA_025353195.1 Rhodocyclaceae bacterium
CTGCGCGAAGCCCTCGACGCGCTCGAAGGCTACGACGAAATCTGGATCGACACGCCGCCGGCGCTGCACTTCTACACCCGCTCGGCGCTGATCGCGGCGGACGCCTGCCTGATTCCCTTCGACTGCGACGAATTCGCCCGCCGCGCGCTCTACAGCCTGCTCGACAACGTCAACGAAATCCGCGCCGACCACAACGCCCGCCTCGAAGTCGAAGGCATCGTCATCAACCAGTTCCAGGCCCGCGCCAGCCTGCCGCAGCAGATCATCGGCGAACTGCGCGAAGAAGGCCTGCCGGTGCTGGCTTCCTTCCTGTCGTCCTCGGTCCGCATCAAGGAATCGCACCAGCAGGCCAAGCCGATGATCCACCTCGACCGCAGCCACAAGGTGACGCAGGAGTTCGGCGCGCTGTTCGACGAACTGGAAAAGGCGCGGAAGGTTCGCGCCAAGGCGGCGGCAAAGAAGCGCGCCTGAAGGCGCCATCCCGCAGACCGTGCGCAAGAGTCGGTGCTGGCGACACGGCGCCTTTACGGCCTCCGCTCAGGCCATGCGATCCAGCGCGTCCTTTAGTGTGGCGACAGTGCGCTCGACATTGCCCAGCTTGTCGAGGCCGAAGAGGCCGACGCGAAAGCTGCGGAAATCGGCCGGCTCGTCGCATTGCAGGGGGACGCCGGCCGCAGCCTGCAATCCCAGGTCGACAAATTTCTTTGCCGACTGGATATCGGGATCGGTGGTGTAGCTGACGACCACGCCGGGCGCTTCGAAACCCGCCGCCGCAACGCTGGGAAAACCCCGGCCGGTGAGCAGTGCGCGCACCCGCTGTCCGAGTTCCCATTGCTGGCGGCGGGCGAGTTCGAAGCCGTGAGCTTCGGTCTCGCGCATCGCGTCGCGCACTCGCCGCAAGGCATCGGTGGGCAGGGTGGCGTGATAGGCATGGCCGCCTTTTTCGTAGGCCTCCATGATCTGCAGCCACTTCTTCAGGTCGCAGGCGAAGCTGCTGCTGGTCGTGTCGGCGATGCGTGCCACGGCCCGCTCGCCCAGCATCACCAGGCCGGCGCAGGAAGGGCCGCTCCAGCCCTTCTGCGGCGCGCTGATCAGGAGGTCGACGCCGATGCCGCGCATGTCCACCCAGAGTGCACCGGAGGCGATGCAGTCGAGGACGAACAGACCGTCGACCCGGCGCACGGCATCCGCCACGGCGCGCAGGTAGTCGTCGGGCAGGAGGATGCCCGAGGCGGTCTCGACATGCGGCGCGAATACGACCTCGGGACGCTGCTCGAGGATCGCGGCAACCACCTCGTCGATCGGTGCCGGCGCGAACGGAGCCTGCGTGGTCTCGCCGCTACGGCGCGCCTTGAGCACGTCGGTGCTGGCCGCGATGCGCCCCATGTCGAGAATCTGCGACCAGCGGAAACTGAACCAGCCGTTGCGCAACACCAGGCAGCGCCGCCCGCCGGCGAACTGGCGCGCCACGGCCTCCATCGCAAAGGTGCCCCCGCCGGGTACCACGGCCACCGCGCTGGCGCCATAGACCTGCCTGAGGCTGACCGAGATGTCGCGCATCACGCCCTGAAAGACCTGCGACATATGGTTGAGCGCACGGTCGGTGTAGACCACGGAGTATTCGAGCAGTCCATCCGGATCGACGGTCTTGAGCAGGCCAGGCATTTTTCACTCCATTTCAGATAGCTCGGTGGTGAGCGGGATTGCGAAACTTCTAAAAGGTGCCGGGATAAGCCCCGCCGTCGAGCAGCCAGTTCTGTCCGGTGATGAAGCCGGCCTGCGCCGAACACAGCCAGGCACAGGCGGCGCCGAACTCCTCCGGATTGCCGATGCGGCCCGCCGGAATCGTCGCCACGCGCTCGGCCAGCACCTGCTCGTAGGGCACGCCGCGCGCCTTGGCCTGGCCGCCGATCACCGTCGCGATGCGGTCGGTGTCGAAGAAGCCGGGCAGCAGGTTGTTGATGGTGACGTTGTGCGCTACGGTCTTGCGCGCCAGGCCGGCGACGAAGCCGGTGAGGCCCGAGCGCGCGCCGTTCGACAAACCGAGCACATCGATCGGCATCTTGACCGCACCCGAGGTGATGTTCACGATGCGGCCGAACTTGCGCGCAATCATGCCGTCCAGCGTGGCCTTGATCAGCTCGATCGGCGCCAGCATGTTGGCGTCGAGCGCCGCCAGCCAGTCGTCGCGCGACCAGTTGCGGAAGTCGCCGGGCGGCGGTCCGCCGGCATTGTTGACCAGAATGTCCGGCGCAGGGCACGCGGCCAGCGCCGCGGCGCGGCCTGCCGGCGTCACGATGTCGGCGGCCACCGTGGTCACCGTGGCGCCGGTCGCGGCGCGGATTTCAGCGGCGGTTTGCTCCAGCTTTTCGGCGCCGCGCGCCACCAGCGTCACGCTCACGCCCTCGCGCGCCAGCGCAAACGCGCAGCCCCGGCCCAGCCCCTTGCTCGACGCGCAAACCAGCGCGCTGCGTCCGCGAATTTCCAGATCCATGACTCATCCTCAGCACTATCGAGCGCGTATCATAGCGGCTTAAATAACTGACCACGCGCATGCACGGAATTCATCGCACCATTCTCAATCGACTACTCGCCGCATGGGTAGTGGTCTCTCTCCTGACAGGTGCTGCCGTGTCCTGGATGGGCGTCAGCAGAATCGACGGCCAACTGGTAGCGCTGGCGACAACAGAGTTGCTCAAGACCGCCACAGCAAGCCTGCCGCTGCTCGACCGTGCGGAATCGGAGCGCAACGCGCTGAACCAGCTGGCGGCCGACTTCGTCCGTCACCATGCCGTTGCCGTCGAGTTCCGCGACAGGAATCGCAACAAGGTGGCGGCCGCCGTCAATCCCCTTCACGCCGACCTCGACCAGAACCTCAGGACCCAGGCCTACAGCTTTCCAGCGGACGATGACCGGCATTTCAAGAAATTGACCGCCGAGGGCCAGACCGTGTTGCGCATTCTCGTTCCGGTCAAGGAATCGGCGGGAGGCATTGCCGGCTATTTCGAGGGGACGTTCCTGATCGATCAGGAAACGGTCGGCCGGCTGCGCCATGAAATGATCGTCACCCTGCTGGTCGTTCTGTTCGCCGTCACGCTGACCACCATCTGCCTCTATCCGGTGATCCTGTCGCTGAACCGGGACGTGATGCGCTACTCGAACGACTTGCTCAAGGGCAACGTCGAACTCATGGAAGTGCTGGGTTCGGCCATAGCCAAGCGCGATGCCGCCACCAATATCCACAATTACCGGGTGGCCAGCTACGCCGTCAGGCTGGCGGAAAAGGTCGGCCTGAAGCACGGCGAAATTCGCGACCTGATCGCCGGCGCCTTTCTCCATGATGTCGGCAAGATCGGCATCAGCGACAACATCCTGCTCAAGCCCGGCCCGCTTGACGCGGATGAATTCGAGATCATGAGAACCCATGTCACGCTGGGCGTGGACATCATCAGGAAATCGGATTGGCTGCAGAACGCGCGCGACGTGGTCGAGTTCCACCACGAAAAATTCGATGGCAGCGGCTACATCAGGGGCCTCGCCGGTGAGGCGATCCCGGTTACCGCACGGATTTTCGCCATCGTCGATGTGTTCGACGCGTTGACCTCGAAGCGTCCCTACAAGGAAGCCTTTCCCTTTGCCCAGGCCATGACGATCCTGCAACAAAGCGCCGGCACCCATTTCGACCCGCGCCTGGCGACGGCCTTCGCCGGCATCGCCGAGGGGCTTTTCCGGGAAGTCAGCAACACTCCGGACGAGGCCGTGGAGCTGAGGCTGCAGGCCTTGATCACAAAATATTTCTTCGCTAGGCGCTGAGGAATCCGGCGACCAGACGGCGGAACGCTTCCCGCTGCTCCAGGCAGCAAAGGTGTGAAGCCGACAAAATGGTTTCCATCCGCGCACCGGGGATTGCCGCCGCAATGACGGCCGACACCGCCGGCGGCGTGCCGGGATCGTCTGCTCCCACGATGACCAGAGTCGGTGCGCGGATGGCGCCGATCCGCGCCGTGATGTCGAGGTGGCGGATGGCCTCGGCGCAGCCGACATAGCCGGCTACCGGCGTATTCGCGATGAGGCCGCCGATGCGCTGCATCACATCGGGGCGCGCCGCGCGAAACGGCGGCGTAAACCAGCGCCCCAGCGTAGCCTCGACCATTGCCGCACATCCCTGCTCGCGCACCATGCGGATGCGCTCGTCCCACAACGGCGCCGCCTCGGGCGGAATCCGGCTGGTGGAACTGGCGATCACCAGCTGGTTCAGTCGCTGCGGCGCACTCAGCGCCAGATGCTGTCCGATCATGCCGCCCATCGACAGGCCGACAAAGTGCGTGCGCTCGATGTTCAGCGCATCGAGCAGGCCGGTCAGGTCGGCCGTGAGCTGCGCGAAACTGTAGGCACCCTCCGGGGCACTGGTGCCGCCGTGGCCGCGCGTGTCATAGCGCAGCACCGTGAAAGTCGGCGCCAGCGCTACGGCGAGTTCGTCCCACATCGTCAGGTCGCAGCTCAGCGAATGCGAAAGCGTGACGCAGGGGCCGCTGCCTTCGACCTGGTAGCGAACGTCGATGTCATTGACGCGAATGGTTTTCATGCTGCCTCCAGTTTGGCTACCGACAGCGCCAGCCATTTCATGCCGGCGACGCCGAAATTGACCTGCACGCGGGCATCGGTGCCGCTGCCTTCGGCATTGACGATGACGCCGGGGCCGAACTTCGGATGCATCACGCTCTGGCCAATGCGAAAGCCGCTGTCGCCGCGGGATGAGTCGCTGCGCCGTGGGGTGCTGTTGAATCCCGGCTGCGACGGTGTGGCGAAGCCACCCTTGCCGGCGCGCGGCGTCAGCCACTTCACCAGTTCTTCGGGAACCTCGTCGAGGAAGCGCGAAGGCAGGTTGTAACGCGTCTGCCCGTGCAGCATGCGGGTCTGCGCAAAGCTGAGGTAAAGCCGCTGCCGCGCACGGGTAACGGCGACATACATCAGGCGCCGCTCTTCTTCCAGCCCCGACTTTCCGTCCCGCGTCTCCGACATCGAGTTCTCGTGCGGGAACAGGCCGTCCTCGAGGCCGCTGATGAAGACCACGTTGAATTCGAGCCCCTTGGCCGAGTGCACCGTCATCAGTTGCAGCGCATCGTCACCTTCGCCGGCCTGATGCTCGCCGGCTTCGAGTGAGGCGTGGGCCAAGAAAGCCGACAGGTCGTTGCCGAACTCGCCGCTAATGCCACCCGTTATCTCGCCATCCTGGTTCGGCTGGCCTTCCTCGGCGACGAAACTGGCGGCGGCATTGATCAGTTCATCGAGGTTGGCGAGCCGGTCCTGGCCTTCCTTCTCGTTCTGATAGTAGGCGCGCAAACCGGACAGTTCAACGACGTGGTCGACCAGTTCCGGCAGCGGCAGCTGCGCAGCGCCGCGCAGTTTGACGATCAGTTGCGCAAAGGCGGCGAGCTTGGCACCGCCGGCACCGGCGACCTGCGGAATCGCCGCGTGCAAGCTGCTGTTGGCAGCCTTCGCCGCATCCTGCAAGGTTTCGAGGCTGCGCGCGCCGATTCCACGCGTCGGGAAATTCGCCACGCGGGCAAACGCGGTGTCGTCGTCGGTGTTGGCGATCAGGCGCAGATAGGCCAGCGCATGCTTGATCTCGGCCCGCTCGAAAAAGCGCAGGCCGCCATACACGCGATACGGCAGGCCGGCATTGAACAGCGCATGTTCGAGCGCGCGCGACTGCGCGTTGCTGCGATAGAGCAGGGCAATTTCGGCCCGGGCATGGCCATCGCGCGACAGGGCCTTGACCTCCTCGACGATCCAGCGCGCTTCATCGCCGTCGGAAAAGGATTCATAGATGCGGATCGGCTCGCCGCTGCCGGCCTCGGTCCACAGGTTCTTGCCGAGGCGCGAGGGGTTGTTCTTGATGATTGCATTCGCCGCGTCGAGGATGTTGCCGTGGGAGCGGTAATTCTGTTCGAGGCGGATCAGGTTTTCGACCTTGAACTCGCGCTCGAAGTCGCTCATGTTGCCGACGTCGGCGCCGCGAAACGCGTAGATGCTCTGGTCATCATCGCCGACGCAGAACAGATTGGCCCCGCCACCGGCGAGCAGCTTCAGCCAGCGGTATTGCAGCTTGTTGGTGTCTTGAAACTCGTCGACCAGTATGTGGCGGAAACGCTCCTGGTAATGGCGGCGCAGCGGTTCGTTGCGATCCAGCAGTTCGAAGGATCGCAGCAGCAGTTCGGCGAAATCGACCACGCCTTCGCGCTGGCACTGCGCTTCGTAGGCTTCGTAAAGTCCGACGCGCTTCCTCGCCCACTCGTCATACGCCTCGACGACGGCCGCGCGCAGGCCCTGCTCCTTCTGGGCATTGATGAAGTGGCAGAGTTCGCGCGGCGGAAACTTCTCGTCGTCGACATCCAGTGATTTCAGCAGGCGCTTGACCGAAGCCTGCTGGTCGGCCGAGTCGAGAATCTGGAACAGTTGCGGCAGGCCGGCATCGCGATGGTGGGCGCGCAGGAGGCGGTTGCAGAGGCCGTGAAAAGTGCCGATCCACATGCCCTTGACATTGATCGGCAGCATCCCCGCCAGCCGCGTCTGCATTTCCTTGGCGGCCTTGTTGGTGAAGGTCACGGCCAATACTCCCGGCGGCGAAACCTGTCCGGTGGAGATCAGCCAGGCAATGCGCGTGGTCAGCACCCGTGTCTTGCCCGAGCCGGCGCCGGCGAGAATCAGGGCATGCGCCGGCGGCAGCGTGACGGCTGCCAGTTGCGGCGCATTGAGATGGTCGAGCAAGGGGTTCATGGCAGCGGGTGGAGTGGAAGCATTAATTATATCGACCTGACCGGAGCCCAACAGACGATAGTAAGTGCTAACAAAGGAGGATCCGGGTACAAATTGCCTGTCCCATGAGTCGATCCTGCGATGCAACAAAATGCTTCAATTTAGAGTTTATTGCCTATACCAGTCCTGTAGAATCTGCGATGCTGCAATGCAACACGTTGGCGCAGGACGGGCGGCACCGGCCCACAAGGCCGGGAAAGCCCGATTGAACAGGAGAACCGCATGAGAACCAACCCCAAGACACCCAAACTGCTGCCGTGGCTGGCAAAAAAGGCAGGCATCAGCGAGCGTCGAGCCACCACGCTCTGGCTCGAGTCGGAGCGCTGGGCCGCACGACGTGCCGCGTCCGGATCGTCGGCCTATTACAAGCTCGCCGTGGACCGCCTGCTGGAACTGACGGCGGCCGAATCCCTGCGTGAAGACGCGGCGTCGTTCGGCTGGCGTCCATGGGCGCGCGCCCAGGCCCGTGTCTGGGCTATCTCGATGCAGGTGGCCCAGCAAGGGGCGGCCTTGACGGCGCGCGGCTGGCGGCTGGTCGGATCAACCGCACGGCAGCACCAGCTGAGTTAACGCCCGGCTAACGCACCACGCTGGTTTTGAGGCCGGTGGCGCCCTTCAGACGTGCCGCCGCGACCTCGGCTTCGCCAGCGCTGGAATAACCGCCCAGCAGCACCTCGTAACGCCAGCCCTTGGCCTCTGCCGCACGCGGCCTGATGCGCCCGGCAAAGCCCGCTTCGCGTAACTGATCATAGAGTTCCAGCGCGGCTTCCTCGCTTGCCGCATCGCCAGCCAGTACTCGCCATTTGCCCCGGGAACGGGCCGCGCCATCACCTGCGAGGATTTCGGTCTGCCGCGCCAGCATGCTGAAAACAGCGGGATCGAGCGCCTTCACGGCAGCCGCCTCGCCGCGTGGCGCATCGAAATAGGTCATCGGCTGCGCCAGCTCGGTGGTCTGTCCGGCACGCGTAATTTCGATGCGGCCCTCGAGCAAGGCGACCAGTTCGCCGTCACTGCTGGTCCTGCCCCACACGTCGGTGCCGCGAATGCCGATGGTGGCGGTGCCGACCCGAATCGCAATTTCACGCTGACGCGCTTTCCACAACTTTCCCGTGGTGAAGCGGAAGGCTCCCGCCAACACATCCAGCGCGCCGCGAAAGGTTCTTTCCGGCTGCAGGCTGCGTGTATGAAAAGTGAATTGCGCCGCTTCGCCCAGCTTGACCCGGCTGCCCTCGGCCAGCATCAGGTAGGCGCGCGCACCCGGACCGGTGCGCAGCACATCGCCGCTCTTCAATTCCATGCCCGCCGCCAGGGGTGCCGTAACGCCGTCGCGATCGCGCCAGGCGGGTGATTGCACGGCCTCAACCGTCGCAGCCGCAGCGGCCAACACAGCTGTCGACGGCAGCAAGGCGGAGAAGGCAAGCACAGCGAAAAGCCGGTTCAGACGCAGCATGCAAATCCTTTCAGTGAGAGGGGGCGGTTATAATTCCACCCTTCGCCAGTACTCAGAAAATACGCGCCCGGCCATGCAGGAAAAATATCTACCGACCGAAATCGAGCGGGCTGCACAGACCCACTGGAATACCCAGCAGACTTTCCGCGCCACAGAGGATTTGACCAGGCCGAAATACTACTGCCTGTCGATGTTCCCCTATCCGTCGGGCAAACTGCATATGGGGCACGTGCGGAACTATACCATCGGCGATGTGCTCGCCCGCTACCACCGGATGCGCGGCTTCAACGTGCTGCAACCGATGGGCTGGGATGCCTTCGGCCTGCCGGCAGAGAACGCCGCGATGCAGAACAAGGTGCCGCCGGCGAAGTGGACCTGGGACAACATCGCCTACATGAAAAAGCAGCTGCAGTCGCTGGGCTTTGCCCTCGACTGGGAGCGCGAACTGGCGACTTGCGCGCCGGAGTACTACAAGTGGAACCAGTGGCTGTTCCTGCGCATGCTGGAAGATGGCATCGCCTACAAGAAAACCCAGGTGGTGAATTGGGATCCGGTGGATCAGACCGTGCTCGCTAATGAACAGGTGATCGAAGGCCGCGGCTGGCGTACCGGCGCGGTGGTCGAGAAGCGCGAGATTCCCGGCTATTACCTGGCCATCACCAAGTACGCCGACGAACTGCTCTCCGCGCTCGACACGCTGCCGGGCTGGCCGGAGCGGGTCAAGACCATGCAGGCCAACTGGATTGGCAAGAGCACCGGCGTGCGCTTCGCTTTTCCCTATGCGCTCGACGGCAAGAAAGAGAAGCTGTGGGTGTTCACCACCCGCGCCGACACCATCATGGGCGTCACTTTCTGCGCCGTCGCCGCCGAACATCCGCTGGCCACGCATGCGGCGAAGAGCAACCCGAAACTGGCCGCCTTCATCGACGAATGCCGGCACGGCTCGGTCATGGAAGCCGACATGGCGACCATGGAAAAGAAGGGCATGCCGACCGGCATCTTCGTCGCGCATCCGCTGACCGGCGACAAAGTCGAGGTCTGGGTCGGCAACTACGTGCTGATGAGCTACGGCGAAGGCGCCGTGATGGCGGTGCCGGCCCATGACGAACGCGACTTCGAATTTGCCAAGAAATACGGCCTGGAGATCAAGCAGGTCATCGCGGTCGATGGCGAGAACTTCTCGCTCGACGGCTGGCAGGAGTGGTATGCCGACAAGCAGCGCGGCCGCTGCGTGAACTCCGGCAAGTACGATGGGCTGGGCCTCGAGGCAGCCACCGCGGCGATCGCCGCCGACCTCAACGCCAAGGATCTCGGCGCGACCCAGGTCCAATACCGCCTGCGCGACTGGGGCGTCTCGCGCCAGCGCTACTGGGGCTGCCCGATCCCGCTGATCCACTGTGATGCTTGCGGCACCGTGCCGGTGCCCGACGACCAGTTGCCGGTCAAGCTGCCGGAGGACTGCGTGCCCGACGGCTCCGGCAACCCGCTGGCAAAGCGCGCCGACTTCGTGAATTGCAGTTGCCCCAAGTGCGGCAAGCCGGCCAGGCGCGAAACCGACACCATGGATACCTTCGTCGATTCGTCCTGGTACTACGCACGCTTCTGCGTCGATCCCAAGACGCGCACGGCGAACTCGGCCATGGTCGATGCCGGAACCAGCTATTGGATGCCGGCGGACCAGTACATCGGCGGCATCGAGCACGCCATCCTGCACCTGCTCTACTCGCGCTTCTGGACCAAGGTGATGCGCGACCTCGGCCTTGTCACCTACGACGAGCCCTTCGCCAACCTGCTGACCCAGGGCATGGTGCTCAACCACATTTTTTCGAGGCGCTCTGACCGCGGCGGCATCGAGTATTTTGCCCCCGAGGAAGTCGATCTCAAACGCGACGAAGGCGGCCACGTCACCGGCGCGACATGCAAGGCCGACGGCCAGCCGGTCGACTACGGCGGCGTCGGCACCATGTCCAAGTCCAAGCGCAACGGCGTCGATCCGCAGGCGCTGATCGACGAGTTCGGCGCCGACACCGCGCGCTTTTTCATGATGTTCGCCTCGCCCCCGGAACAGACGCTGGAGTGGTCGGACTCGGGCGTCGAGGGCGCCTATCGATTCCTGCGCCGCGTCTGGGCCTTTGGCCATGCCTCACAGGCTTCGATCAAGGCGCGCGTGGCGATGCCGGCGCGGTTGCCGGAGCAACTCGCTGCGGTGCGGCGCGAAATCCACCTGCTGCTGAAACAGGCCAATTATGACTTGGGCAAGTTCCAGTTCAACACCGTCGCCTCGGCGGCGATGAAGATGCTCAACAGCATGGAGAAAGTCCCCGCCGGGGATGGCCGCGACGCCGTGGTCGCCGAATGCTTCGGCATCCTGCTGCGCCTGCTCTCGCCCATCACGCCGCACATCTGCCACGCCTTGTGGATCGAGCTGGGCTATGGCGGCGACATCCTTGCCGCGCCGTGGCCGGAACCGGTCGCGGCCGCACTGGTACAGGACGAGGAAGACCTGGTGTTGCAGGTCAATGGCAAGCATCGCGGCAACATCCGGGTGAAAGTCGGCGCTGACAGGACGGCGATCGAAGCCGTCGCGCTGGCCACGGAAGCCGCGCAGAAGTTCATGGAAGGCAAGGCGGCGAAAAAAGTCATCGTCGTCCCGGGCCGTCTGGTCAACATCGTAGTCTGAGCAGTCCAAAAAGTCCGAGGAGTTCGCCATGCGTGCCGCCAAACTATCCGTCATTGTTGTCCTGATCGGCCTGCTGGCTGCCTGCGGCTTCCGGCTGCGCGGCAGCGCGGAGCTGCCCGGCTTCAAGTTGCCGTTTGCAACGATCGCCCTCGGGCTGGACCCCGCTTCCGAGTTCTATGCGCAGCTCAAGCGCACCATCGAGGCGTCATCGCCGGGCACCAAGGTCATCGGCGATAGCGCGCAGGCGGAAGCCGTCCTCGCAGTACTCGGCGACAACAGCCAGAAGACCATCCTCTCGCTCAACGCCGCCGGTCGCGCGCGCGAGTTTCAGCTGGAGCGGACGTTTACGTTCAAGGTGCTGGCCAAAGGTGCCGCAACCACGCCCGCCCCGCAGGTCAAGTACACCGATGTGCAGGTCGAGGCGCCCATCGAGTACGTCGCGGCCAGTGCCATAACCGTCCGCCGCCAGATGACCTTCAGCGATGATCTGGTGCTGTCCAAGGAATCCGAAGAAGCCACGCTCTGGCGCGACATCCAGAGCGACGTGGTGCAGCAGTTGATGCGGCGGCTGGCGGCGGCAAGGCCGGCCCCGGTGAAGGTCGACGGGAAATAGCTTTCATGCAGTTGCGGCCCGAACAGCTTGCGGCGCATCTGGACAAGCCGCTGGCGCCGCTGTATCTGCTGCACGGCGACGAGCCGCTGCTGGTGATCGAGGCCGGCGACGCGATTCGCGCCGCGGCCCGCAAACAGGGCTTCGAGGAGCGCGAGGTCATCATCGTCGGCACCGGCTTCAAGTGGGACGAGTTGTTCCTGGCGACCGGCAACATGTCGCTGTTCGGCGGCAGCAAGCTGGTCGACCTGCGCATTCCGTCCGGAAAACCCGGACGCGACGGCAGCGAGGCGCTGCAGCGCTACATTTCCACACTGGGTCCGGGCATCGTCACCCTGATCACCCTGCCCGAACTCGACTGGCAGGCGAGGAAAGCCGCCTGGGTCAGCACCTTGTCGAATGCCGGGATCGTCATCGAATGCAACGCGCCACCGCCGGCGCGCCTGCCGCAATGGATCGCCGAGCGCCTGGCGCGCCAGCAGCAGAGCGCGCCCAGGCCTGCGCTGGAATTCATCGCCGCCCACGTCGAAGGCAACCTGCTGGCGGCACATCAGGAAATCCAGAAGCTCGGCCTGCTTTATCCGCCCGGCGAAATTTCGCTGGCACAGATCGAGGCCGCCGTGATGAACGTCGCCCGCTACGATGTGTCGGACCTGCGCGACGCGCTCAAGGCCCGCGATACGGTGCGCGCGGCGCGCACGCTGGAAGGTCTCAAGGGCGAGGATGCGCCGCCGCCGCTGGTGCTCTGGGCGCTGGCCACCGAAGCGCGCAGCGGCGCGGCGCGGCCGGCGCTCTTGCATGCGGCG
>JANXRC010000233.1 GCA_025353195.1 Rhodocyclaceae bacterium
GCCTCGATGCGTTCCGACCAGTCGTGACCTTCCTGCACGGTCCAGGTTCCCGGCACCAGAACGTGAAACGTGACGAAGACACGGCTGCCCGCCTGGCGGGTACGCAGGGCATGAAAATCCAGCCCCTTCTCGCGATAGCCCGTCAACACCGACTCGACTTGCTCCAGCTTGTCCACCGGCAACGAGCTATCCATAAGCCCAGCGGCCGAACGCTGCATGAGTTGCCAGCCGGTCCAGACGATGTTCGCCGCAACCAACAGGGCAATGACCGGATCAAGCCAGAGCCAGCCGCTGACCCAGACCAGGCCAACGCCGCCGATCACCCCCACCGACGTCCACACATCGGTCATCAGGTGGTGCGCATCGGCTTCCAGGGTGATCGAATTGCGCCTTTGCCCCACCTCCAACAGAATGCGGGCCGTGGCGAAATTGATGATGGAAGCCACCACGGAAACCAGCAACCCGACGCCAATCGCTTCGAGCGGTTGGGGATTCATCAGGCGGTCGATCGCGGTATAGCCAATGCTGGCCGCCGCCAGCAGGATCAGGAATCCCTCGAAGGCGCTGGAAAAATATTCCGCCTTGCCGTGTCCATGCGCGTGGTCGTCATCAGCCGGCTGCGCAGCCAGCGTCAGCATCCACAGCGCCATCATGGCCCCGGCGAGATTGACAAATGACTCGATGGCATCAGACAACAGTCCGACGGAACCGGTCAGTTTCCACGCCACTCCCTTCAGCAGAATGGTGGCGATTGCTGCGGCGATCGACAGCCATGCATATCGCGTCAATGACGGGGCCGGCGTAATTGCGGTATCCATATCTAGTGGTCCGGAGTGATCAGGTTGGGTGGTAGGTCTTGCTCCAGGCACCGACGCTTCCTGCATCGCCGGGGTGGCCGCCGATGACTTGCGGGATCATGATGAAGGCAGTGGTCATGACGACAAAAATTGACCCAAGCACGACCAAGAGCATTTTCGACAGAAACGGGATAAGCGAGCGAGTCATGCGAATTTCCTTCATTCAAGTAAGTCAGATGCCACTTTGCCACCCCCAGCTTAATTACTGCTTAATGGACCGGTTGTCAGCCGCCCTTGCGGCGCGACAGCGGATGGCGCGGCACGTCGGGGTGGCGGCGTGCCGGTGGCGCCTTGCCGGGTTTGGCCGGGGCCGCAGGCGTGGTTCGCCGTGTTGCCGGCGCCGACTGTTGTAGCCGCTTTCCGCTGCGGGCCGTTGAGCCCGGCTTGTGCGGTAACGACGCCGTTCCCGTACCCGCCGGCTGCCAGGCCGGAATCAGGTGGCGCTTGCCGGGCCCGATCAGGTCGGCGCGGCCCATGGCTCTGAGTGCCTCGCGCAGCAGGGGCCAGTTTTCCGGATCGTGATAGCGCAGGAAGGCCTTGTGCAGTTTGCGCTGGCGTCCGCCGCGTACCACCGCAACGGCTTCGGAATCCGCCGTGACTTTCCGCAGCGGATTTTTTTCCGTGTGCCACATCGCGGTGGCCAATGCCAATGGAGTAGGCAGGAAGGTCTGCACCTGATCGAGGCGGAAGCCGTTCTTCTTCAGCCACAGCGCCAGTTCGAGCATGTCCTCGTCGGTGGTGCCGGGGTGCGCGGCGATAAAGTAGGGAATCAGGTACTGCTCCTTGCCTGCTTCCTTGGAGAACTTGTCGAACATCTGCTTGAAGCGGTCATAGGCGCCGATGCCCGGCTTCATCATTTTCGACAGCGGGCCTTCCTGGGTGTGCTCCGGCGCGATCTTCAGGTAGCCGCCGACGTGGTGGGTGACCAGTTCCTTGACATATTCGGGCGAGCGCACCGCAAGGTCGTAGCGCAGGCCGGAACTGATCAGGATCTTCTTGATGCCGGGCAGGGCGCGTGCCTTGCGGTAGACCGAAATCAGCGGCGCGTGGTCGGTATTCAGGTTCTCGCAGATGCCCGGATAGACGCAGGACAGCCGGCGGCAGGAGGACTCGATCTTCGGGTCCTTGCAGGCCATGCGGTACATGTTGGCGGTCGGCCCGCCAAGGTCGGAAATGACGCCGGTGAAGCCGGGCGTCTTGTCGCGGATGTCTTCGATCTCCTGCAGGATCGAGGCTTCCGAGCGGCTCTGGATGATGCGTCCTTCATGTTCGGTGATCGAGCAGAAGGTGCAGCCGCCGAAGCAGCCGCGCATGATGTTGATCGAGAAGCGGATCATTTCCCACGCCGGAATTTTTGCGTCGCCATAGCTGGGATGCGGCGCGCGGGCATAAGGCAGGCCGAAGACGTGGTCCATTTCTTCGGTGGTCAGCGGAATCGGCGGCGGATTGAGCCATAAGTCGCGCCGGCTGGCGCCCTCGCCATGGGACTGGACCAGCGCACGCGCATTGCCGGGGTTGGATTCGAGGTGGAAGGTGCGCGAGGCGTGGGCGTAGAGCACTGGATCGTCGCGCACCTGCTCGCAGGACGGCAGGCGGATCGCGGTGTGAGCGCGCGCTTCCTTGGTCGCCGCCAGTCGCTCGGCGCGGCTGATGACGTGTACCACCGCCGTCGCGCCGGCGCCGACTCTTGCAGATGTCTGCTTGTCGGCTTCCATGGCGTAAGGATCGGGATGGGGGTGCACGGCTCCCGGCGTATCGACCGTCGTCGAGTCGGCCGCGGCCCACTCCGGCCCCGGCAGCCAGCCATGCGGCGCCATGAAGGCGGTGCCGCGCAGGTCGTGGATGTCGCCGATCTTCTCGCCATGGGCCAGCCGGTGGGCGAGGTCCACCAGCGCCCGCTCGGCATTGCCGAACAGCAGCAGGTCGGCTTTCGAATGCGGCAGGATCGAGCGCCGCACCTTGTCCGACCAGTAGTCGTAGTGCGCGATGCGACGCAGGGATGCCTCGATGCCGCCGATCACCAGCGGCACATCCGGGAAGGCTTCGCGGGCCCGCTGCGAATACACGATCACAGCGCGATCAGGGCGGCGATCGGGTACGGCGTTGGGCGTATAGGCATCGTCCGAGCGGATCTTGCGGTCCGAGGTGTAGCGGTTGACCATCGAATCCATGTTGCCGGCGGTGATGCCGAAGAACAGCTTGGGCTTGCCCAGGCGCTTGAAATCATCCGACGAGTGCCAGTCCGGCTGGCTGATCAGACCGACGCGAAAGCCCTGCGCTTCGAGCAGCCTGCCGACCAGCGCCATGCCGAAACTGGGATGGTCGATATAGGCGTCGCCGGTGATCAGGATGATGTCGCATTCGTCCCAGCCCAGCGCGTCCATTTCGGCTCGCGACATGGGCAGGAAGGGTGCCGCACCGAAGCGTTGCGCCCAGTACTTGCGATAGGAGGTCAGCGGCCTGGCCGCTAGGGTGGTCATTGCAGTTTCTGCTGAATCAGGCCGAGCGCACGCGGCTTTGCGAGGGGACGTGGCGCGCGAGAAAGTCCATCTGGTCGGCGAGAATGTTGCGGTTGCAGAGGATCAGGTATTCCGCCTTGTTCGGCACGTAGGGCGCATAGACCAGTTCCATGCGCGCCTGTTCCGGGGTGCGTCCGCTCTTGGTCTGGTTGCAGTGGCGGCAGGCGGTGACCACGTTCATCCAGGTGTCGCGCCCGCCTTGCGAGACGGGCTGGATATGGTCGCGGGTGAGCCGCTGCGAGGAAAACTCGCCGGCACAATAGGCGCAGATGTGGCGGTCGCGATGGAACAGTTCGCGGTTGGACAGCGGCGGGGTCGGGTGCAGGGACTTGCCCGAGAGGGCCTTGCCGCGAATGGCGATGATGCTGCTGGTGGCGAGTTCGGAGCGCTCGCCGGTGGCGCGGTTGGTGCCGCCGTAGAAAATGAAATGCGTATCGCCGGCGTCCCAAGCGACCAAATCGCGCGCGACGTAGATGCAGGCATGCTGCCAACTCACCCAGCGGTGGGGAACACCGTGCTGGTCGAGGGTAAGGATCAGCGGATGGCTACTCATCTCTATAGAATCCTGTATTGGTACGAATTTAGCAGAGCGCGATGACTTTTCAAAGCATTGATATGAGGGAAATAGCGCCGCGACGGCTGCGCTATGCCATCGTCGCCTCGCTGCTGATTCACTTGTTGCTATTCTGGCCGGCCGGCTTTCGCGTGTTGACCAAGGATACGCCTTCGCTGCTGCAAGCCACTCTGCGATTGCAGGCGAAGCAGCCGGTGCAGCTATTGCCACCTAAGGCGCCGCCGCTTGCCGCGGCGCCCGCGCCCAAGCCTCCGGCACCTGTGTTGGAGCAAGCCAGGCCGTCCCCGGTTCCGCAAACGCTTGCGGCGCCGGCTGATCCAGCCCCGACGATTTCACCCCGGCCCGAGCCGGCCGCCGCCGCTGCCGCTGCGACCGCGGTTCCCGCACCGGGTGCATCCGCTGGTGCCTTGGTGACGGAGGCCAACGCCTCCGGCGAGGTAGTGGATGGCCTGCGCGGTTATCGTCTGGCACTGGCGATCGAGGCGCGGCGCTTCAAGCGCTATCCGCCGCAAGCGATGGCGTCGGGCTGGACAGGCAGTGCCGAGATTCGCCTCGAAGTCGGTCGCGACGGCAGGCCGCGCGCCGCTACCGTGGTTCGTTCCAGCGGACATGAACCTCTCGATCGGGCGGCGCTGGCGATGATCGATGCCGGTGCGCTGCGCGCACGTCTGCCGGAGAGTCTGCGCGGCAAGGCGTTCGCCGTGGTACTGCCGGTGGTATTCAACCTGGAGGACGGCTAGGCCTGCCTGGGCGGTGCCGCCAGGTCTTCGGTATGAAAACGATATTGCCCGCTGCGCCGATCCGCAAAGAAATGTTTCAGGGTGATCGCGATGGTGCGAAAGGCGATCTCGTCCCAGGGAATTTCATCCTCCGCGAACAGTCGCAGTTCGAGGGTTTCCGCGCCGGCCGCGAAGTCGAGATCGAGCAGCCGCGAGCGGTATATGACATGCACCTGATGAATGTGCGGCACGCTGATGACGGTGTACATTTCGCCCAGTTCGATACGCGCACAAGCCTCTTCCAGCGTTTCGCGCATGGCGGCGTCGGCGACGGTCTCCCCGTTTTCCATGAAGCCGGCGGGCAGCGTCCACTTGCCATGGCGCGGCTCGATGGCGCGCCGGCAGAGGAGGACGCGATCTTCCCACTCGGGCAGGGCGCCGACCACCAGCCGGGGATTGCGGTAGTGAATCGCGCCGCAGCCTTCGCAGACATGGCGCGGCAACGTGTCACCGGCAGGGATCCTCAGCATCAGGGGTGCGCCGCAGGCGCTGCAAAAATTCATCGCCGGATCCATGCGGTTATTCTAGCGGCCAAAAGGTGAATCCGGCATTGCCCGCAGCTCCATAATGGTGATATAAGCCACTCAATGACCAGCGAAAATTTCGACTTGACGTTCGACTCTGCCGGCCTCAGTCGCTTTGAGGAAATCAAGGGTATGGAACACTTCCCCTTGCCAAAAGGGGCGGCGATGGCGCTTATCCGCCTGACGCAGCGCGAATCGACTTCGCTGGCCGTGCTGGCTCACGCCCTGAAGGCGGATCCGGTCTTTTCCGTGCGGCTGATCAAGGTCGCCAACGGCGCCAGCAGCAACGAACATCGTCCGGTGGTTTCGCTGCGCGATGCGGTGAGCGTGCTTGGCGTCCCGGCGATCAGGGCCTTGGCGCTGGGATTCTCGCTGTTGTCGAACTATCGAAGCGGCACATGCCGCAATTTCGATCACGCACGCTTCTGGTCGCGCTCGCTGGCTCGTGCCGTCGCACTGCAACTGTTGACCGGGGCGACCCAGCGAAGCGAGGCGGAAGAAGCGTTCAGCGTCGGGCTGCTGGCCCGCGTCGGCGAACTGGCGCTGGCCGAGGTGTTTGCGGAACAGTACGCGGACCTTCTGGAGCGCCGCCGCCAGGAATCGTCGTGCCGCCTGATCGATCTCGAGCAGGAGGCCTTCGGCATCAGCCACAACGTCCTGACGGCGTCGATGATGCGCGACTGCGGCCTGCCCGAGGATTGCGTCGAGTCAGCCCAAATGTTCGAGGACTGCGAGGAGCAGCGTCTGGAGGAGGGCTCGACCCAGTTCGTCACGCGGTATTTGCTGGCGCTGGCCGATCATGTCGCAGACATCTGCGTGGCGCCTCAGGCGGGGTGGCGTGCGTTGATGCCGCGGCTGTTTCAGCTGGGCAGCCGCCTCGGGTTCGACGCGGCTGCCCTGATCGCGATCTGCGATCGGGCGAGTCACGAATGGCGCGAATGGGGCCCTGCGCTCGAAGTCGACACCGGCCCCATGCCACGTTTCGAGAACGTCCCTGCCGAACCGCCGGCGCCCCTGAAAAAGGCGACCGAACCTGCGGCCGTGTCGAGCGCCCACAGCGGGCAGGGCATCAGCATCCTGGTGGTGGGAGATCAGGAGCGAGTACGCATGCAACTCTGCGGAGTCCTGACCGCGGCCGGACATTCGGTGTTCGAGGCGGCCAATGGCCGGCAGGGTCTCGCCATGGCCATCGAGTTGCGGCCGCAGATCATGCTCGTTGATCTGCAGGCCGGCGAGATGGACGGCATCGAACTGACCCATAGCCTGCGTCAGTTCATGGTCGGGCGCAGCATCTACATCCTGCTATTGACGGGAACCCATCTGCTGACCGGGACGGATGATGACGAGAAACTGGTCGAGGCGTTCGAGGCTGGTGTGGACGATTTTCTGACCCTGCCGATCAAGCCGCGGGTGCTGGCCGCGCGCCTGCGAGCCGGTCAGCGCGTGGTCAGGCTGCAGGAGGAACTCGCCCACGATCAGGAAGAGATTCGACGCATTTCTGCCGAACTGTCGGTGACCAACCAGCGCCTGCAGGAAGTGGGCATGACGGACATGCTGACCGGCTGCCCGAATCGCCGCGCCGCCATGGATCGCATCCAGCAGGAATGGGCAATGTCCACCCGCAGCCAGAGGCCGCTGGCGTGCATGATCATAAACATCGACAACTTCAAGCAGGTCAATGACAGCCATGGCCACGACGCCGGCGACGCGGTGCTGAAACTGGTTGCCGGCGCGCTCAAGGACGAGATGCGCGCGCAGGACGTGCTGGCCCGCACCGGCGGTGACGAGTTCATGGTGCTCTGTCCCGACACCACTCTCGAGGCCGCGACGGCTTGCGCGGAGCGCATCCGTGCGGTGGTCGAGACCTTGCCGATTGTTTCCGACGCGCACGATGTGCGCGGCAGCGTAAGCGTCGGCGTCGCCGTGCGTGATGGCGCAACAGCCGATCCGAATGCCCTGATCAGATTGGCTGACCATAGCGTGTATCTCGCCAAGCGCCGGCGCAATGCCGTGGCGACGGTGCAATCAGTCTCGACGGCTTCGGTTCGGTCGGCTTAGCCCGGTGATCGTTCCGGCTACCGCATAAGGCCCGGCTCCGGCCCTGCAAAGGCTTCGGCGCCAAGCGTAAGATAGAAAACGGCCAATAAACAAGCTATTATCATGGCTTTGTAAGGTTTTCTCTTACAAAGATGCTCTATCTAATTCTTACAACAGAATGGTTTTTCCATTGATTTCTTTCTTGTCATGGCCTGTGTGATCATGTACCTGCCGCGATTCGGGCTCCAATTCGGGTCTGACCGGCGCTCACCAGGAGTGCATGATGAAATCGACCGACACCTACAACGACATAAAGGAAGTCAATCTCTCCTATCTGATGCTGGCGCAGAACATGGTTCGTTCGGATCGCGAAGGGGCCATTTTCCGTCTGGGCATCAGCGAAGAGATTGCCGACGTGCTGGGGCGCCTGACGCCGGGCCAGGTTCTGAAAATGGCCAGTTCCGACATGCTGCTGTGCAACTTCCGCTTTGACGACACCCTCTTGCTTGATCTTCTCGCCAATCACGAACGTGATCGCGGCGTCGGACATCTGCATGCGGCGATTCTGGCCGCCGGCAGGCCGGTCGCAACCATATCCTGATCAGGCGTCATCCAACGTCAAGCGTCCAGCGTCAAGCTGCGGAGGTTCCATATGCGTAACAAGTCGGTCATCATCGAAGCGAAAGATATTGGCCTGGCGATCCAGTTGATAGAACTGGGCGCCCGCCTGCAGCTGCTGGAGGCGGAAACTAACCTGTCCCGCGAACGGCTGCTCAAGCTGTACAAGGAAGTCCGCCACGAATCGCCGCCCAAAGGCATGTTGCCATTCTCGACCGACTGGTTCATGACCTGGCAGCCGAACATCCATGCTTCGCTGTTCATGGCTTACTTCCGGTTCCTCAAGTCGCATACGCAGCTGAAGGGGCTGGAACTGATCATCAAGTCGTATCGGATGTACCTCGACCAGATCAAGCGCGGCGGCCTGGATACCGTGCTTTCGCTGACGCGTGCGTGGACCATGGTGCGTTTTTTCGATGCCAACATGCTGCAAATGGCCACTTGTCGCGAGTGCGGCGGTGAATTTGTGGCCCACGCCTACGATCCTACCCGGGGTTACGTGTGCGGCCTGTGCCACATGCCGGCGCGCGCCGGCAAGACGCGGCGCGCGGCAGAAGCCGCGGCCAGCGCGGCAATAGCGGTCGCCTGACGCCGGGGCCGCAGCCGGCCGCCGGATCCAAACTGACGCGCTCCTCCGGCAATGCCGGACGGGGCGCGTTTTGTTTGCCGTCGCTGGGTGGCCAATGTGATTACAATTCAGGCCGTTTCGCCGTGGCGCGAACCGCCATTCCTAACCCTGAAAGGTAGAGCGTCCTTCTTATGTGGTTCCGCAATCTCCAGATTTTCCGGCTCACTTCCGAGTGGGCCTACAGCACAGAGTCTCTGTCGGCAGCACTGCACAAGGGTTTGTTTCAAGGCTGCGGCGCGACCGATCGCATGGCGCGCGGCTGGGTGCCCCCACGCGGCGAGGCGGGCGCACTGGTATTCAGCATCCAGCACCAGCAGTTGATTGCGTTGGGCGTCGAACAGAAGCTGCTGCCGGCTTCCGTGGTACGCCAGTATGCACAGGCCAAGCTCCTCGAGATCGAGGCGGCGCAGGGCTACAAGCCGGGGCGCAAGCAGTCGCGCGAAGTGTTCGACCAGCTCGAGGCCGAGTTGTTGCCGCGCGCTTTCGTCAAGCGCGGGCTTACCTACGTCTGGATCGATCCGGTCAATCGCTGGCTGCTGGTGGATGCGTCATCGAGCACCCGTGCCGATGAAGTGATGGAGCAGCTCAAACTTTCCCTCGGCGAGTTGCCCGTCACCCTGGTCAAGACGCAGTTGGCGCCGGCCACCGCCATGACGCAGTGGCTGGCGGCGGGTGAAGCCCCCGGCAGCTTTACCATCGATCGCGATTGCGAGCTGTGCGCTGCGGTCGAGGAGCGGGCTGCCGTGCGTTACGTGCGCCACAATCTCGACAGCGACGAGGTGCGCAGCCACATTGCCGGCGGCAAGACGGCGACCCGCCTGGCGCTGACCTGGAGCGAGCGCATTTCCTTCGTGCTGACCGAGCAATTGCAGATCAAGCGCCTGGTGTTTCTCGATCTGCTGAAGGAAGACGCCGAGCGTCAGGCCGAGAACGCCGATGATGTGTTTGCGGCCGACTTCACCCTGATGTCCGGCGAGCTGGCGCAACTCCTGGGACATCTGCTCGACGTGCTGGGCGGCGAGGGCGAGTAAGGTGCTGCGCGCGCTGATCGCCCTGGCGCTGCTTGGGTTGGGACTGCCGGCCCAGGCCGAGGGCGTCGACGTCGGCAAGCCTTCCAGCGTGCGCAATCTGGTGCCGGCCGGGGCCCTCGAAAATCAGGCGGCGCAGGACTACGGACAACTGAAACGTCAAGCCGCCGCGAAGGGCGCACTGGGGCCGGACGACCATCCGCAGGTAAGGCGACTGCGCGCGATCGCTGCACGCATGATTCCCTTTGCCGATCGCTTCAATCCCCGCGCCCGCCAATGGACATGGGAGGTGAACCTGATCGGTTCGAAACAGGTCAATGCATTCTGCATGCCCGGAGGCAAGATCGCCGTTTATACAGGGATTCTCGACACCTTGAAGCTGACCGACGACGAGGTGGCGATCGTGATGGGCCACGAGATCGCCCACGCCCTGCGCGAGCATGCCCGCGCGCGCCTGGCGAAGAGCCAGATTACCAACCTGGGCGCCAATCTGCTGGGCGAACTGGTCGGCGGCGGTCGCTATGCCGGCGCCTTCCAGGTCGGGGGCAATCTGCTGTCGCTGAAGTTTTCGCGTGACGATGAATCGGAAGCCGATGTGGTGGGGCTGGATCTCGCCGCCCGGGCCGGATTCGATCCGCGTGCGGGGATCAGCCTGTGGCAGAAGATGGCGGCCGCCAACAGCAGGGCCCCACTGGAATTTCTGTCAACCCACCCGGCCGGCGATCATCGGATCAAGGAAATCGAGAAGCACCTGCCGGAGGTGATGCCGCTCTACGCCAAGGCGCACAGGGAACACTGACAAGAGTCGGCGCCGGTGATGCGGCGCCGTAATTTCAGGTGCCCAAGCCGGCGGAAGATGAGTCCTCGGCACCGGCCGCACGGGCCTGCTGGCTGTCGCGATGGCGTGTGCCGTCGCCCAGAAACTGGCGCAAACGCTCCATCCAGGGTTCGGTGTGGCGGCGCACTTCGGCGTCGTCTTCCAGGATGCGCTGGATCAGGGCGCGCTTGCCGGCCAAATCGGTGGTCAGTGCGTTGCTGTCTTCCGGCGCGGCCAGCAGGGCGTTGCGCAACCCGGCAATCCTGCGTTCGAGTTCGATCAGGCTATCCCAGTCGCTGGCGCGCGCAGCCGCGACCATGCGCGACGACAGAAGCCGCATTTCTTCGTAGAGTTCGATTTGGGAGGGCATCCAGCGCATCGTAGCGACCCCGCGGCAAGCTTGTTGCGCGAAGCTGCGGCGGGATCATCGGCCTATTCCTCTGCGCCGTCCCGGAACCCGTCGCGCCGCTTGAATACACCCGGAATTGAGGTCGAATCACGGCCCAAATCGGGCCAGGGCAGGCAAAAGCTAGCCAGCCGTGGCCAGCCGCCGCGCCTCCAGGCTGCGTTCGTCGATCGGCAGGTGGATCAGGGCCGACAGCACTCCCAGCAGGATGCAGATGCCCCATACCGTGTCATAGGCGCCGGTGGCGTCGAACAGCTTGCCGCCGAGCCAGACGCCGAGGAAGCTGCCGACCTGGTGGCTGAAAAAGACCAGCCCGGACAGCATGCCCAAAAAGCGCACGCCGAACACCTGGGCGACGATCGCGTTGGTCAGCGGTACGGTGGACAGCCACAGCAGGCCCATGGTCGCCGAGAACAGATAGACGCTGGTGGTCGTCAGCGGCGCCCAGAGGAAGAGGCCGATGACCACGCTGCGCGCGGCGTAGATGCCGGCCAGCACGTGGCGTTTGGGCCAGCGGCCGCCCAGATGGCCCGCTGTGTAGCTGCCGAACACATTGAACAGGCCGATCAGCGCCAGTGCCGTCATGCCGACGCTGGCGCCCATGCCCTTGTCGATCAGGTAGGTCGGGAAATGCACACCGATGAATACCACCTGGAAGCCGCAGACGAAATAGCCGGCGATCAGCAGCACGAAGCTTCTCTCGCTCATGGCTTCGCCGAGGGCTTCGCGCACCGTCTGGCCGTGGCCGGAGGCACCGGCGACCGTCCCTTTGGTCAGGGCTGCGCCCAGCGGAATGATCAGGAAGGCGCCGCCGGCGAAAACCAGCAGAGTGCCGAACCAGCCCAGCCCGCCGATCAGCCCGGAGGCGACCGGGATCATCAGGAACTGGCCGAAAGAGCCGGCCGCGGCCACCACGCCCATTGCCCAGCCGCGCTTCGCGTCGGGCACCAGGCGGCCCATCGCAGCGAATACCACGCTGTAGGTACAGCCGCTTTGCGCCGCGCCGATCATCAGGCCGGCCGTCGCCGCCAGCCCGGTGCCGGTGGCGGCGTAGGCCATGCCGAGCAGCCCCAGTGCGTAAAGTACGCTGGCGCCCCACAACACGCGGCGTGCGCCAAAGCGGTCGGCCAGCCAGCCGGCAAACGGCTGCGTCGCGCCCCACATCAGGTTCTGCAGCGCCAGGGCGAAGGAGAACACTTCGCGGCTCCACTGATGCTCGATGCTCATCGGCGTCAGGAACAGGCCGAAGGTGTGGCGGATGCCCATTGCCACGCAGACGATCAGCGCAGCATAGACCAGCACGGTGGCGAGTTGGCGTTGCGGCGGCGGGGTAGGTGCATTCATCATGGGTTGAATGCTAGCATCTTCCTTTGCGTGCAATTTCCACGAAATGAACAAGGCTTTTGTCAAAGAATCGGACGATGCCGACGAGGAAGAGGCACCCGAGTCTGCCCTTCCGGAAGGCATCAAAAACTACATGACGGTGCGCGGTCACGCGCAGATTCGTGCGGAATTCGAACACCTGGTCAAAGTCGAG
>JANXRC010000031.1 GCA_025353195.1 Rhodocyclaceae bacterium
GACTTTCTGGGCGGAGACGAAGCGCCGCGAGCCTACCTGGAACGCATCGACGAGTATGGCCGCCGGTGCAACGGCTACAATCTGCTCGTTAGCGATGGCCAAACACTGTGGTGGTCGTCGAACGTGGGCGGCAAGGCGCGCGCGTTAGCGCCGGGCGTATATGGCATATCCAATCATTTACTGGATACGCCCTGGCCGAAAGTCGGCGCTGGCAAGACGGCGCTGGCGCAAGCGCTGGACGGCCTGCCCGACGATGAGGCTCTGTTTCGGCTCCTCCAGGACGATGGCATTCATCCCGACGAGCATCTGCCGCAGACCGGGGTTCCGCTCGAATGGGAACGCCTTTTGTCTTCAGCCTTCGTCAAGTCGCCGGATTACGGCACGCGGAGTTCCACGGTGTTGTGCGTGGGCACGGATGGCTGGGCCAGCTTCAACGAGCAGACGTGGTTGCCGGGGCCTCAGCGCAGCGAGCTGCTGCGCTATCGCTTTATGTCCCGGGCGCCTTAGCCCGGAACGGCATACCTTGTGGACAAGTTGAGCGCACCATGACCCGGTGCGGAATGCCGGCTTCGATGAATTCCGGCCCTTCCTCGACAAAGCCGAAACGACGGTAGAAGCCGCTGGCCTGAGTCTGCGCGTGCAGCGCCAGATGCGGCAGACCCTGCCGAGTCGCCTCCTGAAGCAGCCGTTCCAGCAGCGCACGGCCAACGCCCTTGCCGCGCCAATCCGCCAGAACCGCCATGCGGCCGATATGGCCGTCTGCCAGGAGCCGCCCAGTGCCGATTGCGCCTCCATCGCCGTCCTTGGCAATGACATGCCGACTCAGTGCATCCTGCTCGTCCCACTCCAACTCCCGTGGCACTTTCTGCTCGTCGACAAACACGGTCTCGCGAATAAGGCGGGCTTGCTGCCCGAGTTCGTTCCATGAACCCGTTTCGACACCGAATTCGACAATATCGACCGGCGTATAGGCCGGCACCAGATCGAACAGTTCGACGATGTCCCGGTTGCGCATGCGCACGCAGCCGATCGAACCCGGGGTGCCCATGGGCACCGTGTCGGGCGAGCCGTGCAGGTAGATGTAGCGGCGCATGGTATCCACTTCGCCGAGCCGATTGCGCCCCGGCTCCTTGCCGGACAACCACAGAATCCGGGTCAGGATCCAGTCGCGATCGGGGAATTGTTCGGCGAGTTGCGGCGTCCACATCTCGCCGGTCGGTCGACGCCTGACAAACACCGTATTCGCCGTCTCGCCGGCGCCGACTTTCGCCCGCACGACATGTCTGCCGCGCGGCGTGCGGAAACTGCCGTTCTGCTCGCCGGCTCCGTTCTTTGCCGTGGATACCAGATAGCGACGCAGCAGCGTGCCGCGCTCGTCATGCAGTTCCACGGTTTGTTGAGGCAGGCTGATGCGAATATGCATGGACATGCGCGAATCAGGCCACGAGCGTACGTCCGCGGCGCGCGGCAAAGAAACTCGACAACAGACTGCCGCACTGCTCCGCCAGTACGCCACCGACAACCGCGGTGTGGTGATTGAGGCGTGCTTCGGCGAACAGGTCGATCACGCTGCCGGCAGCGCCGGTTTTCGAATCGCGTCCGCCGAATACGACGCGGTCGATGCGTGCATGCATGATCGCACCGGCACACATGGCGCAAGGCTCCAGCGTCACATACAAGGTGCAGCCCGGCAGCCGGTAGTTGCCGAGGCGGACGGCGGCATCGCGCAGCGCCATGACCTCGGCATGGGCTGTGGGATCATGCCGGCCTATCGGCTGGTTGAAGCCGCGGCCAACAACTTCCCCACCCCAAACGATCAGAGCGCCCACCGGCACTTCACCGGCGGCGCCTGCTTCACGTGCCAAATCCAGCGCCAGCCCCATGTAATCGCTATCGTCCATGGTGTTGGTTATGCCCTTGTCACCGCCTTCCACTGGGTTCGCCGTGGCAACCCCCGCGCTATGCGTTCTCGTTCTTGCTGACTACGCCACCCGCCTCCAGCAGTTGTGCCTGCGCGGCAGCCAGTCGCGCGATGGGCACGCGCGGCCCCGAACAGGAAACGTAAGTGAGTCCGATGCTGTGGCAGAACTGGATGGACGCCGGATGACCGCCATGCTCGCCGCAGATGCCAACCTTCAGATCCGGCCGTGTCTTGCGTCCCTCACTCACCGCCAGTTTCATCAATTCGCCGACGCCTTTCTGGTCCAGCACCTCGAACGGGTTGTCCTGAAGAATTCCGGTTTCGATATAGGCCGGCAGGAATTTGTTTTCAGCATCCTCGCGACTGAAGGAGAACGTGGCTTGGGTCAGATCATTGGTGCCGAATGAGAAGAATTCGGCGTCTTCGGCCATGCGTCCTGCGCGCAGGCAGGCGCGCACCACTTCCAGCATGCTGCCGAATTTGACGTCGACCTTGATGCTGTGGGTCAGTTCCACTACCTTGTGCAGGCGTTTTACGTAGCTGTGAATGCGGCACAATTCCTCGACCGTCGCCACCTGCGGCACCATGATTTCCGGATGGACCTCGGTTCCCTCCTTGGCGCAGAGGGCGGCAGCTTCCAGGATCGCCTGGATCTGCATCATGTAGATCTCCGGATAGGTGATGCCCAAGCGCACGCCGCGATGGCCGAGCATCGGGTTGACTTCGGACAGCGCGCGGACCTTCTTGAGGATCTTTTCCTTCTTGTGGATCGCGTCCACCTCAAGATGGCCGTCCTTGAACTCCTTCATGCTCAGCGATAGTTTGCCCAGCCCGTCCGAGTATTGCTGATACAGGCGCGGACTGAGGAGCTTCAGGGTTTCCGGAAGTTCCTCCATCGCCTTGATCGAATCGCGCATGTGGTGCAAATGGGCGATCTCCAGTTCCAGTTGCGCTGTCGTCGGCAGGAATTCGTGCATCGGCGGGTCGAGCAGGCGAACGGTTACCGGCAGGCCCTTCATGGCCTTGAAGATGCCCTTGAAATCGGCGCGCTGGATTGGCAGCAGCCGGTCCAGTGCCGCCTGGCGCTCTTCGACAGTTTCGGCGAGGATCATCTCCTGCACGATGGGCAGGCGATCAGAGCTGTTGAACATGCGTTCGGTGCGACACAAGCCGATGCCCATGGCACCATAGACCCGTCCCTTGGCGGCGTCATCCGGCGTATCGGCATTGGCCATGACCTTGAGCCGCGCGACTTCGTCGGCCCAACCGAGCAGGGTTTCCATGTCCTCCGAAAAGACCGCTTCGACCGTCGGTACTTCGCCCGCGTAGACCATGCCGGTGCTGCCGTCGATCGTGATCACGTCACCTTCATGCAAGGTGGTCTCTCCGATCACTGCTCGGCGCGCCTGGTCATTGATGACGATCGCGTCGCAGCCCGAGACGCAGGGCTTGCCCATGCCGCGGGCGACCACGGCGGCATGCGAGGTCTTGCCACCGCGACTGGTCAGGATGCCTTGCGCCTGGAAGAAACCGTGGATGTCCTCCGGTTTGGTTTCCTCACGTACCAGAATGATCCGTTCGCCGAGCCGGCCGCGCTCTTCCGCTGTATCCGCATCGAAAACGATCTTGCCCGAGGCGGCCCCGGGAGACGCCGGCAGGCCGGTAGCCAGCGGCTTGCCCCTGAAATCCGCCGCGAGTTGGGGTGCCAGCATTTGTTCGAGCAGCATCGGATCAATCCGCATCAGGGCTTTCTGGCGGGTGATCAAGCCCTCCCTGTGCATTTCGACCGAGGTGCGCAACATCGCCCGCGCATTCATCTTGCCGTTGCGTGTTTGCAGGCAATAGAGCTGACCCTTCTCGATGGTGAATTCGAAGTCCTGGACTTCCGCGTAGTGCGACTCGAGACGCGCATGCAGTTCCTGCAACTGCCGATAGATTTCCGGCATTTCCTGCTCCATTTCGGCAATCGCCTTCGGCGTGCGAATGCCGGCAACAACATCCTCGCCCTGAGCATTCACCAAGTATTCACCATAGATGATGTTTTCGCCGGTGCCGGGGTTGCGCGTGAAGCCGACGCCGGTACCTGAATCAGCGCCCATGTTGCCAAACACCATGGTCACCACGTTTACAGCCGTACCGCTGGCCATCTCCTTGGTGATCTTGAACTGCTTCCGATAGTCGACGGCGCGCTTGCCATTCCATGAACGGAATACCGCACCAATGGCTATCTCCAGTTGCTGGTAGGGATCTTCAGGGAATGGCTTGCCGGTATGCCGGCTGACGATGGCCAGAAACTCGTTGGCCAGTTCGGCCAGATGCTCGGCCTTGAGGTCGACGTCGGTGCTCGCGTTGTAACGGCCCTTGATCAGCGCCATCGCCTTGTCAAAATGCTCGTCGCCAATGCCCAGGGCGATCTTGCCGAACAGCTGGATGAAGCGACGCCATGCGTCGTAGCCGAAACGCGGATTACCGGTCAACGCAATCAGGCCTTTTAGTGTGGTCTGGTTGAGGCCGAGGTTGAGAATGGTGTCCATCATCCCCGGCATCGACATGGCCGAACCCGAGCGGACCGAAACCAGCAACGGATTGTCTGCACCGCCAAAGGTTTTCCCCGTCTTCTTCTCCAGGGCTTTCATGTGCGCCAAGGTCTCTTCCATTGCGCCGTCGGGCAGGCGATCCTTTTCCAGGAAAGCGAGACAGGCATCTGTAGTGATAACGAAGCCAGGCGGAACATTGAGGCCGATCTGTGTCATCTCGCACAAGTTGGCACCCTTGCCGCCGAGCAACATCTTATTCTTGCCGTCGCCCTCTTCGAAAGCAAATACCCATTGCCGTTTCATCACTACTTCTCCTTGTTGTCTTACGATCAGATTGCCGCTATGCACAAAGACCGCCACTTTAGCGTTTCCAGAGGCGTAATTGCACAAAATCATGCGACTAAAATCAACTTTTCTCTCAAAAACAGCATTCCATCCGAACCCGAAATGCGCTAAATTGAGCCGAGTTTATCGAACGTTCGGGAAACCGAATGTTGTCCTTGACTCGTGGTTTGCTTGCCAACCTCCTGCAGCAGACGTTTCTAACTAAGGATCGATATGGACATCGTTAGACAAAAGCAGATCAGGGAATGGACCTTGCTCGGGCTGGTCGGAGCGATGGCCGTGGTCGCCAATCTTCCCAGCAGGGTGCTGGACAGGATTGGGGTGGAACCGGGTCTGCTGATGGCCATATTGGGCCTGATGGTGGTCATTGCCCTGTTCCTGTATTTGCGGTTTTTCTTCTTCCTGCTGTACGCCCTGCTGGCCATCGGCGCCAATCTGCCGGGAAAATTGGCCGAGGAGTTGGGCATCACCCAAGCGCCTTTGCTGGCAGCACTGGTTGTCATGGTTGCGCTCTCGTTGCTCAACCTTCGCGCCAAAGTACTGCCTTCAGGGCTGGAGGCAAAAAAACGCATCCAAAATCCCGAAGCGACCCAAGTGCTGCTCGACGCCATCGAGCGCGGCAATCTTGCCTACGTCAAGACTGTCTTATCCATGGATTTTGATCTTGACACAACCGACAAAGAAGGCATGACACCGTTGATGCGCGCCGCTCAGCGTGGCGAGTTCAAGATAGTTCAGAGATTGATCAAACGAGGTGCGTCGCCCTCGCTTGTCGGTCCATCCGGCAAGGCTTCCGACGTGGCGTTGCAGAACAACTTTCCGGCGGTTAACGAATTTCTGCGGAAGGTCGAAGAAGTACAGGCGGTCGAAGGCGCGCCGCGTGCGGCAAACGAGCCCGAAGGTGCTTCCGTCGCGATTGCCTAGCCTCTCTTCGAATTGAGAGGGGTCATTCCCACTCGATTGTGCACGAGCTTTTCATCCGGTTGATCTGCAAAGGATAAACGATTTCCGAATGAAAAATCACCATCAGAATTACCATCAAAATGTTGTTGCTTATCGAGTCCAGACGTTGTCGGACAGTGCCAGAAAAATAAATATTTGACGAATTTCGCACCCAATTTTTCGAGTATGCATTTTGCATGATGGTATACGCATCCCGAAAGGCTTGAAGGCACTGCATCGGCAGCGTTTTCGAGTGACTAAGCCAAGCACTCATGGATGTCCTTGGTCATCAGGTACAGATGATACGGATCGAGTGGCGATGGCACGAATCCGAAGTGCTGATAGAACTCGACGGCTTGGTCATCCTTGGCATGCACCACTAAGGCACGTGCAGCAATGATTGACTGAGCATGCAGAAAACGCTTCAGCGCATCCTTGAGCAACCCTGCCCCGATTCCAGTGCCCTGCTCTGCCCGATCTACGGCCAACCTCGCCAGTAGCGTCAGAGGGATTGGATGCTGGGCCAGTCCTTTGGCAATTCGTGCCGGGACGGTTTCGTATTCTGCAGAGGCCGCCGCCAGCGAGTAGTAGCCGATGACATTCGTCTCGCCACGTAGGGCGACGTAGGTCCGGGCACTCTGGTTGCGCTGGTTCTGCAACGCATGGCGATGGAGGAAACGGTTCAGCGCTTCGTTGCCGCAGTCGAATCCGGATACGTCGTGGGCCTCGGTGAGGAGTTCGGGACCCCGTAGCGGCAACTTCATTTGGTCTCGAAGACGCTCGGTTTTTTGAGCAGTTCCCTGAGACGAGGAATCGACTTGGCGGGTTGATCGAGAGCAGCATAGAAGGCGTTCATCTGTTCTTCAGGCAAAACGAATCGCGTCTGCGAGGCCAAGGTCTCGTCGGCCACGGTACGCACGGCGCGCAGGACAAACTCGCTGACATTCTGGTGTGACAGGATGGCGGCCTGACGAATGCGATCCTTCTCGGCTGACGCGAGACGAATTTCGATGCGTTCTTCCTTGACGGTGGTGCCCATGATGACACTCCTTGAATTGTCCGGACAGTATACGGATTGCGCTGACATTTGCAAGGGCGAGGAAGTAACCCTGATGGAGTCACCGAACTTGGCTGATGGACAGGCAACCTTCTGGTAATTCACATGGTTTGTTGAAATAAATCAACATGGTTTGCTTCAAGTAACACTACCTAGCATTCAGTTGTACGGAGTCGAGTTGCACTGATTTCGGCACCTCGAGGCCCGGTTCTCGGCCTGAGCCGACCTTGAGCCTCTGGTAAGAATCGGGCGGCAATGTGCCGGAGAACTGCCACTCAGCCGGAAGCAACTAATTGACAAGATGTAGCCATGCGGCTACAGTGTGCCCATGGTTGAAATTCGGAAAATCGATGTCTTCGCCGAATGGCTTGATACCCTCCGAGATCTCCAATCGCGTGCGAGAGTTCAAGTTCGAATTGAACGCTTGGCCGCCGGCAATCCTGGCGATGTTGAGCCTGTTGGCGAAGGTGTCTCCGAGTTACGGATCAATTTCGGCCCCGGATATCGGGTCTATTTCAAGCAGCGAGGACGCGAACTCATCATTCTTCTGGCTGGCGGAGATAAGAGCACTCAAGCCAAGGACATCAAGGCCGCTCTGCGTCTCGCGCGAAACCTATCGGAGTAATTGCCATGGCCAAGACCGCTACCACTCGTTATGACGTTGCAGAGCACCTCAGGACTCAAGAGGAAATGGCGGCCTACTTGGAGGCTTGCCTGGAAGCCGCAGACGGTGATGCGGCGTTTATTGCCAAGGCACTTGGAGACATTGCTCGTGCCAAGGGCATGGCCCAAGTGGCCCGTGATGCCGGACTCTCCCGTGAAAGTCTTTACAAGGCACTTTCCGGCGAGCGTAGTCCGGGTTTCGACACGATCCTCAAGGTCATCGGGGCGCTTGGATTAAAGCTGCATGCCGGGGCCGGTCAGACCTGAAACGTCACCCCGAACAAAGGGGGCGCACCAAATGGTGCGCCCGCGGCTTTGGGGCACGATTTCGTATTCGTGCAACCGGCCAGGTCCGGTCGTTCGCTGTGCTGCTTGTTGCGCCATTCAATTGACCGGTTCATTTTGGAACCGGTCTGACGGACTCCAGAAACGGCCTTTGCTGTGGTAGATCGCCATGCGTTACACTCGCGCTCAGAGCGCATGAGGAAAGAAGAAGGCAACGGAATATCCGGTCTGCTTAGTAAGATATTGCTTATCGCGAAATGGGGAGAAAGAGATGGCGAAATTGGTGGCAATGATGCTCGCGGTGGCCCTCTGGGCGTTGTCGGCACTGGCTCAGGAACCGGCCTCGCAGCAAATCACTGAAGAATTGAAGGCTGCACTGCAGGCCAAGGGTAGTCCTGAACGCGGAAAGGCGATGTTCCGACAGTGCCAGGATTGTCACGGCGCAGATGCTTCGGGACGAACCAGTGGCCTCTACCCACGCCTATCGGGGCAACACGCAACCGTGCTAATGAAGCAGATCACCGACATGCTGGCCGGTCGCCGCATCAATCGGAAGATGGGGTTCTATTTTGAGGATCATGTGCTCAAGTCTGGCGATATCGCGGATATTGCTGTCTATCTGCGGGGATTGCCGATCTCAACGAAGAACGGCAAGGGGCCCGGTATTGGCGACGTTGCGCAAGGCAAGAGGCTTTACGACAAAGATTGCGTTAAATGCCATGGCGCCAAGGGGGAAGGCAACGCCGAAAAGTTCTATCCCATGGTTGCGGCCCAGCATTTCGGCTATCTGGCGCGCCAGCTGCAGTACGTCCGAGACGGCGATCGCGGCAATTCAAACCCCGACATGGTGAAGCTGCTTAAGTCACACTACATGAGTACCGACCTGGAAGCTGTGGCGGCGTATATGGCTCAGCTCCCGCCACCAAAGAAATAGCATCGACTTATCCTCGGCCGTGAATCGCACGGCTTCAAAGGCGGGACGCGGGAAATGCTTCGCGAACTCGGAAAACTGTTGCGCGAACAGGCTGAAGTACTAGAGCATTGCGAGGAACAACTGGATCGCGGCGAGGACGAATCGGAAGGTGATTTCGATCGGCGCGTAACGCGACATTGATACCGCAACCCTGGTCGACCTCCTCTTCGCCGTAGCGGCCCTGCTGCGGTGACGAATAAATTTTTTTCGCAACTAAACTGCGCGAGAGGATGTCCGGAATTTTGAGTAAACGGGTTTGGGATTAGTACTGCGTCATCCGGTCTTGAAACTGGATAGTAAAGCGAGTCAGTGCTGCTTCCCAGTCCCGAATCGGCATCGTCTATTTCCGGCTGATATTCCTGAGCGCCAAGTAGGAGAGTTTGAGTAGCGCGTCGTCGTTCGGAAACGAACCGCGATTCTTGGCGATCTTGCGCAAACGCATGTTCACCGACTCGATGGCATTGGTCGTGTAAATCATGCTCCTGCGAGATTTCGATCGTCGTCGCCGTCTGCAGTCTTCCCGGCTATTCGGGTTGCCTATATTTGCCAGACGTTGCGAGATGTTGCTGGTCTTTGCCAGTCACTCCCACTCTATGGTCGCCGGCGGCTTGCCGGAGATGTCATATACCACGCGGTTGATGCCGCGCACCTCGTTGATGATCCGGTTGGAGACCCGGCCCAGCAGTTCATGGGGAAGTTCCGCCCATTTGGCCGTCATGAAGTCCGAGGTCTGTACCGCGCGCAGCGCCACCACGTATTCGTAGGTGCGGCCGTCGCCCATGACGCCGACGCTCTTCACCGGCAGGAACACGGCGAACGCCTGACTGGTTTTGTCATACCAGTCGGCCGCCCGCAATTCGTCGATGAATATCGCGTCGGCGCGGCGCAGGAGTTCGGCAAATTCCGGTTTCACTTCCCCGAGAATGCGTACCCCGAGGCCGGGACCGGGGAAGGGATGGCGGTATACCATTTCGTGCGGCAGCCCGAGTGCCACGCCGAATTCACGGACTTCGTCCTTGAACAGTTCGCGCAAGGGTTCCAGCAGTTTGAGGTTCAGCGTCGCGGGCAGGCCGCCGACGTTGTGGTGGCTCTTGATGGCATGCGCCTTCTTGGTTTTCGCTCCTGCGGACTCGATGACATCGGGATAGATCGTCCCTTGCGCGAGCCATCTGGCGTTGGGCAGCTTCTGGGCTTCGGCCTGGAACACCTCGACAAACTCGCGGCCGATGACCTTGCGCTTCTGTTCCGGATCGGCAACGCCTTTGAGGTGCCCCATGAACTGGTTCGCGGCATCGACATGGATCACCTTGACGCCCAGGTTGCGCGCGAAGGTGTCCATCACCTGCACCCCTTCATTGAGCCGCAACAAGCCGTTATCGACGAAGACGCAGGTCAGCTGATCGCCTATGGCGCGGTGCAGAAGGGCCGCAACCACGGATGAATCGACGCCCCCGGAAAGCCCGAGAATCACCACTTCCTTGCCTACCTGGGCGCGTACCTTGGCAATCGCCTCGTCGACATAGTTGGGCATGTTCCAATCGCCGCGGCAACCGCAAATGTCGCGCACGAACCGAGCATAGATCTCGCGCCCCTTCAAGGTGTGGGTGACTTCGGGATGAAATTGGACCGCGTAGAAGCCGCGCGCCTCGTCCGCCATGGCTGCAATCGGTGTCGATTCATTGCCGCCGATGACCTTGAATCCGGGCGGCAGTTCCGTCACCTTGTCGCCGTGGCTCATCCAGACTTCGAGCAGGCCATGTCCCTCGGCATTGACTCGGTCCTGAATGCCGTTGAACAGCTTGGAGTGACCACGGGCGCGCATCTCGGCATAGCCGAATTCGCGCTTGTGGCTGCTTTCGACCTTGCCGCCGAGTTGCGCGGCCATGGTCTGCATGCCGTAACAGATGCCGAGTACCGGCACGCCGAGTTTGAATACGATGTCGGGCGCCTTCCATTCCTCGGCCTCGTAGACCGAGTTCGGCCCGCCGGAAAGAATCACCCCCTGCGGATTGAATTTGCGTATGAAATCCTCGGAGACATCGAACGGATGCAGTTCGCAATACACCTGCTGTTCACGCACGCGACGGGCGATGAGTTGCGTAACCTGGGAACCGAAGTCGAGGATGAGGATCTTCTGGTGGGCCATGGTAAAAGTCTCGAAAGAAATGGGGACAAGAAATACAAAAGGCGGTTCAGAACCCAATCTGAACCGCCGTACCGCCCTTGCTCAAGCGAATGGCATCAGTCGATATGGTAGTTCGGCGCTTCCTTGGTGATCTGCACATCATGTACATGCGATTCACGGATGCCAGCCGACGTGATTTCGACAAATTCCGCCTTGGCCCGCATGTCGTCGATCGTGGCGCAGCCGACGTAACCCATCGAGGAACGCAAGCCTCCCATCAACTGGTGGATCACCGCAATGACCGGACCTTTGTAGGGCACGCGGCCTTCGATGCCTTCCGGCACCAGCTTTTCGACGTTGGCATCGGAATCCTGGAAGTAACGGTCCGCCGCACCATCCTTCATCGCGGCCAGGCTGCCCATGCCGCGATAGGCCTTGTATGAGCGCCCCTGATACAGCACGGTTTCGCCCGGGGCCTCCTCGGTGCCGGCGAACAGACCGCCCAGCATCACGGAATTGGCGCCGGCCGCGATGGCCTTCGAGATGTCTCCCGAGAATCGAATGCCGCCATCAGCGATCAGCGGTATGCCGCTGGCAGCCAGTGCGTTGGCGACCATTTCCACCGCCGTGATCTGCGGTACGCCGACGCCCGCGACAATGCGGGTGGTGCAGATCGAACCGGGGCCGATGCCGACCTTGACACCATCGGCACCGTGATCGACCAGCGCCTTCGCCGCACTCGCCGTGGCAATGTTGCCGCCGATCACTTCGACCTGCGGGAAATTCTTCTTGACCCACTGCACTCGCCGCAGCACGCCTTCGGAATGACCGTGGGCGGTATCAACTACGATCACGTCGACGCCGGCTTCGGCCAGCAGTTCGGCGCGCTCTTCGGTGCCTTCACCGACACCAATCGCGGCGCCGACCCGCAGGTGGCCCTGCTCGTCCTTGCAGGCGAATGGATGTTCGCTGGACTTGAGAATGTCCTTGACGGTCACCAGGCCGCGTAGCTGGAAGTTGGCGTTGACCACCAGCACACGCTCCAGGCGATGCTTGTGCATCAGTGCCTTGGCCTCCTCGGGCGAGCTTCCTTCGATGACCGTGATCAGCCGCGCGCGCGGCGTCATGATGGCGCGTACCGCCTGATCGAGGTTGGTTTCGAAACGTGTGTCGCGATTGGTGACGATGCCCACCACGACTCCGTTATCCACCACGGGCAGACCGGATATACGGTGGCTGCGTGTCAGCGCCAGCACTTCACGCACCGTCATGGTGGGCGGAACGGTGATCGGGTCTTTCAGCACACCGGATTCGAAACGCTTGACCTTGGCCACTTCGGCCGCCTGGGCCTGGGGATTCAGGTTTTTGTGCACAATGCCCATGCCGCCTTCCTGTGCCAGGGCGATTGCCAGCCGCGCCTCCGTCACCGTATCCATGGCTGCGGAAAGGAGCGGCAGGTTCAGCTGAATCTTGCGGGTAAGGCGGGTGGCGAGGCTGACGTCACGAGGAAGAATCACCGAGTGGGCGGGAACCAGGAGGACGTCGTCAAACGTCAGCGCCTTCTGGAGCAATCGCATAATGAAATTCCTTCGTGCCAAAAACGCATTATAGCGGAAGAGTTATATAAGGATTTGCTAAACAGGCTCTTGCGTGCATTTCTAACGGTTGAAACCCGCCCGGCTTCAAAAAAATCTCACGCGCCGCCGCTTACACGGGCATGGAACCCGAACCCTTATTTCCGACCCAGATCCTGAATCGCATCGACGACCATTCCCGTCCCGATCGCAATCATCAGGATGTCGCCCGCGACCCTCACGTACTGATGACCGGATGGTGGCGGGCCGATTTCTACCACCAGCTGCTTCGGCACCGGGTAATAGACCACTTCGCGCGGTAAAGGCTGTCCGACCTGCCATTTCCTAGCCTGGCCCGGGGGCATGCAGCCGTTGTGCTTCTTCGCCAGTCCTGGCGGGCAGCGGCCACCGCTGTATTGCTTCGAGTAGTACTCACGCACCACCATGTGCTGCCGCTCCTGGAAATGGCGGCCGCCGCCTTCGTCCCGTTGATCGCCATGATCCTTTTTGCCGCCCTTGTCGGAGCCGGCCCAGGAAGGCTTGTCGGCCATCGCCGGGCCCACTGCAAGGATTCCGGCAACAAACAGTGCCATGGCCAATTTTGTGTCCAGGGTAAAGGGGGCCACGTCAGATCTCCAGTGAAAGAATTGCCGGATCGTCAATCCGCCAATCAAGACAATAGCCCCCGGCACAGCGTTTGTCCGTGCGATACCGCACATTGGAGACTCTGATTTTCGTGCCAGATCATAAAGCGACAGCCTTCCGTGCGCTACCGCACATACAGTCGAAATGAGTGGTCGGAGGTGCCGGTAGCAGAAGGAAAATCCCTTCTGCCGCGTGATTAGGCGCTGATACGCAGATCCTCGCGGTAGGGCGGGCTCTCCATGTGGAAGGCCACCGGCCCGGTGGGACGCGCGTGAATGAACTGCTCGACAAAGGGAGCATCGGATGCCAGCAGTTCTGCCGGCGTGCCCTCGGCCTCGACCACACCCTTGTAGAGCAGGTAGGCATAGTCGGCCACCTTCAGCGATTCGGACACGTCATAGGTCACGATGATTGACGTTGCGCCCAGCGCATCGTTCAGGCGCCGGATCAGGAGCGCAATCACATTGAGCGAAATCGGATCGAGGCCGCCAAACGGCTCGTCGTAGATCGTCAGCATCGGATCGACGGCGATCGCCCGAGCCAGTGCCACGCGACGGGCCATGCCGCCCGAGAGTTCGCTGGTCATCAGCTTCGTCGTGCCACGCAGGCCGACCGCCTGCAACTTCATCAGGACCAGACTGCGAATCAGCGCTTCGGGCAGATCCGTGAGTTCGCGCAAGGGAAAGGCGATGTTGTCGTAAACCGACATGTCGCTGAACAAGCCGCCGGCCTGGAACATCATGCCCATATTCCGGCGCATGTCATAGAGGCCCTTGTGGTCCAGTTCATGGATGACCTTTCCGTCCACCCGGACGCTGCCCTGGTCCGGCCGCAACTGTCCCCCGATCAGGCGCAACAGGGTGCTTTTGCCCGAGCCGCTGGCGCCCAGGATTGCCACCACCTTGCCCCGGGGTACCTGGAGGTTGATGCCGTCGAGAACTTTCCTGTCCCCATAGGAAAAATGAAGGTCCTTGATCTCGATGAGGGTTTCAGATTCCGCGCTCATGCTTTCCTTGCCTGCCGAATGGGAAGAACTGCCGTGAATGAATTGACATGTTGTCACGGATTTTGCGGCAAGGATATTCACTTTCGGTCGCGAACCGGCAATATTTTCGCTGAATTGATTCGGGTACAGGGCAGATCCTTCAGTCCGAGGCATGTTGCCTACCTCAGTGCCGCGACGGCGAACTCCAGCCTGCCGGCTTCGGCAACGAAATTGTGGGAGGAATCACGGAAACTTCTCGACCATGAACCGTTATCAACCACTACGGACTCTATGCGCAGGGTCAGAGAGACGTCGCGCAGGCGAAATCCTGCCGCTTGGAGCAGTTCGAGCGCGATGGCATCGGCTTCCAGCGCCTGCACCTCGCGCTGGCTCTTGGCGGCAAGCTCCGACCCGCCTGCGGATATCAGCGTCTTCAACAAGCCGCTACCGGGAATAAGAATGTTCATGATCACCGAAGTGGCAATGCCGGCGGCTGAATTCTCTTCCGGGTGACGGGCGATGACATGGCCCATTTCGCGGGCGATGACGAAAGCCATCCAGTCGTCGTACGGCTGCCGGGCGCCAAGTCCCGCGCTGAGCGCGATCCTTCCGTTGGCGCTCGACTCGCTGCCCGGTTGATCGCCAGCGACCACATACACGTCGAAGCGGCTGTCGACCAGTCCCGGGACGCGTTGCGCCAGATCCGGATACAGCGACTCGGCGCCTCTTTGCAGAGCATCGGCGACCCGGTGTACTTGCAGCGCAAAGCGCTTTGCCGCATCCCTGTCCGCCTGCGTCGGGCACCTTGCATTTTCTTCACAGCCGGTGCTCAGCCGCGACGCGGTAGTTATCGTGAATGCGATGTCTGCATGGGTCGAGGCCAGCGGCAGATCGACTATCCGTGCCCGATCGTCGGTCGAAACCGTCGCGCAACCAGCCATGCCGAGGCATGCGGCGACAACCAGCAGTCGCGGCAGGCTTGCTCGCGACATGGTCGGCTTCCTAGCCATCGGCTCTTGTTGCGTCGGTTGCCACGCCGCCAGGAAAGTACTTGGACATGCTGGAATCCTTCAATGAACATTCCATCACACGATGCCATGGAACTCATCCGCGCTCTGTTCGCTACCGAACGCAGCGACGAGAGCCAATCGATTCGGCGCGGGGTCGAAACTTGCGGCTCGCGGGAGCATTTCGTGGCGCCCTCGAGCATCGCAAGAACAACCGGCGCCGCGGATTCCTGGTTCTACTGCCTGGGCAGCAGGACTGCGTCCGGACCAGGAACTACAGCGTCGTACTTTACTCCCGGTGCACGGCCTGCACTTCGAATGCGAGAAGCCCGGCATCAGGATCGTTTATGCCAAGGTTCCCGAAACCAGGGCAGCGGTGACAGCCATGCACCCGCGATGGCGCGCAGGGGGGCGACCAGCAAGGCGACTATTCGCTGTCGCCACCACCCTTTTTCATCGCCTTGCCCTCGGCAGCGCGCTGTTTGCGCACTTCCTTCGGGTCGGCAATCAGCGGGCGGTAGATTTCCACCCGGTCGCGATCGCGCAATGCGGTATCAACCTTGGCCAGCTTGGCGTAGATGCCGAGCTTGTTCCTGGCCAAGTCTATTTCGGGATGCTTGGCCAGCAGGCCCGAGGCTTCGATCGCCTGCCCTACGGTGCTGCCCGCGGGCAAGCTGATGCTGGACACTTCCTGACGTTCCGGCCGGGCATAGACAACTTCGACCTGAATGGTTTCAGCCATAGACTTTCTGCGCTCTCTTTACAAAGGATTCGACGAAGGTGTTGGCGATGTGATTGAACACCGGGCCGAGCACTTTTTCCAGCAATTGGCTGGAGAACTCGTAGTGCAGACGGAATTCTACCTTGCAGGCGGTCTCGCCCAATGGCGTGAAGAGCCAATGTCCGTCCATATGAGCGAAGGGACCGTCGGTCAGGCGGATATCCATCAAGCGCGGTTCTTCCTTGGTGTTTTCAGTCGAGAAATGCGATTTGAGGCCATGGTAATTGATGTGCAGCGTAGCAGCGGTGCGCGTCGCCGTGCGCTCGTGCAATTCGGTGCCGCCGCACCACGGCAGAAACTGGGGATAGTCCTCGACACGATCCACCAGGCCGAACATCTGCTGCGGCGTGCGTTCGATCAATACGGATTTTTCGACCAAAGCCATTGCAAAGTCGCGTGGACAGGGTGAAGTAGAATTGCGCATTTTATCGCGCAAGCCATGAGCATCGCCGACAACAAGAAGGCATTCCACGATTACTTCATTGAAGAGCGCTACGAGGCCGGTCTGGTGCTCGAAGGCTGGGAAGTGAAGGCGATTCGCGCCGGGCGCGCGCAGATCAAGGAAGCCTATGTGGTGCTGAAACGGGGTGAGGTATTCCTCATCGGCGCCCACATCACGCCGCTGCTTTCGGCCTCTACCCACGTCAATCCCGATCCCGTGCGCACGCGCAAGCTGCTGCTGAACGCGGCAGAAATCAGCAAGCTGATCGGCAAGGTGGAGCGGGCCGGCTACACGCTGGTGCCGCTCGATCTGCATTACAGCAAGGGCCGCGTCAAGCTGGCGGTCGGACTCGCCAAGGGCAAGAAGCAGCACGACAAGCGCGACGCCGAGAAGGACCGCGACTGGGTGCGCGAAAAAGCGCGAGTGATGCGCGACCGGCGCGGCTGAGTGCGCCGCAGCGCCGGACTCAGACTTCGTCAGCCATGACACCCACCACCCTGCTTTGGCTGGTCACCGGCTGCCTGATGCTGCAGCCGTTGTCTACCGACCTCTACCTCGCTTCCCTGCCGAATCTGGCCAGCGACTTTGCGGTCAGCCCGGCGGCGGTGCAGCAAACGCTGTCGCTGTTCGTGTTCGGCTTCGGCTCGGCACAGCTGATCAGCGGCCCGCTGTCCGATCGCTATGGCCGGCGACCGGTGCTGATCGGCGGCTTGCCGGTCTATCTGCTTTCGGGGCTCGCCTGTGCGCTGGCTCCGGCACTTGACTGGCTGGTCGTCGCACGCTTTGTCCAGGCCATTGGCTGCTGCACGGCCGTGGTGGTGGCACGGGCCATCATCCGCGACGCCTATTCACCCGCAGACGGCGCCCGGGTGCTGGCCAAAGCCAGCTCCATGCTTGCCCTGGCGCCTATCCTGGGACCGATTCTCGGCGGCTACCTGCAAGTGACTTTCGGCTGGCGCGCGGCATTTGTCGCCCTCGCCCTGGCCGGGCTGGCGGTGTGGATCGCCGCCTTGCGCAGCATGAAGGAATCCAACAGCAATCCGAACCCAGATGCGATGCGCCTTGGCAGTCTTACCCGTACCTATCTTGACGTGATGCACACGCCAGCCTTCTGGGCCTACGCCCTGCCCGGCGCGATTTCCTATGCCTCGATTTTTGTCTTCATTTCCGGCACACCCTTCGTGCTGATCCGGGTCCTCGGCGTGGCGACGCAGTACTACGGCTATCTCTTTGCCTTTGGCGTCTGCGGCTATCTGAGCGGTACCCTGATCTGCCGCCGTCTGCTGGGCCGGATCGGCGTCGAGCGCGTTCTGGCGCTGGGCACCACGCTTGGCATGATCGGCGGGTTGGGTTTCCTCGGTCTGGTGCTGGCCGATGTACGGCACTGGGCCCTCGTGGTTGCTGCGCAGTTCCTGGTGATGACCGCGCATGGCATCAACTTTCCGTGCGCCCAGTCAGGCTCGCTCGCGCCGTTCTCCCAGCAGGCCGGCGCGGCGGCCGGACTGTTCGGTTGCCTGACGATGTATGCGGCTTTGCTGGCAGGCATGTGGGTCGGCGCCAGCCACAACGGTACGCTGCTGCCGCTGGCATCGATCAGCGCCACGGTGGGCGTCGTCCTGTTCGTCACCACGCGCCTGCTGGCGCGTTACGGCGAGACGGCGTAAGTCCGATCCGCCGTATCACCAACGCCGACTTTCTTCAGTAAACAAATCGGGCGTTCAAATCGCCCAGGTTCAGCTCGTGCAGTATCTGCTCCAATCGCTCGCGGGCATTGCCGCGCGGCGCGTTGCTGAAGCGGGCGATGATCAGTTCGTTCTTCATCGAATGCTCCCAGCCCACCAGCTCGGTAACCGTGAGCTGATAACCATGGGCCTCGAGCAACAGGCAGCGCAGGACGTTGGTGATCTGGCTGCCGAATTCGCGGGTGTGGATCGGGTGACGCCAGATTTCCGCCAGCGCTGTTTTCCCGAATGACTCGTTCTTGTGCCGGCGCAGCACCGCGGCAACTTCGGCCTGGCAACAAGGGGCCAGGACAATGAATTGCGCCTGTTTGTGCAGGGCAAACCGGATGGCATCATCGGTGGCCGTGTCGCAAGCGTGCAGCGCGGTGACGATATCAACGTGCGGCGGCAGTTGCGCCGACTCGATCGATTCCTCAACCGACAGATTGAGGAAGGACATGCGCGTAAAGCCCAGCCGCTGCGCAAGCTCACAGGATTTTTCGACGAGTTCGGCACGGCTCTCGATGCCATAGACATGGCCGCGATCCATGGCCTTGAGGAACAGGTCATAGAGGATGAAGCCGAGGTAGGACTTGCCGGCGCCATGATCGACCAGCACCAGATCGCCGCGTTGCGTCATGACCTCGGCCAGCAGCGGTTCGATGAACTGGTAGAGGTGATAGACCTGCTTCAGCTTGCGCCGGCTGTCCTGATTGAGCTTGCCGTCACGGGTCAGGATATGCAGTTCCTGCAGGAGCGCAACCGACTGCTCCGGCCGTATTTCGGGGATGCCGCTCACGAAGCCGAGTTCAATCTTCTGCCGGCAGATGGATGATGTGCTGGCCGGACTTTTCGTCGCGCTCCAGGATCAGCAGCTTGTGCCTTCTGGCATCTTCCAGCAGTTCGCCGAAGGAACGGTAACCGTAGTAGGACTCGCTGAAGCCAGGCTTGCGCCGTTTCAGGGTCTGCTTGACCATGGAACCCCATATCTTCTCGTCTTCGCCGCGCTCGGCGACCAGTGCCTCGACGGTTTCCACAACGAGATCAATTGCCTCCTGCCGCTTCGGATCTTCAGCCTTTTCATCGCCCTTCGGCGCTGCGGTCTTCGCTGAGCTGACGGCAGGCTTGGCGGGAGCCTTCCTTTCATTGCGCTGCTTCTTCGCGGGAAGCTCTCGCACCAGATCGTCGTAGAAGATGAATTCGTCGCAGTTGGCAGCCAGCAGGTCGGAGGTGGCCGCCTTGACGCCGACCCCGATGACGCGCTTGTTGTTCTCCCGCAGCTTGGACACCAGTGGCGAGAAATCCGAGTCGCCGCTGATGATCACAAAGGTATCGACATGCGACTTGGTGTAGCAGAGGTCGAGGGCGTCCACCACCATGCGGATATCGGCCGAGTTCTTGCCGGACTGGCGCACGTGGGGAATCTCGATCAGCTCGAACGAGGCCTCGTGCATCGGCGCCTTGAACTCCTTGTAGCGCGCCCAGTCGCAGTAGGCCTTCTTGACCACGATGCTGCCCTTGAGCAGCAGCCGCTCGAGGACCTTGTTGATATCGAACTGGGCGTACTTGGCGTCGCGCACGCCGAGGGCAACGTTCTCGAAGTCGCAGAACAGCGCCATGCTGGTGATTTCAGGATTGCTGGCCATGATAGGGCTCCATTGAACAGGCCTTGATGATATCAGTGTCGCGCGAATGGTTTCCTGCAATCCGGCGCAGCGGGCATAATGCGCACCCCTGCTCAGCGCCGAATTTCCCGAATGACTGCCCCCCTCGAAACCCTGCGTCGCGTTTTCGGTTACCCGTCGTTCCGCGGACCGCAGGAGGAAATCATCGACCATCTGATCGGCGGCGGCGACGCGCTGGTGCTGATGCCTACCGGCGGCGGCAAGTCGCTCTGTTACCAGATACCCTCGATGCTCAGGCAGGGCGTTGGCGTCGTCGTCTCGCCCCTGATCGCGCTGATGCAGGATCAGGTCGATGCCCTGCTGCAAGCCGGCGTGCGGGCGGCCTTCCTCAATTCCTCGCAGGACCGTGCGACCGCATCCGAGACCGAGCGGCGCCTGCGCATGGACGAGCTTGACCTGATCTACGTCGCGCCGGAACGCTTGCTGACCGAGCGCTTTCTCGGCGTCATGGATTACCTGGCCGGAAAGAACCGCCTCGCCCTGTTTGCCATTGACGAAGCACATTGCGTCTCGCAATGGGGCCACGATTTCCGGCCCGAATACATCCAGCTCTCGGTCCTGCACCAGCGCTATCCAGCGGTACCGCGGATTGCGCTGACCGCAACCGCCGACCACCTGACGCGACAGGAAATCATCACCCGCCTCGGGCTCGACACAGCGCGCGTGTTCATTTCCAGCTTCGACCGGCCGAACATCCGGTACACGGTGGTCGAGCGTGACAACCCGCGCCGGCAACTGCTCGACTTCCTCGGCGGCCAACACGGCGCGGCCGGAATCGTCTATTGCCTGTCGCGCAAGAAGGTGGACGAGACCGCGGCCTGGCTCAATGGCCAAGGCATCACCGCACTGGCTTACCACGCCGGACTCGATGCAGCGACGCGCCTGAACCATCAGCAGCGTTTCCTGCGGGATGACGGGATCGTCATGGTGGCCACCATCGCCTTCGGCATGGGCATCGACAAACCGGACGTGCGCTTCGTCGCCCACCTCGATCTGCCCAAGAGCCTCGAAGCCTACTACCAGGAAACCGGCCGCGCCGGCCGCGACGGCGAACCGGCCGAAGCCTGGATGACTTATGGCCTCAACGACGTGGTGATCCATCGCCTGCGCATCGACGAATCGACAGCGGGCGATGAACAGAAGCGTGTCGAGCGCAGCAAGCTCGACGCCCTGCTGGCCTGGTGCGAAACGGCCAGTTGCCGGCGCGCGCTGCTGCTCAAGTATTTCAGCGAAGAGGCCACAGCCTGCGGCAACTGCGACACCTGCCTCGATCCGCCGCAACTGTGGGACGGCACCGTGGCCGCGCAAATGGCCATGTCGGCCGCCTTGCGTACCGGCCAGCGTTTCGGCGCCGGCCACCTGATCGACATCCTGCGCGGCAAGGCCACCGAAAAAGTGCAGCAGTTCGGTCATGGCGACCTGCCCACGTTCGGCGCCGGCACTGATCTCGACGACGCCGGCTGGCGCTCGGTGTTTCGCCAGCTGCTGGCCGCCGGCCTGCTCCACACCGATGCCGAGGCCTTCGGCGGGCTGCGCCTGACCGATGCGGCGCGACCGGTGCTGAAAGGCGAGGCGACGCTGTCGCTGCGCAAGCAGGCAAAGCGTACGAGTGGGAAGACGCATGGGCGGTCACAGGAGTCGGCGGCGGCGGGACGGCGATCCGATCCCGGAACTCCGCTGGCAGAAGCCGATGCGCCGCTATTCGAGGCTCTGCGTGCATGGCGTGCCGGCCTGGCGCGCGAACAAGGCGTGCCGGCCTACGTCATCCTGCACGACAAGAGCCTGCGCGAGCTTGCTGCACGACGACCGGCGAGTCTGGCCGAGTTGCTCGGCGTACCGGGCATCGGTCAGGCCAAGGCAGTGCGCTACGGAGAAGCCCTGCTGCGCCTGATGGCTTGAACCGGGGAGAAAGGAGAATTTTCCGTCGCAACAGCAACAGAACAGCCCGTCGACGGGCGATAATGACGGGCTGCCAACCAATGGAAAAGTTTGCAATGAAGCGCGTCGATGATTTTCGCCTGCGGCTGGGCAAGCAGGAACTGGTGCCGATCGTGGTGGGCGGCATGGGTGTCGACATTTCGACCGCCGAACTTGCATTGGAGGCGGCACGGCTGGGCGGCATCGGTCACATTTCCGACGCCATGGTGCCTACGGTTTCCGACCGCCGCTTCAAGACCAAGTACGTCAAGAACAAGCTAAGGCAATACAAGTTCAACGTCGCCAATTCGGACAAGGCGGTGGTCAAATTCGATCTCGGCCTGCTCGCGGAAGCCACCGCCCTGCATGTCGGGCGCACCATGGAGGCCAAGCGCGGCGATGGGCTGATCTTCATCAACTGCATGGAAAAGCTGACCATGAATGCGCCGAGGGAAACCCTGCGCGCCCGGCTCAAGGCGGCGCTGGATCACGGCATCGACGGTATCACCCTGGCAGCGGGATTGCATCTGGGCTCGTTTGCGCTGATCGAAGATCATCCGCGTTTCCGCGACGTCAAACTGGGCATCATCGTTTCGTCCCTGCGCGCCCTGCAACTGTTCCTGAAAAAGAGCGCACGCACCGGGCGCCTGCCGGACTACGTCGTGATCGAAGGCCCGCTGGCCGGCGGGCACCTGGGTTTCGGCATGGATTGGGCGAAATACGACCTGGCCACCATCACGGTCGAAATCCGCGAGTGGATGAAGGCCGAACACCTGGACATTCCATTGATTCCTGCCGGCGGCATCTTTACCGGTTCGGATGCGGTCGCCTTCATGGAAATGGGCGCCGCCGCCGTACAGGTCGCCACCCGCTTCACCGCGGCCCGCGAATGCGGCCTGCCGAAGGATGTGCAGCAGGAATATTTCAAGGCCGGCGAGACCGATATCGAGGTGAACACCATTTCGCCGACCGGCTACCCGATGCGCATGCTGAGGAACAGCCCGGCGATCGGCGACGGCATCCGCCCCAACTGCGAGGCCTTCGGCTACTTGCTGGACTCCAACGGCAACTGCCAGTACATCGAGGCCTACAACCGTGAAGTCGCGCTACATCCGGATGCGAAGAAGATCCATGTGATGGACAAGACCTGCCTGTGCACCCACATGCGCAACTTCGAATGCTGGACCTGCGGTCACTACACCTACCGCCTGAAGGACACCACCCGCCGCAACGCTGATGGCAGTTATCAACTGCTGTCGGCGGAACACATCTTCCGCGACTATCAGTTCAGCACCGACAACAAGATCGCCTTGCCGGATTAAGCCGGGAAGACGCCTGTCGAAAGATAGCGGTCGCCACGATCGCAGACGATGGTGACGATCACCGCGTTCTCCACCTGACCGGCGATGCGCAAAGCCACCGCCAGCGAGCCGCCGGACGAAATCCCGGCGAAGATGCCTTCCTCGCGCGCCAGTTGCCGCGCCATTTCTTCGGCCTGGCCCTGGCTCACGCTTTCGACCTGATCCACGCGCGAAGCCTCGAAGATCTTTGGCAGATAGGCTTCGGGCCACTTGCGTATGCCGGGAATCTGCGAGCCCTCTTCCGGCTGGCAACCGATGATGCGGATCGCCGGATTCTGCTCCTTGAAATAGCGCGAGCAGCCCATGATGGTGCCCGTGGTGCCCATGCTGGAAACAAAATGCGTGATGCGGCCGCCGGTGTCGCGCCAGATCTCCGGACCGGTACCCTCATAGTGGGCCAGCGGGTTGTCCGGATTGGCGAACTGGTCGAGCACCAGACCCTTGCCATCCCGCACCATTTGTTCGGCCAGGTCGCGTGCGGCTTCCATGCCGCCCGCCTTGGGAGTCAACACCAGCTCGGCGCCGAAGGCGCGCATGGTCTGGCAGCGTTCGACGCTCTGATGCTCCGGCATGATCAGGATCATGCGGTAGCCGCGCATGGTAGCGGCCATTGCCAGCGCGATCCCGGTATTGCCCGAGGTGGCTTCGATCAGCGTGTCGCCGGGCTTGATGCGGCCACGCGCCTCGGCATGGGCGATCATGGACAATGCCGGCCGGTCCTTGACCGAGCCGGCCGGGTTATTGCCTTCCAGCTTGGCCAGAATCACGTTGTTGCGGCGTGCGGCCTCGGCACCGGCAATGCGCTCGAGCCGGACCAGCGGCGTATTGCCGACGAAGTCTTCGAGCGTCTTCCAGTTCATTTTGCGAGCCATTTCACGTAGTCGGCGACGCCCGTCTCCACCGCAGCAAATGCGTCCCGGTAACCCGCGCCGCGCAGGTGCGAAAGGTCGGCCTCGGTGAAGCTCTGGTACTTGCCTTTCAATGCATCCGGAAAGGGAATGTATTCGATGATGCCCTGGGCCACCAATTCGGCCACGGACTGGGCCGCTTTTCCCTCCAGCGCGCGGCAGGCATTGACGGTGGCGGCGGCGAGCTCGTTGAAACTCTGTGCGCGCCCGGTGCCGAGGTTATAGATGCCTGATACGCGACTTTCAAGAAACTCCATGTTGACCTTGACCACGTCGCCAACGTAGACGAAATCGCGGCGCTGTTCGCCGTCGGCATAGCCGCCATGGCCTTCGAACAGCTTGACCTTGCCGGAAGCCTGATATTGATTGAAGTGATGAAAAGCGACCGAGGCCATGCGTCCCTTGTGCTGCTCGCGCGGGCCGTAGACATTGAAGTAGCGGAACCCGGCGATCTGGGAGTCGGCGCTGGTGAGACGGCGACGCACGATCTGATCGAAGAGGAACTTCGAATAGCCATAGACATTGAGCGGCGCCTCGAACTCGCGGTCTTCGCTGAAAATGCTGCCGCCACCATAGACGGACGCGGAGGAGGCATAGAGCAGCGGAATTTCCTGTTCCTGGCAAAAATCCAGCAGGGCCAGCGAATAGCAGTAGTTGTTGGCCATCATGTAGCGACCGTCGGTTTCCATGGTGTCCGAACAGGCGCCTTCGTGGAGGATGGCTTCGATGCCACCTTCGAGCTGGCCGCTTTCGACGAGTTCGAGAAATTCGCTCTTGTCGAGATAGTCGGCGATATCGCAGTCGGTCAGGTTCCTGAACTTGTCAGCCTGGGTCAGGTTGTCGACGGCGATGATGTCCGAAATGCCGCGCTCGTTGAGGCCCTTGACCAGATTCGCGCCGATGAACCCGCAGGCGCCGGTAACGACGTAGTGCATAGGACTCCTAGTTGACCTGCTTCAATTCTTCCAAAGAGCACATTGCCGTGCCCAGCTTGCCGACCACGATGCCGGCGGCCAGATTGGCCTGGCGCATCGCCAGTGGCAAGGACAGGCCGCTGCCCAGCATCACCGCCAGCGTGGCGATAACGGTATCACCGGCGCCACTGACATCATAAACCTCACGCGCCACTGCCGGCTCATGCGCCACGCCGCTGGCCGAAAACAGCGTCATGCCTTCTTCGCTGCGGGTGACCAGCAATGCCTCCAGATGCAGTTCATCGCGCAGACGTATGGCCTTCAGCGCGAGCTCATCTTCATCCTTCCAGCGGCCGACCACTTGGCGCATCTCGGCGCGGTTGGGGGTGAGCAGCGTCGCGCCGACGTAGCGGGCGTAGTCTTCGCCCTTGGGATCGACCAGTACCGGCTTGCCGGCGGCGCGGGCAAGACGAATCATTTCCGTGATGTGGGTGAGGCCGCCCTTGCCGTAATCGGAGAGGATCACCACGTCGCACGCCGCAAGACGCGATTCAAAATCAGCCAGCTTGGCTTGCAGGACTTCATGATCCGGCGCATTTTCAAAGTCGATGCGCAGCAGCTGCTGCTGGCGGCCGACCACGCGCAACTTCACGGTGGTGCTGAGTTGGGCATCCTCATGCAGGCTGCATTCGATGCCGGAGTCGCGCATCAGGCGCGCTAGGATCTGGCCGGCTTCATCGGCGCCGACCACGGACAGGAGCGCCACCCGCGCGCCCAGCGCAGCGCAATTGCGGGCAACGTTGGCAGCGCCGCCGGGACGTTCCTCGGTGCGCTCGACCTTGACCACCGGCACCGGCGCTTCCGGCGAAATGCGGGACACCTCGCCGAACCAGTAGCGATCCAGCATCACGTCGCCGACCACCAGAATGCGGGTCGCGGAGGTATCAGGGACCGTATTCATAGGCGTCCGATGGCGAAATACTCCAACCCGGCCTTGCGCGGCGTCGCCGGATCGTAGAGATTGCGCCCGTCGAAAATCACCGGCGTCTTCAGCTTGGCCTTGATCGCATCGAAGTCCGGGCTGCGAAATTCCTTCCACTCGGTGACGATGACCAGGGCATCCGCGCCGTCCAGTGCCTGCATCGGCGTCGTCGCATAGCTGATGCGCGCATCCTTGCCCAGGATGCGCTGCGCTTCATGGCCGGCTACCGGATCGTAGGCGCGGATTGAAGCTCCGCCCGCCAGAAGATCGGCAATCAGCACCAGGCTTGACGCTTCTCGCATGTCGTCGGTATTCGGTTTGAAGGCCAGCCCCCACAGGGCGAAGGTCTTGCCGCTGAGGTCCTTGCCGAGGCGCGTCGTGATCTTCTTTGCCAGTACATGTTTCTGCGTCTGATTGGCCGCCTCGACTGCCTGCAGCACCTGCAATTCCTGCTTGGCATCCTGCGCGGTGCGGATCAGCGCCTGCACATCCTTGGGAAAGCATGAACCGCCGTAGCCGACGCCGGGATAGAGAAAATGGAAGCCGATGCGCGGATCGGAGCCGATGCCCTTGCGCACCAGTTCGATGTCGGCACCCAGCTTTTCCGCCAGATTCGCCAATTCGTTCATGAAGCTGATGCGTGTTGCCAGCATCGCGTTGGCGGCGTACTTGGTCAGTTCCGCGCTCCTCACGTCCATCACGATCAGACGCTCGTGATTGCGCTGGAACGGCGCGTAAAGCTCGCGCATCAGCTCTATGGCGCGGGCATCTTCGGCGCCGACGACGATCCGGTCCGGCTTCATGAAGTCGTCTACCGCGGCGCCTTCCTTGAGGAATTCCGGATTGGAGACGACGCTGAAATCGACCTTCGCGCCGCGCACCTGCAGCTCTTCGGCAATCGCCGCACGCACTTTGTCGGCGGTGCCGACCGGAACCGTGGATTTGTCCACCACGACCTTGTAGCCGGTCATGTAGCGCCCCACGTTGCGCGCCGCAGCGACCACGTATTGCAGGTCGGCGGAACCATCTTCATCCGGCGGGGTGCCGACGGCGATGAACTGCAACACGCCGTGGGCCACCGCGGCCTCGATGTCGGTGGTGAAGCGCAAACGCCCCGCTGCCTCGTTCTTCCGCACCATGGCCTCCAGGCCCGGTTCGTAGATCGGAATGCCGCCTTCGTTGAGGGTGCGGATTTTTGCTGCATCCAGATCGAGGCAAAGCACATCATTGCCTACGTCTGCAAGACAGGTACCGGAGACAAGACCGACGTAGCCGGTGCCGATGACAGTAATTTTCATGGATTTACTAAAGTGTGATGTCGAATTCTTCGGTGCGCTTGGGCGGATAGGTTTCCCAGCCGCCGCAACCGGGGCAACGCCAGTAGAACTGCCGCGCCTTGAAACCACAGGCGTCGCAGCGATAACGCGCGACGCGACGGGTGTGATTGTGAATCAGGTTCTTGATCAGTTCCAGATCGGCACGCTTTTCGGGCGGGACCACCAGGATCTGCGCCTCCAGCAGCTTGTCGAGCCCGAGCAGCGTCGGGTTGCGGCGCAACTCGTCGCGCACCAGCGCGTAGGCGGCCTCGGCGCCGTCGTTGTCGAGTTCGGCGCGAAACACCGCATCGAGCAAGTCGAGCGAGGGATGCCGCTCCAGCCAACCGCGCAACAACTGGATGCCCTGCTCCTTGCGGCCCAGCTGGATGTGCACCGCCATCAGCTTCTCCGCAGCCAGGGCGAGATACACCGGGTTCTGCTGCTCGATGCCTTTCCAGTGATCAATCGCCGCCTCGCCATCGCCGTCCCCGGGGATACCGCTTCGCATAAGTTTTGCCGCCAGATCGCCCAGCAGCAGCGTCGCGCGGACACATTTCCGGTTGGCCGCCAATGCCTCGTCGAGCAGGCGGCGCGCTTCGTCGTGGCGGTCGTGAAGCATTTCGTTGGCCGCCATTTCGCAACGAAACTCGGCGATTTCCTTTTGCCACAGATGCTCGGAATGGTTGGGCATGGCATCGCAAACGGCAATCGCCTTGGCCCATTCCTTTTCCTGCTGGTAGATTTCCAGCAGGCTTTTCAGCGCCTCTTCGTCGCGGTCGGTACCGCGCAGCTTGACGAAGATCTCCTCGGCGCGATCGAGCAGGCCAGCCTTGAGATAGTCCTGCCCGAGTTCGGACAATGCGTGCAAGCGCTGCTTGGCCGACAAGCCATCACGCTCGATGAGATTCTGATGGACGCGGATGGCGCGGTCGGTCTCGCCGCGACGGCGGAACAGATTGCCCAGCGCGAAATGCAACTCGATGGTTTCCGGATCGATGCGCGCCGCCTCGATGAAGGCTTCGATGGCCTGATCCGGCTGCTCGTTGAGCAGAAAATTCAGCCCTTTGAAATAGGAACGCGGCAAGACGCGCGACTCTTTCAGCAGATGCTTGATGTCGATCCGCGCGGCGATCCAGCCGAGGCCGAAAAACATCGGCAACACCAGCAGCCACCAAAGTTCGATTTCCATCTTGCTAGCGCGGCTCGCGATCCGGATTACGCCGGGGGCGCAGGAAGACGCCTAGCGCCGCCGTCAGGCCAACGGCAACGCCAATGGCGAATACGGCGAGGATCACCACCGAGACCGGCGCCGTCCACGCATGATCCAGAAAGAAGCGCAATTCCATCGGGCCGCTGTTCTTGATCGCCAGCCCGAACAGTCCGACGAAGACCACGATGCGCAACAGCCAGACCAGAATCCGCAGCAGGGTGTTCATGCCGGGCCATGGGGCTGAAAAAAAGCGGCACCCGTGACAGGTGCCGCCTTGATGCGAGCTGCGACAGCGCGACTCATGGCCGGTAATCGACCCGTTCCCGCAGTTCCTTGCCGGCCTTGAAATGGGGCACGTACTTTTCGGGTACCTGCACCTTGTCGCCCGACTTCGGATTACGACCTACACGCGGCGGCCGATAGTTCAGCGCGAAACTGCCAAAGCCGCGAATCTCGATGCGATCGCCGCGAACCAGCGCCGCGGTGAGAGCATCAAGGATCATCTTGACGGCATAGTCGGCATCCTTCGCCACCAGCTGGGGAAAGCGCTCCGCCAGCTGGGCGATGAGCTCCGATTTGGTCATGAGATCGGGCTTATTGCGGCTGGTTCTGGTTGAGCTTGGCCTTCAGCAGCGCGCCGAGGTTGGTCGTGCCGCTGCTGGCCGAACTGTCGGACGCCAGCTTTTGCATCACCTGGGTCTGTTCCACCTGATCCTTGGCCTTGATCGAGAGGTTGATCGATCGCGTCTTGCGATCAACGTTCACGATCATGGTTTCGATCACGTCGCCGACCTTCAGATGCTGGGTCAGATCCTCGATGCGCTCGCGGGAGAACTCGGAAACGCGCAGGTAACCTTCCACCTCGGCGCCGAGATCGACCATCGCACCGCGCTGATCGACACTGGTCACCGTGCCTGAAACCAGGCTGTTCTTGTCATGGGTGGCGACGAAGCTGGTAAATGGATCGCCGTCGATCTGCTTGACGCCGAGCGAAATGCGCTCTTTCTCGACATCGATGGAAAGCACGACGGCTTCGACTTCATCACCCTTCTTGAAGTTCTGCTTGGCCTCTTCGCCCGTGGCAGACCAGGACAAGTCGGACAAATGCACCAGGCCATCGATGCCGCCGGGCAGGCCGATGAAGATGCCGAAGTCGGTAATCGACTTGATGGCACCGCGGACCTTGTCGCCCTTCTTGTGGTTCATCGCGAAATCTTCCCACGGGTTCGCCATGCACTGCTTCATGCCGAGCGAAATGCGGCGACGGTCTTCGTCGATTTCGAGAATCATCACTTCGACTTCGTCGCCCAGCTGGACAACCTTGGTCGGGTGAATGTTCTTGTTGGTCCAGTCCATTTCGGAAACGTGAACCAGGCCTTCGATGCCCTGCTCGATCTCGACGAACGAGCCGTAATCGGTGAGATTGGTGACCTTGCCGAACAGGCGCGTGTTGGCCGGGTAGCGACGCGAGATTCCCACCCACGGATCCTCGCCCAGCTGCTTCATGCCCAGCGAAACGCGGTTCTTTTCCTGGTCGAACTTGAGTACCTTGGCGGTGACTTCATCACCGACGTTGAGCACTTCCGACGGGTGACGCACGCGGCGCCAGGCCAGGTCGGTGATGTGCAGCAGGCCGTCGATGCCGCCGAGGTCGACGAATGCACCGTAGTCGGTGATGTTCTTGACGATGCCCTTGACGACAGTGCCTTCCTGCAGATTTTCCAGCAGCTTCTGGCGATCTTCGCCCATGCTGGCCTCGAGCACGGCGCGACGTGAAACCACCACGTTGTTGCGCTTGCGGTCGAGCTTGATGACCTTGAATTCGTATTCCTTGCCTTCGAAAGGCGTGGTGTCCTTGACCGGCCGGGTATCGACCAGCGAACCGGGCAGGAAGGCGCGAATGCCATTGACCATGACGGTCAGGCCGCCCTTGACCTTGCCGGTGATCAGGCCTTTGACCAGGGCGCCATCGACCATGGCCTTGTCGAGATCGTTCCAGGCGGCGATGCGCTTGGCCTTTTCACGCGAGAGGCGCGTTGCACCGTAACCGTCTTCGAGCATCTCGATCGCCACCAGGACGAAATCGCCCGGCTTGGCTTCGAGCTCGCCACGTTCGTTGTGGAACTCTTCAACGGGAATCATGCTTTCGGACTTGAGGCCCGCATTGACGACCACGAAGTTCTGGTCGATGCGGACGATTTCGGCCGTGATGACTTCACCGGCACGCATTTCCTGGCGCTGGAGGCTTTCCTCGAACAGGGCGGCAAAGCTCTCCATGGGTGAAGCTTGTGAAGCTTCGGCAATAGCTGCAGTAGACATTGGGTTAGGGACCTTACGGATGTTTGTCACCGGAGTGACGGGTTGGTTGCTCTTCGTCGCAGAAGCCTGGCGGCCGCTGCAACACCTTTGTTGCGATACTCGTGGAACATTTATCCTGATGCCTGAATCACAGTCGCTGCCGCTTGACGATAGTCATCACGGCCTCCACTGCTGCCTCGATGTTCATCGGCGTGGTATCCACCAGATCAGCATCGTCGCACTGCCGGAGGGGCGCCACGCTACGCTGGGCGTCGCGCGCATCCCTTTCCTGCAATTCCTGCAAAAGGGCGTGCATATTAGCAGGCATCCCCTTTGCGATCAACTGTTTATAGCGTCTTTCTGCGCGCACCTGGGCTGATGCTGTGAGAAACACCTTGGCCATCGCGGCGGGGAACACCACCGAGCCCATGTCGCGGCCATCTGCCACCAGCCCGGGAAAGCGGCGATAGGCGCGCTGCCGGGCCAGCAGCGCGGCACGTACCGCCGGCAATGCCGCCACTTTCGAGGCACCGGCCGAGACTTCTTCGCTGCGGATCGCGTCCGTTACGTCGTCGCCGGCGAGCAGGATGCGGCCACCTTCGAAAATTGCCGGCAGACTCGCCGCCAGCACCGCCACCCCGGCTTCGTCGTCCAGCGACACAGCGGCGCGAGTCGCCGCCAGCGCGGCCAGGCGATACAGCGAACCACTGTCCAGATAGTGGTAACCGAGGGCTGCGGCGACGCGTTCGGCCACGGTACCCTTGCCCGAGGCCGAGGGGCCGTCGATGGCGATCACCGGCGCGGTGATTTCGGCCAGGGCATCGAAGTAGTCGGGAAAGGTCTTGTTGACGCATTGCGGATCGTTGATGGTCACCGGCACGCCGCCGAGCGCCGCCAGCGAGAAGCACATCGCGATGCGATGGTCATCGTAGGTGTCGATGGCCGCATTCGGTACAAGAGTCGGCGCGGCTCCGCTCTGCGTACCTGGAATGCCGCTTCGCGGGCAGGTAACGGCGAGGAAGTCGGGACCCTCCTCCACGATCGCGCCGAGCTTCCTCAGTTCGGTCGCCATCGCCGCGATGCGGTCGGTTTCCTTGACGCGCCACGAGGCGATATTGCGCAGGATGCAACGGCCGTCGGCAAACAGGGCTGCCACCGCCAGCGTCATCGCCGCGTCGGGAATCTGATTGAGGTCGAGATCGAAAGCCTTCAGCCTTCCCGATAACGGCGCGCTCGCCTCGATGAACTGCTCGCCCCATTCGATGCGCGCGCCCATCTTTTGCAGCGCATCGGCGAAGCGCACGTCGCCCTGGATGCTGTTCCGGCCGACACCTTCGACCCGCACCGGGCCGCCGCCGATCGCGCCGGCCGCCAGAAAATAAGAGGCGGCCGATGCATCGCCCTCGACATGCAGCACGCCGGGGCTGCGATAGCGCTGGCACGCCGCAATCGTGAAGCGCTGCCAGCCTTCGCGCTCGACCCTGACGCCGAAGCGTGCCATCAGGTTCAGCGTGATCTCGACGTAGGGTCTGGAGATGAGTTCGGTCGTCATCTCGATCACCGCCTCTGCTTCCGTGAGAGGCAAGGCCATCAGCAACGCGGTGAGGAACTGCGAAGACACGTCGCCGCGCAGCCGGATCGGGCCCGCGAGTTTGATGCTCGCCGGATGGATGGCCAGCGGCGGAAAGCCGGGATTGCCCGTGTAGCGGACATCGGCACCGATCTGCAGCAGCCCGTCCACCAGATCGCCGATCGGTCGCTCGTGCATGCGCGGCACGCCGGAGAGCCGGTAGTGGCCGCCCGACAGGGCCAGTGCCGCCGTCAGCGGCCGGATCGCGGTGCCGGCGTTGCCCATGAACAGGTCGGCATCCTTGACCGGAAAAACGCCGCCGCAGCCTTCGATGCGCCACGCAGTGCCACCGATCGGCGTTGCGCCAACACCGACTCCTTGCAGCGCAGTCAGCATCACGCGGGTGTCGTCCGAATCCAGCAGGTCGCGGATTTCGGTAGTTCCTTCCGCCAGCGCCGCGAGCAGCAGCATGCGGTTGGAAATGCTCTTGGAGCCTGGCAGTCTTACGCTGCCCGCGGCCGCACGCAAGGGCGGCAGGGTCAGGCTAGTCATCACTCACCGGACGGCGGCAGGGAATCCAGCCATGCGTCGCGCCGCGCGCGGGCTGTGTCGAACATCGCCTCGAGGCCAGCCGCATCACCCCCGGCGAGCAGCACGCGGGTGCGCATCAGCTCGACCATGTAGGCATCCAGTTCCGGCAGCAGCGCGTGGCGATTGGCGACACAAATGTCGCGCCACATTTCCGGGTGGCTGCTGGCGATGCGCGTGAAATCGCGAAAGCCGCCGGCGGCGAAGCTGAAGAGCTGGTCCGCGTTGTCTCGACTGGCGAGGTCATGCACCAGAGCGAAGGCCAGCAGGTGCGGCAGGTGGCTGACTGCCGCAAAGACACGGTCGTGCTCGTCCGCCGCGAGTTGCGACACCCGGGCGCCGCAGGCCTCCCACGCCGCACGCACGCGGGCCACAGCCTCTGGCGTGTTTTCCGGCAAGGGGGTGAGTACCACGCGCTTGTCGCGATAGAGGTCTGCAGTCGCGGCGCCGACACCGCTTTTCTCGGCTCCGGCAATCGGGTGGCCGGGGACGAACTGGCCAATTCTGTCACCGAAGGCCGCACGCGCCGCCGCGACCACGTCAGACTTGGTGCTACCGCCGTCGGTGACCAGTGTTCGGGGCCCGAGGTGTGGCGCCAGCGCCGCCATCACCGCCGGCATCTGGCCGACCGGCATGCCGAGCAGCACGAGGTCGGCACCATCGAGGGCAGCGCCCCAGTCGGTGGCCACCTGGTCGATGACGCCCTGCTCCAGCGCCTGTTCGAGCGGCGCACGGGTGCGTCCCATGCCGACCACACGCCGTGCCGCCCGCGCCGACTTCTGCGCCAGCGCAAAAGAGCCGCCGATCAGGCCGACGCCGCAGACGACTATCTTTTCAAATTGCATCGATCAGGCCAGCGCTTTCTCGAGAGCTTCGAGAAAGCGAACATTCTCGCGTTCAAGCCCGATGGTGACGCGCAGATGCTCCGGCATCGCGTAATTGGCGACGGGCCGCACTATCACGCCCTGCTTCAGCATGCGCTGATTGACGCCGGCCGCATCGCCGACCCTGAAGGTGACGAAATTGCCATGCGAAGGAATGTGCGATAGCCCCAGCCGCTTCAATCCGGCAAGGATCTGTTCCATGCCGCGGCGGTTGGACTCGTAGCTTTCCGCGAGGAAGACGTGATCATCGAGTGCCGCCACCGCCGCTGCCAGCGCGAGGTTGTTCGCATTGAACGGCTGGCGTACACGGTTGAGCAGGTCAGCGACTTCGGCGGAGGCGAGGCCATAGCCGATGCGCAGGCCGGCCAGGCCATACACCTTGGAGAAGGTGCGGGTGATCAGCAAATTGGGGAATTCCTTGAGCCAGGCTACGGTATCGGCGCGATCCGCCGGCGGCAAGTATTCGTTGTAGGCCTCGTCCAGCACCACGACCACATCCTGCGACAGGGATTGCAGGAAGGCCCTGATTTGCGGATAGGGCAGGAAGTTGCCGGTCGGATTATTCGGGTTGGCGATCCAGACGATACGGGTATCGGGGCGGATTGCCGCGCGCATGGCATCGAGATCGTGGCCGAACTCTTTCGCCGGAACCGCGATGCACTCGGCGCCGCTGGCCATCGTCGCCAGCGGATAAACGGCGAAGGCATGACGCGAAAATACCGCAGAGCGCCCCGGGGAAAGAAACACCCGCGCCGCAAGGTCGAGCACGTCGTTGGAACCGTTGCCGACCACGATCTGATTCATGCCAAGACCATAACGATCGGCCAGCGCGCGGGTCAGATCGAAGTTGTCCGGGTAGCGCTCTATTCCGGCAGCGGCCTTTTCCATCGCGGCGCGCGCCTTCGGGCTCATGCCCAGCGGATTCTCGTTCGAGGCGAGTTTGACGATGCTGTCGACCGGAATTCCCATTTCGCGGGCCAGCTCGGTGATCGGCTTGCCCGGCAGATAGGGCGAGATGGCGCGGATGTATGCGGGTGCGAGCTCGGCTGTACTCATGGTGTCCTCATGGCGTGGCGTGGGGGTAGGAGCCGAGTTCCTTGACGAAGCCGGCCCTGCCGCGAAGGTCGTCGAGCGCAGCGGCTACGGCCGCATCGCGCCGGTGTCCCTCGACATCGATGAAAAACACGTATTCCCAGCGGCTGCCTCCAAAACCGCGCGCCGGCCTCGATTCGAACTTGCTCATCGAGACGCCGTGATCGGCCAGCGGCGTGAGCAGGTCATGGACGGCGCCCGGCTTGTTTTGCGCCGAACAGACGAAAGAAGTCTTGTCGTACCCGGAAGGACCGGCATCGTGTTGCGCCAATACCAGGAAGCGCGTGGTGTTGTTCGGGTCGTCTTCGATATTCGATGCCAGCTGGTTCAGGCCGTACAGCACCCCGGCTCCCTCCCCTGCGATCGCGCATGACTCCGGGTCTTCTGCGGCCATATGGGCCGCTTCGGCATTGCTGGCCACCGGAACGCGCGGCAGGTTCGCCAGATTGCGGTTGAGCCATTCGTGGCACTGGGCCAGCGACTGGGCGTGCGAGTAGAGGCGCTTTACGTGATCCACCGAGTCGGCCTTGGACAGCAGATTCTGGTGTATGCGCAACATCACTTCGCCGCAGATCATCAGCGGCGAAGTCAGCAGCAAGTCCAGGCTGCGACTCACCGCGCCTTCGCTGGAATTTTCCACTGGCACCACGCCATAATCGGCATTGCCCGCTTCCACCGCACGAAACACATCGTCAATGGTGCCGAAGGGCGAGAAGACCGGAGCCGATCCGAAATGCTTCTGGGCGGCGCTTTCGGTGAAGGTGCCCACCGGACCAAAATAGGCGATGCGCAACGGTTGCTCAAGCGCCAGGCAGGCCGACATCACCTCGCGGAATATGCGCTGCACCGCTGCGTCCGGCAGCAGGCCGCCGCACTCACGGTTGGCTGCCACCAGGCGACGCAGCACTTGCGCCTCGCGCTCGGGCCGGTAGATGTTGCCCTGCTTTATTTCGCCGATGCGATGCGCGAACTGCGCCCGCTCGGAGAGCAGGCGCAGCATCTCGTCGTCAGCGCGATCGATGCCCTCGCGCAGGCGGGTGAGTTCTTCCTTCTCTTCAGCCATCAGCCTTCGAGCGGAATGTAACGCACCGCAAGCACGCCATTGATCCCGGCGATCGAGTCGACCACTTTTACCGGCACCTCGCTATCGACATCGACCAACGTGTAAGCGACGTCACCCTTCGACTTGTTCATCATGTTGCGGATGTTCAAACCTGCCTGAGCCATGGCGGTCGAGATCTGTCCCAACATGTTGGGCACGTTGGAGTTGGCGACGGCGATGCGGAAGTTCGATTCGCGCGGCATCACCACGTTGGGGAAATTCACGGCATTCTGCACGTTGCCGTGTTCCAGATACTCGCGCAACTGGTCGGCGACCATCATGGCGCAATTCTCTTCCGCCTCCGCGGTGGAGGCACCCAGATGCGGCAGGGCGATGACATGCATGTGATTGTTGACCTTGGCGTTGGGAAAATCACAGACGTAGATGCCTAGTTTCCTGGCATCCAGTGCGGCGAGTACCGCCGCCTCGTCCACCACGCCCTCGCGGGAAAAGTTCAGCAGCACGGCGCCATGCTTGACGTGCGCCAGCATTTCCGCATTGATCATCTTGCGCGTGGCATCGACCAGCGGCACATGGATCGAGATGAAGTTGGCGTTCTTCAGCACCTCGGCGACGCTGTTGGCCTTTTTCACCTGCGAAGGCAGGCTCCAGGCGGCTTCTACCGTAATTTCCGGGTCGTAGCCAAGCACGTCCATGCCCAGCTTGATCGCCGCGTCGGCCACCAGGCAACCGATCTTGCCCAATCCGATCACGCCCAGCGTGTGGCCTGCCAGTTCGAAGCCGGCAAACTTCTTTTTGCCGTCTTCGACTTTCTTCTCCATGGCCGTATCCGCCGGATCGAGCGAGGACACAAACTTCATCGCGCCACCAATGTTGCGCGCCGCCAGCAGCATGCCGGCCAACACCAGTTCCTTGACCGCATTGGCATTTGCGCCCGGCGCGTTGAATACCGGCACGCCGCGCGCCGACATCGACTTGACCGGAATGTTGTTGGTCCCGGAGCCGGCACGCCCGATCGCCCGCACCGACCTGGCAATCTCCATCGAATGCATGTCAGCCGATCGCACCATGATGGCGTCCGGATTTGCGACCTCCTTGCCGATGGTATAACGCTCCGCCGGCAATCGTTTCAGGCCGTTCTGGGAGATGGCGTTGAGAATGAGGATGTCGAATGGCTTAGCCATTTTTCGCCTCGAATTCTTTCATGTATGCGACCAGTGCAGCGACGCCGGCAACCGGCATGGCGTTGTAGATGGAAGCGCGCATGCCGCCGACCGAACGGTGTCCCTTGAGCTGCGCCATGCCCTTGGCCTTGGCGCCCTTGAGGAATTCTTCATCCAGCGCGGCATCCTTCAGCGTAAACGGCACATTCATGCGCGAACGGTCTTCCTTGCGCACTGGATTGGCATAAAAACTCGATGCATCGAGATAGTCGTACAGCATTTTCGCCTTGGCGATGTTCTGCTTCTCGATGGCCGCCAGGCCGCCTTGCTGCTTGAGCCACTGGAACACCAGCCCGGCGATGTAGATGCTGTAAGTGGGCGGCGTGTTGTACATCGAGTCGTTTTCGGCTTGGGTCTTGTAGTCCAGCATGGTCTGCGGTGCGGGCACCCCCTTGCCGATCAGGTCGTCACGAATGATGACGATGGTCAGCCCGGCCGGTCCGATATTCTTCTGTGCGCCTGCATAGATCAGCCCGTACTTGCTGACATCGATCGGCTTCGACAGGATGTTGGATGACATGTCGCACACCAGCGGAACAGCCCCGGTATCGGGCGTCCAGTGAAACTCGACACCGCCGATGGTTTCGTTGCCCGTGTAATGCACATAGGCCGCGTCCTTGTCCAGCTTCCAGTCCTTCTGGGCCGGGGCATAGGCAAACTTGCCGTCCTCGCTGCTGGCGACGACGTTGACCTTGCCGAACAGTTTGGCCGCCTTGATGGCCTTCTTCGCCCATTCGCCGGTATGCACGTAATCGGCACTGGCTTTGCCCGCGAGCAGGTTCATCGGGATCATCTCGAACTGCAGGGTGGCGCCGCCCTGCAGGAACAACACCTTGTAGTTGGCGGGAATGCCCATCAACTCGCGCAGATCGGCTTCTGCCTGAGCATGAATGCCCATGTATTCCTTGCCGCGATGACTCATCTCCATCACCGACTGGCCACTGCCATGCCAGTCGAGCAATTCCTCAGCCGCCTGCTTTAGAACTGCCTCGGGCAATGTGGCCGGTCC
>JANXRC010000029.1 GCA_025353195.1 Rhodocyclaceae bacterium
CATACAGAGGCTCATCCCAGGCCGGTAGGCCGGCCGCCTTGAGGCCGTCGCGCACCCAGCCGGAGACGGCGTAGATGCGGTCGTGAGCGGCGAACGCAGCGGGGTCGCGGCCCTGCACCGGCATGTGGGCGATGGCGCTGCGCAGGCGCTGCGGCATGGCGCCGCGCAATGCCTCCGGCAGCGGGCCGTGGGCCAGCAGCCAGAGCGGCCCGGCGGGCAGGTGTCGCTGCAAGTCGGCAAGATCGGCAACGGCGATGCGTTCGGTATCGGCGGGCAGCGCGAGCCGATCCCAGAACGCTGCACGCGGATGCACCAGCAGGCGCGTCGGCACGCCGAGCCGCGACAGCGCGCGGCAAAGGGCGGCGGTGTACACCTCGCCGCCGCCGAAGTGCGGCTGGCGATTTATTTGTACGTGCTTCACGAATCTTCCGGTTTCTCTCGCATGCTGCCGATCAGTACGCCGACGACGAAGGCGAACAGTGCCAGTCGCCAACCCGACAGGTGCCCGTCGAGCAGGCAGCGCAGCGTATAGCCGCCAACGAAAAACGCCAGCACTAACGCTTCTCCGTCCTGTCGTTCACGGAACCGCTGCCATCCGCTGCGAACGGCGACGCCGGCAGCAGACAGCAGCAGCAGCAACCCGGGCAGCCCCGTTGCCAGCGCGAAATCCAGCCAGCCGTTGTGGCTGCTGCCCAATCCGGCCCGGCCGTATTTCATATCTATTGCGCGACCGAAGGAATCATGACCAAAGCCGATGCCCAACGGGTGCTCGCCGATGAAGTCAACCGCCTGCCGCAGCCATGCCGCGCGGAAGTAGGCCGACTCGTCTACCGCGGCGCCGGAGGGCGCGGCCCGGCAGGTCGCCGAGCCGATGGTGGTCCAGTACGTGGGTTGCGACCAGCCGAGAGCCGCCGATGCGCGAAAATTCTGCCATCGGCTGTCGAATTCCAGCGACCCCGCGCCGACCAGCGCGACCAGGCCGATTGCGATCACGATGACGCGCCGGTGGCGCGAACGCGCATTGAGCAGGGCAGCGCTTGCCGCGAGAATCAGCGACACGGTGATGGCCGTGCTGTTGCGCGACCGCAGCACGAGATCGGCCAGCAGCGACAGCAGCAGCAGGGCCCAGGCCGAACGTTGGCCGAGTGCCAGCGGAGAGTATCTTGCAAGAGCCCAGGCCAACCGGTCCGCCACCAGCAGGGCCAGCAAGAAACTATTGAGCGTGCCCTGGTAGTCATAGCCACCGAACGGCGTCAGCTGGAATGGCCAGGCGCCGCCGCCCAACCATCGCGTGAACTGCCACTCCAGCAGCCAGAACATATGCGCGGCAAGCGCGGCGATCACTGCCTGCAAGGCCTGTCCTCGCGGCAGCTGCACTGCAGCCCAGGCGCCGACCGTTCCGATCAACAACGGCATCAACCAGTCGGCGCGGACCGCTTCGAAGGCAACAATCGGCACCGGCGCCACGGCAGCCGAATGGAACACGATCCACGCCGTGAGCGCCGCCAACCACCATGCGGCGGGCTTCAGCCACGGTGCGAGTCGGGGTCGCGCGTGGCGGAAACCCAGCAGCAATGCAACCATGCCGATCAGCAGAAACGCGCTGTGCAACGCGATGGTGTGCGGAATCGGAGAAAAGAAAACCAGCAGCGCGAGCCATGCGGCAATCCACCCCGTTGTGCGCCGGATCATCGTCCACCTCCGGCAAACAGCGAGCGCAACCAGTGGCGCGCGATGCGGCGGTACTGGGCCATGCCGGATGCGTGGCGCCAGAGCAGGGCGAGAAATCCGGATTGACGCAGCTCTAGCAATGAACTGTTGGCGATTACGCGGTCGGGCATCTTTTCCAGTTTGTGAAATATCGACAGCGCGCCGTCGACCAGTTGGCGATCCAGCAAGCGGCGCAGCTCTGCATCCCCGCCGAGGGAATCCGCCATCTGCGCCAGAGCGCGGGCATTGGTCACGCTGCTGTCGCGGATCGATTCCAGTCGCCGCTGGCTTTGTTCCGCCGTGATTTGCCGAATCGGGATCCGGTAGTGGACGGCGATGTGCCCGGTATAGCGGACGCGCCGTGCCGCCAGCAGCGCCCGCGTGGTCCAGATCACGTCCTCGTGGATCAGGCGCGGGACGAAGCGGAGGCCGTTGGCTTCTATGAATTCGCGGCGATAGAGGTGCAGCCAGACCATGTGCAGGAAGCGTCCGGCGCGCAAGCGCTGGCGCAGCCATTCACGACCGGCAACGATGTCCGTGGCGGGCGCGTCGGCGTAAATCGCGTAATCCTTCTCGCGGCCCTCGAAGTGGTAATTGGCGTTGAGCAGCACCATGTCGAGCTGTTGGTCTTGCGCCAGGCGCAGCGCCTCGGCATAGGCGTCGGCGGAGACGAAATCGTCCGAGTCGACAAAGCCGAGGTACTTGCCGCGGGCCGCGTCG
>JANXRC010000042.1 GCA_025353195.1 Rhodocyclaceae bacterium
AAATCGGATCAGCCGGCTGACGGTTACAATCGCGTCATGCACACACCCCTCTTGCGCTGTTCCGAATTGCGTACCCTTGAAGCGCGCTACGCCAGCGTCGTGCCGCCCCTGATGGAACGGGCCGGCCGCGCCGCCGCAGACGTCGCCCGATCACTGCTCAAGGACAACCAGTCCCGCGTCCTCGTGTTGGCCGGCCCCGGCAATAATGGCGGTGATGCCCTGGTCATGGCCCGCGTACTCGGGCAACAGGGAATTGGCGCGGTCGTCGTCGGGCCCGGTGGCAACATCCCGCGCGGCGACTTCGGGCTGGTAGTGGACGGCCTGTTCGGCATCGGCCTCACGCGGCCGATCACCGCCGCCTATGCCGAGCTGATTGCGCGCATCAACGCCTTTCCCGGCCCGGTACTGGCGCTTGATATTCCCAGCGGCCTGGATGGCGACAGTGGCCGGGTACTCGGCGTGGCGGTACGCGCCACGCATACGATCAGTTTCATCGGCGCCAAGCCGGGACTGTACACGCTCGACGGCCCGGACCATTGCGGTGAAGTCAGCGTCGCCAGTCTCGGGCTGCACCTCGACAAGTTCCCCGGCGCGCTGCTCGCTGTAGACGATTTCCGCGGGTGCCTGAAGCCACGCAAAAGGAACAGCCACAAGGGCAGCTATGGTTCGCTGGCCGTGATCGGTGGTGCCGCCGGCATGACCGGCGCGGCGTTGCTGGCAGGGCGGGCCGGACTGAAGCTTGGCGCCGGACGGGTCTTTGTCGGTCTGCTGCAGGCGCTGACCGTCGATCCGCTGCAGCCTGAATTGATGCTGCGCACGCCCGACGCTGCACTGGCGCATGCAACTGCTGTCGTCATCGGCCCCGGCCTCGGTGATTCCGACATCGCCCTGGAGTTTCTTCGCCGTACCGCCAGCACCGACTGTTCACTGCTACTCGATGCCGATGCGCTGAATCTGCTCGCCGCCCATCCGGTACTGGCCGCGCGCGTCGCGCGTCGCGAAGCACCCACGCTGATCACCCCGCATCCCGCCGAAGCGGCACGGCTGCTGGCAACTACCACGGAGGCGATACAGGCCGATCGTGTTGGCGCAGCGCTGGACCTGGCGCAGCGTTTCACGGCTTACGTCGCGCTCAAGGGCTGCGGCACGGTAATCGCCCATCCCGACGGCTGCTGGCGCATCAACACCAGCGGCAACCCGGGGCTGGCGTCGGGCGGCAGCGGCGACGTGCTTTCCGGCATGGTCGGCGCACTGCTGGCACAGGGCTGGCCCGCCGCCGCTGCGCTGTCCGCCGCGGTTCATCTGCATGGCGCAGCAGCCGATGCGCTCGCCGCGGCAGGCGCCGGCCCGATCGGCATCGCCGCCGGCGAACTGATCCCCGTCGCACGCACACTTCTGAATCGGCTGATCACTCGTAATGTCTGACGGCCGGCCATTCATCGGCATCCTGCTGATGCTGGGTGCAGGCTTGTGCTTTGCCGCGCTGGACGCCACGTCAAAGCATCTGTCGCAGACCTTTCCGGTGCCGATGCTGGTCTGGGCCCGCTACACGGTGCATATGCTGCTGATGGTGATCTTTCTCGCGCCTTCGATGCGTGCCAGGCTGATCGCCACGCAGCGCCCTTTCGCAATGACCGTCCGCGCCCTGATGCTGGTCGGCACCACCGGCTTCGCGATGGCGGCATTCAAGATCATGCCGCTGGCGGAAAGCACCGCCTTCCTCTTCGTCACGCCGCTGATCGTGGTGATTCTGGCGAGCTGGCTGCTCAAGGAGTCGGTCAGTAGCGGACGCTGGATCGCCATCGTCGCCGGCTTTGCCGGTGCCCTGCTGATCGCGCGGCCCGGCGGCGCGCTATCGACGCAGGGAATAATCCTGATGTCGCTGGCAGCCGGCTGCTACTCGATCTATCAGGTACAGACGCGGCAGATGTCATTGACCGAAAGCACCGTCACCATGTTGTTCTACACCGCACTGGTGGGCACCGTTTCGATGTCGCTGGCGGCACCGCTGTACTGGGGCGGACCGATGCCCGATGCATGGCAGGCGCTCTCGATCGCCTCGCTCGGCATCTTCGGCGGCACCGGGCACCTGCTTATGACCCGTGCCTTTCGCCATGCCCCCGCCTCGACGCTTTCGCCATTCCTCTACGCCCAGCTGGTCTGGGCGATGCTGCTGGGCTGGATATTCTACGCTCACCTGCCCGATCTGCTTTCGGTGCTCGGCATGGCCGTGATCGCCGCCAGCAGCCTGTCCATCGCGCTTTCGGAGCGGTTCCGGCAGGCAGGCAAGCTTGAGGTAAAGTAGCGGCGTAGCGCGGCAACCGCCGAACAACTTTCCGGGAGAGCGCCCGTGTTGCAGGTTCTCGACAACATCGTTCCGAAACGCTACTGGGCCTGGAGCATCTGCGCGATCCTGGCCTTGGCCTGTCTCGTATTGGTTCCCCTCTCGGCGCAGTGGCTATGGCCTGCCGTGGTCTTCGCCGCGCTGGCGCTGGTTGGCCTCGCCGACTACCTGCAGATCAAACAGGCGGTCCGCCGCAACTACCCGCTACTCGCGCATTTCCGCTTCTTCTTCGAGTACATCCGGCCGGAAATCCGCCAGTATTTTCTCGAGGCCGATTCGGAGGAACTGCCGTTTTCGCGCGCGCAGCGCTCGATCATCTACCAGCGTTCCAAGCAGGCGGCCGACAAGCGCCCCTTCGGCACGCAGCTCAACGTCTATGAACCGCACTACGAATGGATCAATCATTCGATCGCGCCGGCCGCCATCGAAGACCACGACTTCCGCATCGAGATCGGCGGCCCCGCTTCTGAGCAACCTTATTCCGCCAGCGTATTCAACATTTCCGCGATGAGTTTCGGCGCACTCTCGGCAAATGCGATTCTGGCCCTGAACGAGGGCGCGAAGCGCGGTCACTTCTATCACGATACCGGCGAAGGTTCCATCTCGCGCTACCACCGCCAGAACGGCGGTGATCTGGCCTGGGAAATCGGCAGCGGCTATTTCGGCTGCCGCGATGCCAACGGGCATTTCGACGGAAAGAAGTTTGCCGACAACGCCCGCCTCGATCAGGTCAAGATGATCGAGATCAAGCTCTCGCAGGGCGCCAAGCCGGGACACGGCGGCGTGCTGCCTGGCGCCAAGGTGACCCGGGAAATAGCCGAGGCGCGCGGTGTTCCGATGGGCATCGATTGCGTTTCGCCGGCGCGCCACTCGGCGTTTTCAACGCCGCTGGAATTGATTGGCTTCATCGCCCTGCTGCGAGAATTGTCCGGCGGCAAGCCCGTCGGCATCAAGCTGGCGATAGGTCATCCATGGGAATGGTTCGCCATCGTCAAGGCCATGCTCGCTACCGGCATCGCCCCCGATTTCATCGTCGTCGACGGCGGCGAAGGGGGCACCGGTGCCGCCCCGCTGGAGTTCACCGATCACGTCGGCGCGCCGCTGCGCGAGGGCCTGATGCTGGTGCACAACACGCTGGTCGGCGTAAATTTGCGCCACCAGATCAGCCTCGGCGCTTCGGGCAAGATCGTCACCGCGTTTGACATGGCGCGCACCATGGCAATGGGCGCGGACTGGTGCAATTCCGCGCGCGGCTTCATGTTTGCCCTCGGCTGCCTGCAGGCACAGACCTGCCACACCGGCAAGTGCCCGACCGGCGTAACGACGCAGGATCCGCGACGCATGCGCGCCCTTGACGTACCAGACAAGGCGACGCGTGTATTCCAGTTTCACCAGAACACGCTGATCGCGCTCAAGGAACTGCTCGGTGCTGCGGGGCTGAATCATCCGCGCGAACTCGGCCCCGAACACGTAATTCGTCGCGTCTCGGCCACCGAGGTCCGCTCGCTGGCCGCCTTGCATAATTGGGCAAGACCCGGCGAACTGCTGTCCGGAGTGCCTGATCATCCCGTGTTCAAGGTGTTCTGGGACGTATCCCGACCCGACACCTTCGCCGCACCGGCGACAGCACTCAGCTTGCGTGGATCGAGAACGCATTGAACAGGTGAAGCGCCCGGCACCGGCAGACTGCTAGAATCAAGGCAACCTGAACTTCACGCACCAACACATCATGGAACTACCTCTTCAGCTTGCCGCCGAGGTGCAGCGCAACGTGCTTGCCGCTTTGGTGGAGGACATTGGCGGCGGCGACCTGACTGCGTTGCTCACCCCGGCCGCCCGACGTTCGCAGGGCACCGTAGTCAGTCGCGAAGATGCCGTGCTGGCGGGCACGGCCTGGTTCGACGCCTGCTTCCGGCGGCTCGATCCGCTGGCCGCGATCCGCTGGCGCGCGAACGATGGCGACCGGATTGGCGCCGGCCAGACGCTATGCGAAATCGAAGCCAGCACCCGTGCCCTGCTCACCGCCGAGCGCGCCGCGCTGAATTTCCTGCAACTGCTGTCCGCCACGGCAACGGCAACCCGCCTTTATGTCGATGCCATTGCCGGCACCGGCGCGCGCATCGTCGACACGCGCAAGACACTGCCCGGTCTGCGCCTGGC
>JANXRC010000044.1 GCA_025353195.1 Rhodocyclaceae bacterium
CTTCGGCCAGCGCGTCCGTGAGCATTCCGGCCGCGCGGCGCGTCCGTCCCTCGGGCGAACCGCCCCAGCCGAACCGGTCGGCCAGCCGCCTCGCCGACGCGATTGCCCGTTGCCAGGCCGCACGCACTGCGCTCACCCGGCGAGGCGCGCGTGCGGCATCACGCTGTCGGCCTCAATTACATCGACATCTATCACCGCACCGGGGCCTATCCGCTGCCAATGCCCTCCGGCATCGGCTTGGAGGGAGCGGGCGTGGTCGAGGCAGTCGGCAGCGCGGTGAGTGACCTCAAGATTGGCGATCGTGTCGCCTATGCCGGCGGCCCGGTCGGCGCCTATGCCGAAGTGCGCAACATCCCCGCCGACCGCCTCGTCAAGCTGCCCGACGCCATCGACTTCAAGACCGGCGCCGCGATGATGCTGCAGGGCATGACCGCCCAATACCTGCTGCGCCGCACCTGCCCGGTGCAGGCCGGCGACACCATCCTGATCCATGCCGCCGCCGGCGGTGTCGGCCTGATCGTCTGCCAATGGGCGCGGGCGCTGGGCGTCACCGTGATCGGCACCGTCGGCTCCGACGAGAAGGCCGCCTTGGCCAAGGCCCATGGCTGCGACCACGCGATCGTCTACACGCGCGAAAACTTCGTCGAGCGGGTCAAGGAGATCACCGCCGGCAAGGGCGTACGCGCGGTGTATGACTCGATCGGCAAGGACACCTTCATGGGCTCGCTCGAATGCCTGCAGCCGCTGGGCATGATGGCGCTGTTCGGCGCCGCGTCGGGACCGGTGCCGCTTTTCGACCTCGGCCTGCTGGCGAAGATGGGCTCGCTGTTCATCACCCGGCCCACGCTGTTCACCTACATCGCGCAGCGCAAGGACCTGGTGGCCATCTCCGGTGATCTGTTCGGCATGGTCACCTCGGGCAAGGTCAAGATCGAGGTCAACCAGACCTATGCGCTGAAGGATGCGGCACAGGCGCAGATCGATCTGGTGGCGCGCAAGACAACCGGTTCCACGGTACTGTTGCCTTAGGCCAATGGAGTCTTTCCTGATCGCCAATCCCAAGGGGGGCGTTGGCAAGACGACGCTGGCGACCAATCTGGCCGGGTTTTTTGCGTTGCAGGGCCAGCGCGTCATGCTCGGCGATATCGACCGCCAGCAGTCCTCGCAGGAGTGGCTCAAGCTGCGATCGCCGGCGCTGCCGCACATCGCTACCTGGGACATCGAGCCGGATCGTCCGGCGCGGCCGCCGAAGGACACCAGCCACGTGGTGCTCGATACGCCCGCCGGATTGCACGGCAAGAAGCTGGCCCAGGTGCTGAAACTGGTCAAGCGCGTGATCGTGCCGCTGCAGCCCTCGATTTTCGACATCCTCGCCACCCGACATTTCCTCGATCGCCTGTTCGAGGAGAAGGAGATCCGCAAGCATGAAGCCTTTGTCGCCATCGTCGCCATGCGGGTCGATGCGCGCACCCGGGCGGCAGCGGAACTGGAACGCTTCCTCGAGGGCACCGGCCTGCCGGTGGTGGCCCACCTGCGCGATACGCAGAACTACGTGCAGGCCGCCGCGCACGGCCTCAGCATCTTCGAACTGCCGACCATCCGGGCGGAAAAGGACATCGAGCAATGGCGCCCGCTGCTGGCTTGGGCGCAGCAGCCGGTTTGAGCCTGTCTCCCGTCGCATCACCAGCGCCGACTTTTTAGGCCGTGCCCCCAGCAAACATGCCGGGACTCGCCCCGGCGGGCGAGATACTTTCTTGCTGCGCGGCAAGAAAGTACCCAAAGAAACGCGCCCCGCCGCCCCGGCCCTGCGGGCTACCCTCGCTGCGAAAGGCCCGCCGGGCCGGTCGCTAAACTAGCCGGCCACAAAACGGCCGTCGTCGGACAACGCGACCGGACTGCCCCCGGCGAACCTTCCTCGCTCGGCGGGACAGAGGGGAATGAAAGCCGTCGCGCGTGTCAGGCCGTGGCAAGAATCAATTCAATTCAAAAGCTGACT
>JANXRC010000052.1 GCA_025353195.1 Rhodocyclaceae bacterium
CCGCCGCGCGCGGCTTGCTCGCGGCCGCGGCCGCCGGTGGAGAACTGGATGATCATGCCGGGGCAGTGCTTGCGCACGCCTTCCTGCACCTGGGCGAACTTCTCCGGGTCGGAGCCGGGCGACTGGTCCGGATTGCGCACGTGGATGTGCACCAGCGAGGCGCCGGCTTCATAGGCCTCGTGGGTCGATTCGATCTGCTCGGCGGGGGTCACCGGCACGGCCGGATTGTCTTCCTTGCGGGGCAGGGCGCCGGTGATGGCGACGGTGATGATGACGGGCTGGGTCATGGGCTGGCTCAGGGACGGGCCGCGTTTCGCGCGGCGGGAGGGGTAGGCCGCTTCGCGGCGCGCGAGCGGCGGACGGGAGCAGCAACGACCACCGCGTCGGCGCCTGCCGCGGCGCCCATGGTGCCGCCCATGGCAAACGCCGCGCGACGCATGGCGGGAAGGAAATCCCTGGCCTTCTTCAGCGTTAGCCGCGGCGCAGGGCCATGTACGGCCACGATGGCGCAGACACGGCCCTGCGCATCGGTGACCGGCACGGAAAGGGCCACCGAGCCTTCGAGGAATTCGCCGATGTCGGTGCCGATGCCCTCGATGCGGATGCGGCGCAATTCATCCTGCAGGGCATCGGGATCGATGATGGTGTTTTCGGTGTAGCGGCGGTAGGGGCCGGGCCCGAGCAGGGTGGCGGCCTGGCGCTCGCTCAACTGGCTGAGGAAGAGCTTGCCGCTGGCCGTGCAATGCAGTGGCACGCGCGAACCCGCCGCCAGATGCACGCGCACCGGCGAGGAAGTCTCGACGCGGTCGAGGTAGAGCACTTCGTTGCCGTCGAGCATGGTGAGGTTGCAGGTCTCGCCGACTTCCGCGACCAATTGCTGGAGGATCGCGTGGCGGCGCGCGCGCTGCGGCGAACGCATCATGACTTCCAGCGCCAGCTTCGACAGGCGCGCGCCGATGCAATAGCGCTTGGAGGCCGGCTCGCGCTGCACCAGCCCGCCGCGCTGCAGGGTGCCGAGGATGCGGTAGACGCTGGGCTTGGGCAGCCCGCACAAGCGGGTCACTTGGTCGAGCGACAAGGGCCCGTCGGCGTGGGCGACCAACTCGAGGACGCCGAAGGCCTTCAGTGTCGCGGAGTCTTCCTGTACCGGTACCGGCTGCTTGGCCATGGTTTCGATCTGCCTTGTTCGCATATCTGCAATGCTTTTCAGGATTTCGTTTAACGAAATTATCCATTTCATTATTGCAATACTTTAAGTTTCGTGCAATCATTTTCTGGAACGAATAATTTCAATAACGGAGATCGGGGCCGTCCGCCACGCAGGCGACATGAGCATCGATCCCGACCGGCGAGGAGCAGCCCGTTGAGCAACACCGCATTCAGCTATCAGGACCTGTTGCAGATCGTCGACCTGATCAAGACGTCGACGCAGTTCAACGAATTCCACCTCAAGGTCGGTGACATCGAACTCGACATCCGCCGCGGCGAACCCGCGGCACGTCCGGCGCCCGCAGTGGCCGCGCCGGACGCAACCGCTCCCACCCCGGCGACTCCCGTTGCCGTCTCTCCTCCAGCAGCTATCGCGGAGCCGCACCGAAGCGTACCTCTGGCCTACCCTGCCGGATCGGTGCTGGTCAAATCGCCGATGGTGGGATCCTTTTACCGAGCCCCGGAACCGGGCGCGCATCCGTTCGTGGAAGTCGGCGCCCGCGTCACGGCGCAGAGCATCGTCGGCATCGTCGAGGTGATGAAGCTGATGAACTCGATCCCCGCCGGGCAGGCCGGCGTGGTGACCCACCTCCTGGTCGAGGATGGCGAACCCGTGCAGTACGGCCAAGTGCTGGTCGTCATCGAAGCGGAGAACGCGTGAGCCTTGCCGCGCATCCGGTCACGGGTACCGGGCGCCTGCGCCGGGTGCTGGTGGCGAATCGCGGTGAGATCGCATTGCGCGTGCTGCGCGCCTGCCGCGAACTGGACCTGGAAACCGTCATCGTGCATTCCGAGGCCGATGCCGATTCGCTGCCGGTGCGGCTGGCGGATCGCGCCGTGTGCATCGGTCCCGCGCGCTCCAACCAGAGCTACCTGAATGCCGAGTTCATCGTCTCGGCGGCGCAGATCCACCACGCCGACGCGATTCACCCCGGCTACGGATTCCTTTCCGAGAACGCCGATTTCGCGCGACTGTGCGAAATGGAAAAGATCGTCTTCGTCGGCCCGCGCGCCGACGTGATTTCGCAAATGGGCGACAAGGTCAGGGCGCGCCAGCTCGCCGCCGAAGCGGGCGTGCCGACCACGCCGGGCTCGGACGGCAAGCTGCGCGATGCCGCCGAGGCGGCGCAACTGGCGGCGAAGATCGGCTACCCGGTGCTGCTCAAGGCGGCGGCGGGCGGCGGCGGGCGCGGCATGCGCGTGGTGCGCGAAGCCGGCGAACTGGCCTGCCAGTTCGCCGATGCCGCGCGCGAGGCCAAGGCGGCCTTCGGCGACGATGCGATTTATGTCGAGAAGTTCCTCAGCAACATCCGTCACATCGAAATCCAGGTGCTGTCCGACGGCGCGACCGTGCTGCACCTGGGCGAGCGCGACTGCTCGATCCAGCGCCGCAACCAGAAGCTGCTCGAAGAAACCCCGTCGCCGGTGCTCGACGCCGCAGTGCGGGCGCGCATGTGCGACGCGGCTGTGAAACTGTGCCGCCACGTCGGCTACACCAGCGCCGGGACGATCGAGTTCATTCTCGACCCGGCCAGGGGCGAGTTCTATTTCATGGAAATGAACACCCGCATCCAGGTCGAGCACCCGGTGACCGAAATGGTCAGCGGCATCGACCTGGTCAAGGCCCAGCTCGAAATTGCCGGCGGCAAGCCGCTGGCGATTGCACAGGACGATATCCGCTTCGACGGCCACGCCATCGAATGCCGCATCAATGCCGAGGACAGCGCGCGGGGTTTCGCTCCCTGCCCGGGCGAAATCAGCCATTACCACGCACCGGGCGGGCCGGGGATCCGGGTCGATTCGCACATGTTTTCCGGGTACCGGATTCCGCCCTACTACGATTCCCTGCTGGCCAAGGTGGTGGCCTGGGGACGCGATCGCGGGGAGGCGATCGCCCGCATGCATCGGGCCCTGAACGAGATGGAGATCCGCGGGGTCACGACCACGATTCCATTCCATCTCGACTTGCTGCGGCACGAGGCCTTTCTCGCCGGCGAAGTGCACACGCGCTTCGTCGAGGAACAATTGCTGGGAGCAACAGCGTGAGCGACAAGCGCTTCGGGCTGATCGACGTCACGCTGCGCGACGGCCACCAGTGCCTGTGGTCCACGCGCATGACCACCGCAATGATGACGCCCATCCTGTCGTCCATCGATCAGGTCGGCTACGAATACATCAACATCCTCGGCGGTGCGGTGTTCGACGTCTGCGTGCGCTTCCTGCATGAGAACCCCTTCGAGCGCGTGG
>JANXRC010000075.1 GCA_025353195.1 Rhodocyclaceae bacterium
AGCACGTCGTCGCGGTCGATGAAGTGGTGCTTGAGCGCGGCGCCGAGGTGGCCTGCTACCAGGGCCGCCATGCTGTAGTTAAGCAGTTCGTGAACGCCTTCCAGAAGTTCCCCCAGGTCTTCGTTCTTCGCCAGTAGATCCGGCAGCGGCAGCACGCCGAACCAGACTGTCTGAAAACCCTTGGCCGAACTCATCAGCCAGCCGCTGAGCGGTATGGCGATCATCAGCACATAGAGCAGCACATGCGTCGCTTCTGCCGCCTTGTGTTGCCAGCTGGGCATGCTGGCCGGCAGTTCAGGCGGGCGATGCAACAGGCGCCAGCCCAGGCGGACCATTACGAATAGGAAGATTGTGACGCCGGCCCATTTGTGCCAAGAGTACAGCTTGAGTTTCAGTGGCGACAATGGCAAGTCGGCCATGTATAGACCCACCGAAAAACTGCCGGCGATGGCGATGGCGATCAGCCAGTGCAGGCCGATGGCCACGGCGCTATAGCGGGTGCTGGAAGCTGGAGTAGTGCTTGGCAATGGATTCATGGTGGTTTTGTGGGTACCAGGCAGTGCCCGGGCGAGTGCATACTTTACGCATCAAACAAAGAATAGCAAAGATCGGCTGCTACAAATGATTGGTGCATGCGAAGCAACAATGCGTTCGGCCTGACCCACGGACATGCCGGCTGCCCGGTCTGCCGCCCGCCATCGCCCTATCCCACCGGGGGACACCTGCCCGCGAAGCGGTGTCCCAGGTGCGCAGAGCACCGTCCCCGGCGCAGGCGCACTGGGACATATAATTAGTCCATGCCACGCTTTGCCGCGAACCTTTCCTTCCTGTTCACCGAGCGCCCTTTTCTCGAACGCTTCGCGGCGGCGCGAGCGGCCGGCTTTGCTGCCGTCGAGTTTCATTTTCCGTACGAGTTAGACCGCGCGGCGCTGGCCGAGGTGGTTCTGACTTCGGGCCTTGAAGTCGTCCTTTTCAATCTGCCGCCAGGCGATTGGGCGGCGGGAGATCGCGGAATTGCCTGCCACCCGCGGCGCATCGCGGAGTTTCAGGACGGCGTCGGCCAGGCAATCGACTATGCCCGGCTGATGGGCTGCGTCCGGCTCAACTGCCTGGCGGGTATTGCGCCGGGCGACATTTCTCATGACAAGGCGCGTGAAACCCTGGTCGAGAATCTGCGCTTTGCCGCCGCGGTGACCCGGCGTGCCGGCATCGAACTGGTGCTGGAGCCGCTCAACACGCGCGACACGCCGGGCTTCTTCGTCGCCACTACACGCGCCGGGCTGGCGCTGATCGATGCGGTCGGCAGCGACAACCTGCGCCTGCAATACGACATTTATCATGCCCAGGTGATGGAAGGCGATCTGGCGCGAACATTGGAAGAGCATCTGCCGCAGATCGGCCACATTCAACTGGCGGACAATCCGGGGCGGCACGAACCCGGTAGCGGCGAGATCAACTTTCCTTTCCTGTTGCAGCATCTCGACCGGATCGGCTATGCCGGCTGGATCGGCTGTGAGTACAAGCCGAGCGGGCGCAGCGAAGACAGTTTCGCGTGGATGGACCTCTGGCGATGAGCCATGCGCGGCAGCGGACCGTGCTGCGCGGCCTGTTCGATGCCGCCGTTGCCGCCGCCGATCCGGCGCGTTGCCTGCCCGCCTTTTTGCCGTCGCCGCCAAGAGGTCGCACCGTCGTGGTCGGCGCCGGCAAGGCCGCTGCCGCCATGGCGCGCGCCGTGGAAGAGAATTGGCGCGGCGACCCGGCGCGGCTTTCCGGTCTCGTTGTGACTCGGTATGGACATGGTGCCCCGACACGCTCCATCGAAGTCGTCGAAGCCGCGCATCCGGCGCCCGATGCCGCCGGGCAACAGGCGGCTATCCGTATTGTCGACCTGGTAAAAGGGCTGACCGCGGACGATCTGGTACTGGTGCTGCTTTCCGGCGGCGGTTCGGCGCTGCTCGCGGCGCCGATGGCGGGCATCACGCTGATCGAGAAGCGCGCCGTGACCAAATCCCTGTTGACCTGTGGCGCCAGCATCGGCGAGATCAACTGCGTCAGGAAGCACCTCTCCGCCATCAAGGGCGGCCGCCTGGCGCTCGCCGCAGCTCCGGCGCGGGTGCTGACGCTGGCGATTTCCGATGTGCCGGGCGATGACCTGTCCACGATTGCCTCCGGCCCTACCGTATCCGATCCGACGACATGTGCCGATGCACTGGAGATCGTCGAGCGTTACGGAATTGAATTGCCTGCCGCCGCACGCCAGGCGCTGATGAGCGGATCGGGCGAAACGCCGAAGGCCGACGCCCCGGGGTTTGCGCGCTGCGAGTCGCACGTCATCGCCACGGCGCAAGCGGCTCTTGCAGCGGCGGCCGCGGTGGCGCGCGCACAGGGCATTGCGCCGCTGGTGCTGGGTGACGCCATCGAGGGCGAGGCGCGCGAGGCAGCGCGCGTGCTGGGCGGCATCGCGCTGTCCGTAGCCGCGCATGGCGTGCCGCTGGCGGCGCCCTGCGTGCTGCTCTCCGGCGGCGAAACCACGGTCACGGTGAGAGGCAAAGGGCGCGGCGGACGCAATGCCGAATTCCTGCTCGGGCTGGCGCTGGCGCTGGGCGGGCATGCCCGGATCCATGCCATCGCCTGCGATACCGATGGCATCGATGGGTCGGAAGACAACGCCGGCGCGCTGCTGTTGCCGGACACGCCGGCGCGTGCTGCCGCCGCAGGAATTGATTTGCGTGCACGACTGGTCGAAAATGACGCCTACAGCGTGTTCGAAGCTCTGGGCGATCTGGTCGTCACCGGGCCGACACGCACCAACGTGAATGATTTCAGGGCGATCCTGATTGAACCGACGGAAGGCCTCGCGGAGAAAGCATGATGAGTCACGAAAACTCTGCCGAGACCGCGCAGGACGTCGCCAACCCTGACCGCCAGGCGCTGCTGGCCGACCTGGCGCGGGTGCTGCCGGCAGAGGCGCTGCTATCGGCGGATGAGGACTTGAAGCCCTACGAATGCGATGGACTCACCGCCTATAGCGCGCTGCCCTGGGCAGTTGCATTGCCGCAGAACGACGAACAGGTAGTGGCGGTGTTGAAAGTCTGCCACGCGCGACAGGTGCCGGTGGTGGCGCGCGGCGCCGGCACCGGCCTTTCCGGCGGCGCCACGCCGGTGGTGCAGGGCGTGGTGCTGTCGCTGGCGAAATTCATGCGCATCCTGGAAATCGATCCGCTGGCCCGCCTGGCGCGGGTGCAGCCCGGTGTGCGCAACGTCGCCATCTCGGAGGCCGCCGCCCCTTATGGCCTCTACTACGCGCCGGACCCGAGTTCGCAAATTGCGTGCACCATCGGCGGCAACGTCGCGGAGAATTCCGGAGGCGTGCATTGCCTGAAGTACGGGCTCACCTTGCACAACGTGCTGCGGCTGAAAGTGGCGCTGATGAACGGCGACGTCATCGAAATCGGCTCGCATGCCCTGGACGATCCCGGCTATGACCTGCTGGCCCTGATGATCGGCTCCGAAGGCATGCTCGGCGTGGTGCTGGAGGCCACTGTGAAGCTGACGCCAAAGCCGCGCACCGCCCAGGTGGTGATGGCCAGTTTCGACAGCGTGATCGCGGCGGGCGATGCAGTGGCGGCCATCATCGCCGCCGGCATCATCCCGGCCGGACTGGAGATGATGGACAAGCTTGCCACGGCCGCCGTGGAGGATTTCGTTCATGCCGGCTACGACCTGACGGCAGCCGCGATCCTGCTCGCCGAATCCGACGGCACGGCGGAGGAGGTCGCCGAGGAAATCGCCACCATGTCGGTGCTGCTGGAGCAGAACGGCGCCCGTCAACTGCGCATCTCGCAAAGCGAAGCGGAACGGCTCAAGTACTGGGCCGGGCGCAAGGCCGCGTTCCCTGCGGTGGGCCGCATCACACCCGACTATATGTGCATGGACGGCACGATTCCGCGCAAGCATCTGTCGCATGTGCTGACCCGCATCGCCGAACTGTCCGCGGAATTTCACCTGCGCTGTGCCAACGTGTTCCATGCCGGTGACGGCAACCTGCATCCGCTGATCATGTTCGATGCGCGCAACCCGGGGGAGACGGAGCGCGCCATCGCCTTCGGCGCCAAGATTCTCGAGCTCTCGGTCGATGTCGGCGGCACCATCACCGGCGAGCATGGTGTCGGCATCGAGAAGGTCAAGCAGATGTGCGTGCAGTTTTCCCGCGAGGAGCTCGACAAATTCCATGCGGTCAAGGCGGCCTTTGATCCGCTGACGCTGCTCAACCCCGGCAAGGCGGTGCCTTATCCCCGGCACTGTTCCGAATATCGCCTGACCGGGAGCGCACGATGAGCGATCGCGTCGAGGAATTTCGTTCGCGCATTCTCGAGCGCAAGCCCTTGCGCCTGAAGGGCGGCGGCAGCAAGGATTTCTACGGCGGGCCGTTGCGCGGCGAGGTCCTGGATACGCGCGGCTACAGCGGCATCATCGGCTACGAGCCGACCGAACTGGTGATCACGGCGCGCGCCGGCACTCCGCTGGCCGAGATAGAGTCGGCGCTGGCGGCACGGCGGCAGGTGCTTGCTTGCGAGCCGCCTCACTTTGGCGCCGCCACCATCGGTGGCGCCGTGGCCGCCGGACTGTCCGGCCCGCGTCGGGCAGTGGCCGGCAGCGTGCGCGACTACGTGCTCGGTGTGAAGCTGATGGACGGCGAAGGCCGCGAACTGATCTTCGGCGGTCAGGTGATGAAGAATGTCGCCGGCTTCGACGTCTCGCGCCTGATCGCCGGTAGCCTCGGCACGCTGGGCCTGATTCTGGAAGTGTCGCTCAAGGTCCTGCCGCTGCCGCTGGCAGAGGCCACGCTGCGTTTCGAGTTGCCGCAGGACCGGGCATTGGACGCCATGAACCGCTGGGCCGGCCAGCCCGTGCCGCTCGCCGCGACCTGCTGGCAGGGCGATGTGCTGACGTTGCGGCTGTGCGGTGCACAGGCTGCCATCACCGCCGCCTGCGAAAAGCTGGGCGGCGAACGCGTGGCCGACTCGGAGGCGGCGAACTTCTGGGCCGCGTTGCGCGAGCAGAGCAACGCTTTCTTCGCCGGCCCGGATACCCGTGGGCCGCTGTGGCGGCTGTCGCTGCCGTCGGTGACGCCGCCGCTCGAACTGCCCGGCCCGCAATTGATCGAATGGGGCGGCGCGCAGCGCTGGCTGCGCGGCGCCGTCGATGCCGCCAGCCTGCGTGAAATCGCAGCGAAGGCGGGTGGCCACGCGGCCTTGTTTCGCGGCGGCGACAAGACCGGTGGCGTCTTCGCGCCGCTGTCGCCGGCATTGATGGAAGTACACCGCCGTCTCAAACAGAGCTTCGATCCCTACGGCGTATTCAATCCCGGCCGCCTGTATCCCGAATTCTGAGCATGGAAACCCATCTCGCCGATTTCATTCGTCATACTTCCGCCGGCCGCGAGGCCGAGGAGATCCTGCGGCGCTGCGTGCATTGCGGATTCTGCACGGCGACCTGTCCGACCTATCAACTTCTGGGCGACGAACTCGATGGCCCGCGTGGCCGCATCTACCTGATCAAGCAGGTGCTCGAAGGCGTCGAGCCGACCGAAAAGACCCGCCTGCACCTCGACCGCTGCCTGAGTTGCCGTTCCTGCGAGACCACCTGCCCCTCGGGCGTGCATTACACGCGCCTGCTCGACATCGGCCGCGAGGTGGTCGAAAGCAAGGTGCCGCGCACCGGCGGCGATGCTTTCATGCGCGGCGCGCTGAAGAACCTGCTGCCGCGTTCGACGCTGTTCGGCGCGGCGATGAAGCTGGGGCAGTCGGTGCGGCTGGTGCTGCCGGGAATGCTCAAGGCCATGGTGCCGCCGCTTTCCTCGGCCGGGCCGGCGCCGCAAACGAGCCACGCGCGAAAACTGATTGCGCTGGCCGGCTGCGTCCAGCCTTCGATGTATCCGAACGTCAACGGCGCGACCCGGCGTGTGCTCGATCGCCTCGGCATCCAGATGGTCGAAGCAGCCGGGGCGGGTTGTTGCGGCGCGGTGCGTGCGCATCTAAACGCCGCGGAAGGCGCGCGCGACGACGCGCGGCGCAATATCGACGCCTGGTGGCCGCTGCTCGAATCCGGCGCCGAAGGGCTGGTGATGACGGCGTCGGGCTGCGGCTCGCACGTGCTCGAATATGCCTATTTGTTGCAGGACGACCCGGACTATGCGCTGAAGGCGGCCAGGGTGGTGCTGGCGACGCGCGATATCAGCGAGGTCATTGCGGCCGAAGCGGCGGCGCTGGAGATATTGCTGCAGGCCTGCGGCCCCTTGCCCGAAGCGGAGCGCTTGCTGGCGTTTCATAGTCCCTGCAGCCTGCAGCACGGGCTCAAGATTCGCGGCACCGTCGAGTCGCTGCTGACTGCCGCCGGTTACGCGCTGACCGCAGTGGCCGACTCGCATTTGTGCTGTGGATCGGCC
>JANXRC010000095.1 GCA_025353195.1 Rhodocyclaceae bacterium
TCACAACAGCTCCTCGCAGGCGGCCAGCACTTGCGCTACCGGCAGCGTAGTCAGGCAGGCGCTGACCTTGCTGTCGTTGCAGCCGGCCATGCCGCAGGGCCGGCAGGGATGCGTATTCGAGGCGACGACACGATTTCCTTCGCCCCACGGCCCCCATTCCAGATCACCGGAGGGGCCGAAGATGGCCGCCACCGGCGTGCCCATCGCGGCGGCCATGTGCATCGGTGCGGAATCGACGCCGACGAACAGCCTTGCCTGCGCGGTCAGGGCCGCGAGCTCCTTGAGCGAAAGCAGACCCGACAAGTCGATAGTCGGCGCTGGCGATGCGGCGTTCTTGTCGCGTGCGGCGCACACGGCGGCAATCAGCGACTTCTCGTTCGCATCGGGCGCCGAGCTCAGCACGATGGGCCAGCCCTTGGCGGCCAATGCATCGCATAGAGCCGCCACGCGTTCGGCAGGCCAGCATTTGAATGCCCAGCGCGAGGCCGGATGGACATGGACGAAGCCGCCCGCCTGCAAGCCATGCTGCGCCAGTAATTGCGCGACGCGCTGCTCGGCGTTGGCCCCCGGCACCAGCGTCACGCCCTTGTCCGCTGCCGTCGGCTCCAGCCCCAGCGCGCGCAGGCTGTCGAGATTGGTTTCCACCGTGTGGCGCAGCGGGTCCGACTGCGCCGCATAGAGGTGAGTGAAGCTGTTGGCCCAGAATCCGTCGCGGAATTTTGGCGCTACCGACCAGCGCGGCCGCAGCAGACGCACCAGCCAGGCGCCGCGCATATGCACCGAAAGGTGCACCACAAAATCATAGTGCCGCGCCCGCAACTCGGCGATCAGCTTCCACTCGGCGGCGGCCTGCTGCAACAGCCCTTGGCGCTTCCAGTTGCGGTCGATCAGATGCAGTTGCGCCAGTGCCGGGTGGCCTTCGAGCATCGGCGCGGTATCGGCGTAAACCAGCGCATCCACCTCGCACCGGGGCGCAACGCGCTTCAGCATGGAAATCACCGGCGAAGCCAGCAGCACATCGCCATGATGGCGCAGCTTGATCACCAGCGCACGGCGCAGCCTGGCCGGGGAGAACGCTTCATTGGGCATGCGCCCATTTTGCCAGACCGCGGTTAATTACCCACGGCGCCTTCCAAAACACATTCAGTTTCCCGGCTTGTTGCTTGACCTGATTACACTTTTCCCGGAAACTTGCTCCCATGAGCGTTTCCCTCGATCACCTTGAGCACAAGGTCGAACAAGTACTGGCCGTGTGCGTCAGCCTGCGCAGCGAGAATCAGGCCCTGCGTGCCCACGTGGCAGGGCTGGAGGCCGAAAAGGCCGCGCTGGCAAGGAAGATCGACGTCACTCGCGAGCGCCTTGAAGCACTGATGGCACGGGTGCCCGAAGAATGAGCCATACCCTAGAAGTCAAATTGCTGGGCAAGGTATATCGCGTTGCCTGCGAACCGGCCGAGCGCGAGACGCTGCTCGCCGCCGTGGCCTTTCTCGACGGCAGGCTGAAGGAAATTGGCGACAAGACCCTCGGCAGCAGCGAGCGCCTCGCGGTCATGGCGGCCTTGAATCTGGCTCACGAATTACTTGCCGCGAAGGACACTCCGGCGCATCTGGCGAGCGCACTTGAAAGCGAATCGATTCAGCGTAGAATTAATTCCATCGAGGCCAAGCTCGACGAAGCGCTGGTGCAGCACGAGCAGTTGTTCTGACCGCTGTTCTGAATATTTCCGCCGCTGATTCGCGAATGAGTTGCTTGGCTTCCACGGGTTTCCCCTGCGGTGTTCGCCAAGGCCATACATTCCTTGAACCAATACCGATTGGCATCGGCCGTAGCCCAAAGACGCCGCTGTTGTGATCGCTCCCAGTGAGCGAACCTGAAGCGGCAGGAAAGCGGCCCCTCTGAACCCAGGTTCAGGATGCCGGCCGAACGGCACTCGCGGGGGAATCGATCAGCAGGGCGCGGAGGCTTCCGCGCCCTGTTTGTTTGAGGCGAACGGCATGACGCGTTACTGGCTGATGAAGACCGAACCTGCGGTAGTAGGCATCGACCACGTTCTGGCGATGCCGAAGCGGACCGTCGACTGGTGGGGAGTGCGCAACTATCAGGCGCGCAACTTCATGCGGGACCAGATGAAGGTCGGCGACGGCGTCCTCTTCTATCACTCGTCATGTCCCGAGCCGGGCATCGCCGGAATCGCCGAAGTGTCGCAGCTGGCGTATCCGGACCGCACCCAGTTCGATCCGGCAAGCCCCTACTTCGACCCGAAATCGACGCCGGAGAATCCGCGCTGGGTGAACGTCGATGTCCGCATCGTGAGGAAAACCCGGCTGGTCGGCCTCGACCAGTTGCGCGCGCATCCCGAACTGGCCCACCTGCGCGCCCTGCAGCGCGGCAACCGCCTGTCGATCACCCCGGTCGACCCGGCGGAATGGAAATTCATCGTCACCAAACTTATGAAGGAAACGGCATGACAATCTGGTGGCTTGCTTATCCATTGCTGGGCGTCTTCGCCGGTTTCGTCGCCGGCCTGTTCGGTGTCGGCGGCGGGCTGACCATAGTGCCGCTGCTGTTCATGCTGTTCACGGCGCAGGACTTCCCGGTCGAGCACAGCATGCACCTGGCGCTCGGCACCTCGATGGCGACCATCGTATTTACCTCGATTGCCAGCATGCGCGCCCATCACGCGCATGGCGCCGTGCGCTGGGACATCGTGAAAAGTTTTGCTCCGGGACTGGTGCTCGGCACGCTGTCCGGCTCCTTCATCGCCACCTGGGTGCCGACGCGGCCGCTGGCGATGGTATTCACCGCGATCGTGTATTACGCCTCGCTGCAAATGATTCTCGACTTCAAGCCGAAGCCCCACAGCCAGTTGCCGGGAACCTTCGGCATGGTCGTCGCCGGCACGCTGATCGGAATTGTTTCGAGCCTGGTTGCGGCCGGCGGCGGCTTCCTCTCGATACCCTTCATGGTCTATTGCAATGTGGTGATTCACCACGCCGTCGGCACTTCCGCGGCGCTCGGCTTTCCCATCGCCGTCGCCGGCACCGTCGGTTACATCATCAGCGGCCTCAAGACTCAGGGCCTGCCGGATTACTCGCTCGGCTATGTCTATCTGCCGGCCTTCGTCGGCGTCGTCGCCGTCAGTTTCCTGATGGCGCCGGTCGGCGCCCGGCTGGCGCACAAGCTGCCGGTCAAGCAGCTAAAGCGCGCCTTCGGCGGCTTTCTGGCGCTGCTGGCAACCAAGATGCTGCAGGGGCTCCTGAGCTAAGCCGTTCAGCCGGGGCGCACCGTGCTGGCATCCTGGCCGAACAGGACGCGCTTGGCTTCGTCGCTCATCACCGGTGCCGGATTGATGTCTTTCGCCAGAGCGTAGGCGCGTTGCGTCGCCGGGCGCTGGCGAATCGCGCCAAACCAGCGCTTGAGGTGCGGAAAATCGTCGAGATTCTGTCCCTGCCGCTCGTACGGCACGATCCACGGGTAACAGGCCATATCCGCAATTGAATAGCTGCCGGCAATGAATTCGCGGTCAGCCAGGCGCTTGTTGAGGACGGCATACAGGCGCGCCGTCTCCTTGACGTAGCGTTCAATCGCATACGGGACCTTCTCCGGCGCGTACTGCGCGAAATGGTGGTTCTGCCCCGCCATCGGACCGAGGCCGCCCATCTGCCAGAACAGCCACTGCAAGGTTTCGTTGCGCCCGCGCAGGTCCGGCGCGATGAAGCGCCCGCTCTTGTCTGCCAAATACAGCAGAATCGCGCCCGATTCGAACAGCGACAGCGGCGCGCCGCCATCCGCGGGCTGGTGATCGACGATGGCCGGAATCCGGTTGTTGGGCGCGATCCCGAGGAAGTCCGGCGCGAACTGCTCGCCCTTGCCGATGTTGATCGGCACGATGCGGTAAGGCAGTCCCGTTTCCTCGAGGAACATCGTCATCTTGTGGCCGTTGGGGGTAGTCCAGTAGTAGAGGTCGATCATGGCATTTGCTCCGAAAGAATTTGCGGCACGCGGACAACGATGCGGCGCACCAGTTCCCCCGCCCACAAGCGATAGATCGCCGGGCCGGGATGGAAGCCGTCTGCAGCCATGGCTTGCGGCTCCATCATCGCATAACCGAGCTTGACGAATTCGCAGCGGGCTTGGCGATCGGCCAGGCTCGCCAGTGCGCGGTCGAAATCCTGCGCGCGACTGCCAATGTACCAGCGCAGGGGCTGCGGCAGTGCCGGAAACCGGTGCATCGGCGGCAGGCCGCTGAGCAGTATGTGGCGGGCACGGAACTTGTTCTCGAGCAGCGCAATGAGTTGCCCCTGCTCGCGGCGCCAGTCGCTCAGCGAGCGTCTGCCGGTGACGTCGTTCACGCCCAGCGAGGTGACAACCACGTCGAAATCTTCGGCCGGCAGCTTTTCCAGATGGTCGAGCAGGTCGGCGGTCGTCGCCCCGGCAAAGGCGAGCAGCTTCCATTTGACCTGGAAGGAATCCGCCAGTCCGGCGACGAGGCATCCGCTCAGTGCCTCCTCCTGCGTCTGCGCACCGACCCCGGCGGCAGCGGAATCACCGGCCACCAGCAAGCGCAGCAGCGGCCCGCTGCCACGGGCGCCTGCGCGTGCGCCCATCGGTTCGGGCAGCAAGGCCACGCTGCGGCGTACATGACGTCCCTGCAACAGCAAGACCGGCGCCAGGGCGACCGTAGAGAATGCGTGGCGCGCGCTCAAGGATGAAAGTGCGTGCCCGAGCGCACGGCCAGATAGACTTCACGCAGGAACAGGCCTAGTGCCGCAATCATGGCCAGCATGGCGCCGATGAAGAGCGTGGCCACGGTGCGGGCGAGATCGACCCCGAGCAGCGCGCCCATAAAGGCGCCGGCAACCACCAGGCACACCAGCAGAGCCGAAAGTACGGCACAAAAAATGGCGAAGTAGACCAGCCGGCTGCGACGCACAAGGTAGCGGATTTCCTGCTCCGCCGCCTCCGCTTCGTCGCCGGTTCGCGTCTGCAGTCGATCCTGCACCACTCGCCGGCGATCAACGGCGCGGCCCAGCCGGGCGTTCAGCGCGTTGATCAGGGTGGCGATCGCGGTCAGCAGAAACACCGGAGCAACCGCTAACTGTATGACATGACCGATGTCGCTGAGGTTTGGTTCCATGGCGTCAGTGTCGTTCGATTCAGGGAAGGCACCCATCAGACCAGATATTCAACTTCGGCGAAAGCCCCCGCGCTGCGCGGCGGGCGGGCCACGGATGCTCAGCGGCCCTTGAACTGCGGCGGGCGTTTTGCCGTAAAGGCTGCCAGCCCTTCCGCGTAATCCTCGGTGCCGAGAAAAGCGAAAGACGCGCGCTTTTCCTCCATGCTCAGCGCACGATCCTGCATCAGCCGGGCGATCCACTGCTTGTGCCAGCGCGCCACCAGCGGCGCGCCGGCGGCGATGCGCGCGGCGGTCGCCTGCGCCTCCCGCAGCGCTTCGCCGTCCGCCACTACGCGCGTCAATAATCCCTTGGCATAAGCCTCGGCTGCGCTCAACAGCCGTCCTTCGAGCAGGATTTCATTCGCCACCGCGGCGCCGGCAAGCCTGAGCAAGCCAGTCAGTTCGCCGGGGTACATCGAGAAGCCCAGCTTCATGATCGGCGCGCCGAACCTGGCACTTTCACCGGCGATGCGCAGATCGCAGGCACAGGCAATTTCCAGGCCGCCGCCGACGCAGGGACCGAGGATGGCGGCGACGGTCGGATGCGGGCAGGACTCGATGGCGACCAGCGCCTTACCGACCCGCTCGTGGTAGGCCAGCGCAAGATCGACCGTGGCACGCGCGGTACGAAATTCGTCGAGGTCACCGCCGGCGGCAAAGGCGCCACCTTCGCCCTGCACGATGACGCAGCGCAGCGAGCTGTCAGCGGCCAGTTCGCCCATGACTTCGCGCAGCCGCTGCCACATGGCCGCATTCAGCGCATTGAGCTTGTCGGGATTGAAGAGGATGACCGTCGCGATGTCGCCGTCGCGCTGGCAAAGGATGGTTGGGGTCATGAGAAAGAAACTCCTGCGACAAACTTCATTCGTGCATTTGCCGACAATAACTTTCACGGGCAAAGCTCAGGATGATGGCGGCGACCGCCACGGTGCCGAACATCAGCGCAAAACCGGCCTCGTACGCAGCCGCATCGTACACCCGGGCACCCGCTTCGATCGCACCGTTCCAGCGCCGGTCGAGCATCCAGCCCACCGCCGGCTGCAGCAACATCCCGCCCAGCAGCGGCCCCATGTTGCACACGCCCGAGGCCGTGCCGACCACGCGCAGCGGCACCGATTCCTTGGCCCAGGCAAAGCCGATGATGATGTTGCCCGAAGCGAAGCCGGCCGGAATCATCAGCGCCACCAGCAACCACAACGGCAGCGGCAGGAAGATGATCGCCGCCCAGCACAGCAGACCCACGCCCGAGGCGATCAGATACAGGGGTTTGCGCCTGCCCATGCGTTCCGACCAGCTTGCCAGCAGCGGTCCGCCCAGCGCCCATGAGACCAGCAGGGTCGACGTGATGGCGGCCGCCATTTTCGGGTCCAGCCCATGTACCTGCCGCAGGTAGGGCACGCCCCAGAGTCCGGCGAAGGTCAGCACGATACCGGTGAAGCCGATCGGTACCGCGGTCAGGATCCAGATGTTGCGATAGGACAATACTTCCATCAGGCCGCGCAGCACGGGCGTCGGAGCCGCGGAATGATGGGCGCCCTGAAAGTGGCTGGCGTAGCCGCGTTCGACCGGGTCATCGCGCACCCGCAGCCATGTGGCAACGCACAGGATGGCCGTCAGCGCTGCCGAAAACGCCATCACCGGACGCCAGCCAAATGCCTCGACCGCGAAGCGCAAGGGCACGCCCGCCACCACTCCGCCGACAACGCCCATCAGCAGCGCCATGCCCGACGCCAGCGCATAGTGTTTCGGTGCAAACCAGTGACTCGCCAGCTTGAGCATGGAGACGAAGGCGACCGCCACCGAAGCGCCGATCAGCAGGCGTCCGATGCCGGCCCAATGGATGTCCGGCGCAAACGCGAACAGGGCCGTGCCCAGCGCCGCCATGCCCGCCCCGGCGGTGAGCAGCCGACGCGGTCCCCAGCGGTCGGCGATCATCCCTGTGGGAATCTGCATCGCGACATAGGAATAGAAATAGAAGGCCGAGAGATTGCCCAGTGCCGCGCCGCCAATGGCGAACTCCGTCATCAGCCGGTCGGTGATCACCGCCGGCGCGACGCGCTGGTAGAAGCCGATCAGGTAGAGCAGGGCGCCGAGGCCCCAGACCGACCACGCCAGGACTGCTGGCGGAAAGTTCTGTCGATCGCTCACGCCGTAGCACCAGCGCCGACTTCTTGTGCGGTGACCAAGCCGGCATCACGCATCGTGCGTTTCCAACTTTTTGCCGCGGGCTGGTTTCGTGAATTGAAAGCTGGATTCATTGCCGAATCTTAGCGGACGCAGCACCCTTCGCCGAAGGTCATGGAACGGTGGCGATGAAGGACTGGCAACAGCAGCATTGCAGTGATTCCCACCGCATACCGTCCAGATCAACCACGGATCACGATATTCAGCTT
>JANXRC010000151.1 GCA_025353195.1 Rhodocyclaceae bacterium
TGCGACGAATGCGCCAGCGACGATCCGCGCAAAGGCAAGCCGGTGATCGGCATGACCATCCTGAGCGACCTGAAGAAGGACGGCGACAACGTTTACGGCAGCGGCAAGATACTCGATCCGAACAACGGCAAGGTCTACAACGCCAAGGTAACGGTTATCGACGGCGGCAAAAAGCTCGAAATGCGCGGCTCCATCCTGTTTTTCGGTCGCACCCAGACCTGGATTCGCACCGAGTAGCGTTTCCGAGCCGTTCCGCCATCCGCTGCGGCGCTGAGAGCGTTTTTTGCTCGACCGCCTTGCAGCGCAGTTGCTTCATCAGCACCGACTTTCAGTCAAGGGCAACTCGCGGCCAAACGCGGACGTCGCTTGAATTGCCGGATTGAGGTCGTTCGGCAGCAAGGTGACAGTGGGGTAGCATTGGTAAGTCCATTGCAGCAGGAAAGTTCTCCCCGGCTGATTTGTCGTCCGATCTGCCATCCCGCCATTTCTCGCCTTGAACGGAGCATTGCCATGAACGTGCGGACCAAAGCCCTTTCGCTTGCCCTGATAGTCGCTGTCGCCCTGATGGGCTGCGGCAAGGAAGCACCGCCCCCGCCGCCGGTCCAGGCAGCGCCGACTCCTGCTCCAGCGGCTGGTGCTCCGGTAGCGGCGGCACCTGCTGCCGCGGTTGCGGCTACTTCCGCTGCTCCGGCTGCCTCCGCTGCACCGGCTGCTTCCGCTGCTCCGGCTGCTTCACCTATGCCTGCTCCAGCTGCTAACCCGGCGGCCGCTACGGCACCTATGGCTTCGGCCCCGGCATTAGCCAACAAGGACCTCGCCGCCAAGAGCGGTTGCCTGGCCTGCCACGCTATCGACAAGAAACTGATCGGGCCCGCCTATCAGGACATTGCCAAGAAGTACAAGGCCAGCGATGAAGCAATGCTGGTTGCCAAGGTCAAGGCAGGTGGCAAGGGCGTTTGGGGCCCGATTCCAATGCCGCCGAACGTTGCGGTCAAGGACGAGGATATCAAGACGCTGGTCAACTGGATTCTCGCCGGCGCCAAGTAATTCCGGTTGCAGCGTCAAGAAAGGCCAAGCTCACCCGCGGTGCGGCTGTCTTTTTTATTGTCTCGCGGGAGGGTCGGGCAGCATGTCGCGCCCTATTGAGTTGATAGGGCTTGTTTCAATGACCTACCATGCTTACCATTCCGTTTGTCACAAACAGGGAGAGTAGCCGTGACCATACTTGTAGCCTATGCGCCGCGCCCGGAAGGGCAGGCCGCTCTGGATAAAGGCATAGAAATAGCTGGTCGGCGCAAGGAACGTCTGGTGGTGGTTAACGCCAGTCCGGGTGGCAGTAGGGACGATCCATCGCTGGCCGATACTCGAGATGTTGAGCGCGTCGAAAAGTTGCTGTCGGAATCTGGGATCGACGCTACATTCAAGCAGTTTGTGCGAGGCAAGAGTGCCATCGAGGAAATCGAAGAAATGGTCGACTCGCTGCAGGTCTCTCTGCTTATTATCGGCCTGCGCAAACGCACACCGGTAGGAAAGCTTTTTCTGGGCAGTGTGGCCCAGGAAATTCTGCTTTCGGTTCCCTGCCCGGTATTGGCAGTGAAGGCTAATTGATTTCGGTTTCAAGAGTCAAAAAGGGCAAACCGGCGCGGATGAGACAACTGCGCTACAGGGCGGTCGAGCAAGAAACGCTCTCCTCGCCGTAGCGGATGGCGATACGGCGATCGGGGGCCCAGCCTGGATGGGCGCAGGGTTGTCTCGAAGGGACAGCGGGGCGCTTTTCCCGGGCAGCTTCTTGCCGAGGCAAGCCCCGGCAATCCTTCAGCGGGTCAGCTCCAGGTACAGGCTCGGCAGCGTTTCCGGCAGGCGCTCGATGCGATCCAGCACGCGCCAGCGCTTGCCGAATATGTCCTGCACATATTCATCGGCCTTGGGATCGAGGCTCAGACAGAATGTCGTCACGCCCTTGGCGGCGAGTTCCTCTACCGCCTTGCGGGCGTCGGCGCGCAGGTGGCCGGGCTCGCTGACGTCGATGTCGGCCGGTTCGCCGTCGGTCAGCAACAACAGGATTTTCTTGTCGGCCTTGCGCTGAGCCAGGTAGTGGCCGGCGTGACGCAGCGCGGCGCCCATGCGGGTGGACCATCCTGCCTCCATCGCCGCCAGCCGCGCCTTGACGGTGTCGTCCCAGCGTTCCGAAAAGCCCTTGATGTGCTGGTAACGCACCTCGTGGCGCGTGTTGGAATGGAAGCCGGCAATGGCGCAGGAGTCGCCGAGGCAGTCGATGGCCCAGGCCAGCAGGGAAACGGCCTCCTGGCTGAGTTCGAGAATCGTCTGTCCCGCCGTGCCGCCGGCACCGACTTCCTGGTTCAGCGATTCCGAGAGGTCGAGCAGCAGTAGCACGGTGATGTCGCGGCCATCGGTGCGGTGGCTCATGTTGATGCGCGGGTCCGGCGTGCTGCCGCTCTTGAAGTCGATCAGCGAGCGCAGCGCGGTATCCAGGTCGAGGTCGCTGCCGTCCTCCTGATAGCGGATGCGCACCCGGTCCTGCGGCTTGAGCAGGTCGAGCAGTCGCTTGAGGCGCTTGGCCAGCACGGCATGTTTTTGCAGCAGGCGGTCGATGTCGGCGGCATCAGCCGACGGATGCAGGGCTTCGTAGACGCTGACCCAATCGGGGCGGTAGGTCTGGCTCTGGCTGTCCCACTCCGGATAATGCCGAGGCGGCAGGCCCTTCAGTTCTTCGCCCGGTTCGAGCTTGCGCTCCTGGTCGAAGGCGTCTTCCTCATCCCCCTGTTCGATGAATTGCCACAGCTGGCGATTGTCGTCGCGGTAGTCGATGACGGTGTCGGCGAAATGCAGCTTGGCCAGCTGATCGCTCTGGCGGCGGGTCCGGGTCACATAGGCCAGCGCCAGCTCGGCGATCTCCCCGGTACTGGATTCGCCGACGGCAAGCGCCGCGTGGAAGCGCTGCACGAAGTCCAGCAGCACCGTATCGGTATAGCCGTGCCCGGGATCGAGAAGCGCACGCGAGATCATTGCCAGGCGGTGGCGCAGGCACGACGTGGTCTCCGGATCGCAGGCATCCTGCCGCGGCTGCGGATGCAGGGCGAGGAAGATGCGGCGCAAGCCCGGATATTCGCGGATCAGCAGGGTCTCGATGCGGCAGTCCTCGAAAAACTCCACCGCCATGCGCTGGAAGGGACTCCAGTTGTCGGCAATCTGCGCCCGGCTCCAGCGGCGGTGGCCGACCATGTGGGCCAGCACGGCACGGTAGCGGTCGAGGCCGCTCACCGATCCACCGGGACCGTGAAAATCATCGAACACATCCGGCACGCGCAAACCCAGCTTGTCGTAGTAGGGAATCGGCTTGCGCAGTTCGTCGAAGGCGGTGGAGTAAGGCACCAGCGGATCGCTGTCGCGCCACAGCGCGCGCAGGTAGAGATCGAGCTTTCTTTCGACGTCGGCGAACAGCGTGCCGTGGCGCTCGCGCTGCAGCACGGCGCGGCTGTCCGCCGATTGCAGCCGGAAATAGTCTTCCTGACGCTCCGGATGATCGGCGTAGTTGCGGATGCCGTACTCGGCCCAGTTCCTCAGGCCTGCGGTCGACACCAGGCTGGCCAGATGCGGCGCCTGGCGGAACAACTCGGGCAGGCCGGGGCTGGGGAAGGTGGTGTGGTGGCCATGGATCGAGCCAGAGGTGCGCGCCATCAGGTCCAGCGCGACGTCAATATAAACGCGCAACTGGTCGGCCGACGGCCAGCACCGCGCCACCGCGGCAAGGGTTTGCAAGAAGGGCGTGATGGAACTGCTGTTGGGCGACTTCTGCATGGTGCGGATGGCGGCCATGACCTCCGGCAGAATGCGTTCCTGATCGCCGCCGACGGCGGCGGCCACTGACGGCCACTCCTCGAGGAAGGCCAGCAGCGGCTCAGAGCCGCGGCCGAGCTTGCCGATGAAGCGCGCCGCCTCGATGTAGGCCTCCATCTGCGGATTGCTGAAGCTGGTCAGCGCCTCGTAAACGCATTCCTCGAAGACATCGGCGACCGGCGCCAAGCCGCAATCGAGCGCCACCCACCAGGCCTGCACCTGCGGGTGCAGCATCTGCCGCTGGCGGGCATCGGTGACAGGTCGGAATCCGGTGGCCATGATCTATCGCGCCGTATCACCGGCGCCGACTCTCAGACGAAGGTGCTGTCGATCGCGTGATCGAGCGTTTCGC
>JANXRC010000173.1 GCA_025353195.1 Rhodocyclaceae bacterium
GCCGCCCATGATGGTGGACACCTTGGTGCGCTGGCAGGCTTCGACCGTGCCGGCGCGGGTATTGACGACGGAGGCTTCGACATTGCCACGATCAACGGTCTTCAGCACCACCACCACCGGCTTGGCGCGCGTGGTCCAAACAAAGGCGCCGGCAATGAGGGCGACAACGATTGCAGCCGGCAAAACCCGGCGCAGCAAGAAGGATGTATTCATGGCGAACGATTATGCCGTGTTTGGGACGAGTCCGCCCCATTTCGAGGCCCGCTCACCGTGTCACCAGCACCGATTCGAGCCACGGTTCCAGGCGCTGACCGACCGCCAGCGTCGCTTCGAAGTGCGCGCCGGCATCATCCGCCATGCGCCTGGGTGTGCGCAGCGCCGGCTCCAGCAATGGACGCAGGGCGTGCGGGACATTGATCTGCGTCACGGCGAGGGCGCTGACATAGCCGGAGAGCCGCGTCTTCTTCTCGTAAGTCACCAGCCGCGGACGCAGCGTGCCCTTGAGGATCAGGTAGCGGCTGCGGTCCGGGTATCTGGCGCGCAGGGCGGCGCGGTCGAGCCCGGCATCGATGGCGAAGAGGCGGCTGCTGAAGTTCTCCTCGCGGTTCAGCTGCTCCTGGGCACGTTTGGCCTTTTCGGCGAACTCCTTGCTGTCGGCATTCGCCAGTCGTGCGGCTTCGTGGCGGGCCGCGTTCTGCCGCGCCCGTTCCTGCGCCTGCTGCCAGGCCGGGCCAGCGAGTTCCAGCACCAGCAGAATTTCGCGCGGCAGCTGCCGTTCGCCGCGGCGCCGGCCCGCATTGTCTTCCGCCATCGTCGCCGTGTCGAAACCCAGTGCTGCCATGCGCTCGGCATCGAGCCATTCCGGCGTACCGCCACTGTTGCCGTAGCCTCCGTAGTAATCGCCGACGTTGGCATCGGCGACGCGCCAACTCAATCCCAGTGCCAGGCCGCTATTCTCCTTCGCCATCCCCCAGCCCCAAGGCATGGTCAGCTCGCGCTGGGACAGCGTGAGGCGGCTGTCGGCCTCGCCGCTGCGATTCAGGTAGACGCCGATGAGCGCCGCGGCGTTGGCCAGCAGGATCAGCAGCGCGCCGGCCGCCATCGTCTTCCACGGTGTCAGCTTCACGGCATGCCCTCCCCTGCGCCGGGACCCATCCGGCGCAAACGCTTCAGCACCAGCAGAATCAGGATCGCGGCGAGACCGAGCACCAGGAAGAACAGGTACTTCGGCATGATCTGCCACCACCAGTCGAAAAACTTGGTGTAGAGAAAGATGACGAAAAAGGTAATGCCGGTGTTGACCGTGTCCGGCCATTGCCGACGCGCGCCGACCCAGATCGCCAAGCCGCTGGCGACAAAGCCGGCCAGCTCGTAGCCGCCTTCGATGGTTCTGGTTTCAAACCCCTCATAACCGGCGAGATAGCTGCCGTAACCCCAATGGCCGAGCACCAGCATCGGCACCAGCAGGCAAAGCAGGCCGAAGATCCGATAGATCGACGCGAAGCCGCTCATGCGCCGGTGTTCGACCAGAGCCGGCACGGCGAACAGCAGTGCCGCGACGGGAAAGAAATTCTCCGGGCGCTCGCCGGTATTCAGCCAGTAGATGCCACCCCATTCTCCAACACGGGCGGCGACGAAGGCGATCACGCAGCAGATGCCCGCCGCCAGCAACAGGCGCAGATCGCAGGCATAGGCCAGCAGGAAGGCCAGCACCGCCCATGGGATCAGGGCGCGGTCGGTGGGCGTGATGTTGAAGATCTGGCCGAGCATGGTCAGATTGAGCACGAAGCAGGCGAAGGCCACCATCGCCGCCAGCTTGGTGAAATAGCCCGACACGTCGCGCGTCTGGATCCACACCGTCAGCCCCATGCTGCCGAGCGCAGCACCGAGCAGGATCGCGACCTGGGCGGTCTCGTCGAAGCGCCCCCAGAACTGGTAGAAGAGGAAGAACACGCTGGCCGCCAGCGCCAGTGCGCCGAGGAACGACGCCACCCGCATGCCCAGCGACAACTGCCTGGCCTGCATGTCGCGGTCGATATCGAAGCGACTTGCAAAACCGGCCAGCAGGGTGGCGTGATGTTCCTGCAGCGCCTGCCGCTGGGCTGGATCGAGCCGCAACACGCCCTCGGCTTCGAGGCGGCCCAGCTCCGTCTGAAAGATTCCAATCTGGTCGGCGCGCTGCTGCGCCTCGCTGCGAAGGGGGGTACTCATGGCGGTGGATTATGCCGCGTTTGCTATCATTCGGCTCTCCCCTTCACGATTTCGCCCCGAGCGTTTCAATGGTAAAAATATACGGCATCAAGAATTGCGACACCATGAAGAAGGCATTTTCCTGGTGCGAGTCCAATGGCATCAGCTACGAGTTCCACGACTACAAGAA
>JANXRC010000177.1 GCA_025353195.1 Rhodocyclaceae bacterium
CGAGCCTTCGACGCCTTCGCCGAAGAGCACAAGAAGCTGGCGCTCAAACTCATGGAGGGCATCGCCAGCGTCCTCGCAAGCCGGCTGCGCTACACCAACGCCGAGTTGCGCGTGCTGGAATCCTGAAGCGGACCCGCGGAACGCCAGGGACGTAGTAAGCGGTGGCGATGATCCCGGTTGATTCGGCGCGGGCTCACGGGGAATTGGCGTCCTGCGTGGCCGAAGAACTGACCCATGCCATGGGTTTGTCCAATGATTCGCCCAAGGCCCTGCCGTCGACCTTCCGCCATCAGTTTCCCCGTGAGCTCCTCTCCGCTCGACTGCCTGTCGTCCGGATCGAGATTGTGGTCGGCTGGTATTAGGCACCTGTTCCGGCTGCACGACTCCTGCGGCGTGCATGGCGCGCCCGATGAATTTTCGCTTCAAGCGTGCAATACCGCACAAGCTGGCATTGACACTCGCAATTACGCAAGCGTAGCATCGGCCGCGTACCTGCGTTGTTCATGGGCCGTGGGAGACAAGGTAACCGGTAGAGTGACCCGATGAAGGACATGATTCGCGAACTCTTGTCGTCCGACAAGGACACAACGGACGACTTTCCGGCCTTGCTGCTCGGCGAACGCAATTCCTTGCTGAGCATCGTCATCTGGGTGATCCTGGCCGGCGCGGTGATTTTCATGCTGCTCATGCTGGCCTCGCCGATACAGGCGCCGGGACGTGTCTTCGTCACGACTGGCGTCGCGATTCTCGCCGCCACGGCACAAGTGATGTATCGCTACCACGGCGCGGTTCCGGCACTGCGGCTGCTCGCCGTCGGCGGCTGGCTGGTCGTCACTGCGGCAGGGTTGGTCAGCGAAGGAGTCCGCACCTCGATCCTGGTGGTCTATCCGGTCATATTGATCGTCGCCGGATGGACCCTCGGAATCCGGTATTGCCTCGGTCTGCTCGGCGCCAGCATTGTCGCCACGGTTGCATTGGCGGTGGGCGAACAGAGCGGTCTGATGAGCGTCAGCTTGTCCCTGTCCCCCGTCATGGTGGCGTTCGTGCACGTAATGGTGCTGATCATCAGCGCCGTATTGACCGTGTATCTGCTGAAATTGTTCCGCGAGCGCTACGCTGAAGTGCGGCGATTGAACAGCGAGGTCAAGTTGAACCTTCAGGCCGCCGAAAAGCGTGAAGGTTTCCTGCGAGCGCTGCTCGACAATTTTCCGTTCATGGTCTGGCTCAAGGATGAACAGGGCCGCTATCTCGCCGTGAATCAGGCTTTTCTCGACGGCTTTGGCTGGCCGTCTTCCGAAACCGTGGTGGGCAGACCGATCTGGATATCGCTGTTTCAAACCTCGCGGGAAAGTACCGTTCGCATGGCCTGGCTGTGTTCACCAGCAGCTCCAGCAAACCGGTCGAGGAGTTGATCGAAATGGGCGGACGGTGGCGATGGTGCGAGACCAGCAAGTCGGCCGTGCTGATTGATGGGAAGGTCATTGGCATGGTCGGCTACGCCCGCGACATTACCGACCGTCGCGCCGCGCAAGCAGAGATTGCCGAATCGAGAAATCTCTTCCGCGCCGTTATCGACACCGTACCGGTAAGGGTTTTCTGGAAGGATCGGACCCTGCGCTATCTGGGCTGCAATGAGGCTTTTGCCAAGGATGCCGGGATGGCGCAACCGGAGGATGTAATTGGCAAAGACGATTATCAGCTGGCCTGGGCCGCCCAGGCGCCGTCTTATCGTTCTATCGACCTGGCGGTCATGGAATCCGGCGCCGCCAGGCTGTCCTTCGAAACAGCGCAGACGACGCCGACGGGCGAGCTGAGGCAGCTGCGCAGGTCGGTGGTTGCGCTCAGGAACCAGGAAGACGAGATCATCGGAGTGCTGGGGATGTACGAGGACATCACCGACGAGAAGCGCGCCGCGAAAGACGCGGGGCGGGCCGGGACGCGTGCTTGAGCGGGTGACCCGCGGCAGCGTACTCCTCGGTTCCCCAAGTACGCCTAGACCACTCCCGCTGCGCGCAGTGCCGCGATGTCTTCCGCGCTGCGACCCAATTCGCGCAATACGGCCTCGGTATCCTGCCCGAGCAGCGGTGGCGCCAGGCGATAGTCGATCGGCGTGGCCGAGAACCGGATCGGATTGGCCACCTGCGGTGCGCGGCCACCCGCGGCATGCGGCAATTCGACATGGAGGCCGCGATGCACCACCTGCGGGTCGGCGAATACGCCGGCCAGGTCGTTGATCGGGCCGCAAGGCACGGCGGCATTTTCGAGCAGGGCGATCCATTCGCCGGTGGTCTTCATCACCGTGGCCTGGCGCAGCAGCGGCAGCAATGCGGCACGGTGCCGGACCCGCGCCGCGTTGGTGGCGAAGCGCTCGTCGCTGATCCATTCGGTATGGCCGGCGATCTCGCAGAAGCGCGCGAACTGGCCGTCGTTGCCGATGGCCAGGATCATGCCGCCGTCCGCCGTGGGGAAGTCCTGATAGGGCACGATGTTGGGATGGCCGTTGCCCATGCGCCGCGGCGCCTTGCCCGAGACCAGATAGTTCATCGCCTGGTTGGCCAGGCAGGCGACCTGCACGTCGAGCAGAGCCAGGTCGATGTGCTGGCCCTGGCCGGTCTTGTCGCGATGCGCCAGCGCGGCCTGGATGGCGACCGTGGCGTAGAGGCCGGTGAGGATGTCGGTCAGCGCCACGCCGACTTTCTGCGGGCCGGCGCCTTCCTCGTCGTCGGCGCGTCCGGTGACGCTCATCAGGCCGCCCATGCCCTGGATCAGGAAATCGTAGCCGGCGCGCGCGGCGTACGGGCCGTCCTGGCCGAAGCCGGTGATCGAGCAATACACCAGCTTCGGGTTGATTGCCGCCAGGCTCGCGTAGTCGAGGCCGTAGGCTTTGAGGCCGCCGACCTTGAAGTTCTCCAGAACCACGTCCGATTGCGCGGCAAGTTCGCGCACGATGGCCTGGCCCGCCGGCTGCGTGATGTCGACGGTCAGCGAGCGCTTGTTGCGGTTGGTGCACAGGAAGTAGGCGGCGTCGCTGGTCGGCTGGCCCGCGCCATCGGCCAGCCATGGCGGCCCCCAGCCGCGCGTGTCGTCGCCGCCGCGACCGTCTTCTCCCGGGCGCTCGACCTTGATCACATCGGCGCCGAGATCGCCCAGCAACTGCGAGGCCCAGGGCCCTGCAAGAACGCGCGACAGGTCGAGGATCCTGAGGTGAGACAGCGCGGCCATCAGGAGGCCGGCCTGCCCAGCAGGCGTTCCTTGAGGTCGTCCTGGATCGGCTTGTCGCCGAGCCAGATTTTCAGCAGGGCGCGGTAGAAGTCTTCACCCGCCACGTCCTCGCCTTTCTTGTCGCCGTTGATTGTCAGGCGCGTCACGCCACCACTGACGTCGGGCAGCCAGTCGAGATCGACCGCGGCACCCCTGGCTGCGGTGCCGATGCCAAGCATGGTGGCCTTGAATGCTTCGATCCGGGAGTTCAACGGAACCATTTCCTGCTCGCTGTGGTTCTTCTGCATACCTCTGACCAGGGAGCCGGCGAAGGTTTCGCCTGACGCGTCGCGCAACAGGACGATACGAATGCGCTTGGCGCCTTTCATGGCCAACACGTCCGCGGTCGCGGTGGCCTTCTGCGGCAGGTACAAGGCCATGGCGTAGCCCTTGAGGAACAGTATGCCGCGCATCCCGGCGCCGTTGATCACCGTGTCGCCGGCGCCGACTTTTGCCTTGTCGTCGAACTTGACGTCGCCCACTTCGAGCGCGGCAAACGCGGGCAGGGAAAGGGCCAGCAGCAGCATGGCAGGCAGCTTGTACATGTGTGTCTTTCCTTTGGGGTGGAGAGTCCGGTGCAATCATACCGCCGCGGCGGGCATGCTATCGTTGCGCCATCGATCGGCAAGGAGAATGTCATGCAAAGAAGCGTCCTGGGTGTTGGAGTTTTTCTTGTCGCGGGCATGGTCCAGGCCGCCGAGCCGGTACGCGATGTCACGTCCACCGCGGCCGAGCGCGAAGCCGTGGCAGTGACCGTGTATAACGACGATCTGGCGCTGGTCAAGGAACGCCGCCGGGTCGATCTCGCGGCCGGCCTGACGCGCCTTTCCCTGCGCGAAGTGGCGGCGCAGATGCGGCCTGAAACCGCACTGCTGCGCGCGGTGAGCGGGCAGCCGCTGAGCCTCATCGAACAGAACTTCGATTTCGATCTACTGACGCCGC
>JANXRC010000231.1 GCA_025353195.1 Rhodocyclaceae bacterium
TGATTCCGCATACCGTAGAGGTGACGACGCTGCGGCACCTCGAATCCGGCAGCCGGGTGAATCTGGTGATCGACCTGATCGCCCGCTACGTCGAGCGGATGCTGGCGGCGGGCACGGCGTATAATGCGCGCCTTCCCAAGTTTGGTACATCAGTCATGAGCATCAGCCCCGTTCTCGATATCGTCGCCGACATGCGCGCCGGTCGCATGGTGATCCTGGTCGATGAGGAAGACCGCGAAAACGAAGGCGATCTGGTGCTTGCAGCCGACCACGTGACGCCGGAAGCCATCAATTTCATGGCCAAGTGGGGGCGCGGGCTGATCTGCCTGACGCTGACCGAAGCCCGCTGCCGCCAGCTCGACCTGCCCTTGATGGTGCGCGACAACAAGGCGCAGCATGGCACTGCATTCACCGTCTCGATCGAAGCCGCGGAGGGCGTCACCACCGGCATCTCGGCGCAGGATCGCTCGCGTACGGTGCAGGCCGCCGTGGCGAAGAACGCCACCGCGGCCGACATTGTCCAGCCCGGACACATCTTCCCGCTGATGGCGCAGAACGGCGGCGTGCTGGTGCGCGCCGGCCACACCGAAGCCGGCTGTGACTTCGCCCAGTTGGCCGAATGCACGCCAGCCGCGGTGATCTGCGAGATTCTCAAGGAAGACGGCACCATGGCGCGGCTACCGGATCTGCTTGAATTCGCCGCCGAGCACAAGCTCAAGATCGGCACCATCCGCGACCTGATTCACTACCGTTCGGAAACCGAAAAGCTGATCGAGTGCGTCGCCGACAAGAACGTCGAATGCGCGCAGGGCACTTTCCGTCTGCGCGCCTTTGCCGACCGCAGCAGCGGCGACGTGCATCTGGCGCTGTCCTGCGGCGAGATTATCGCCGCACAGGAGACATTGGTGCGGGTCCATGACTCGATCTGCGTGCTCGACTTCCTCGACCAGAAGAGCAGCCGCCATACCTACGGCATCGATTTTGCCCTGCGCTCGATTGCGCAACAGGGCTGCGGTGTGCTGGTCCTGCTGCATCGCGCGGAACCCGGCAACGCCTTGCTGACGGCTCTGAACGACGACCGGGCGACGCGTCCGGCGCAAAAATGGGATCCGCGCATCTATGGCATCGGGGCCCAGATACTGCGCGAAGTAGGCGTCGGAAAAATGCGCCTGATGGCCAGCCCGAGGAAGATGCCGAGCATGGCCGGCTTCGGTCTTGAAATCACCGGCTACTTCACTCCGGCAGGAGAAAAAACGCCATGAGCATCCGCGAGTTGGAACCCGATCTGGCCGGCCACGGCCTGCGCGTCGGCGTCGTGCAAAGCCGCTTCAATGAAGAGATCGGCGAAGGACTGCGTTCGGGCTGCCTGGCCGAGTTGACGCGCCTGGGTGTGGCCGACACCGACATCACGTTCGCCACGGTGCCCGGTGCGCTGGAATTGCCCCTGACACTGCAGGTCATGGCCCAAAGCGGCCGCTTCGACGCACTGGTGGCGCTGGGCGCCGTCATCCGCGGCGAGACCTATCATTTCGAGATCGTGTCCAACGAGTCGGCGCGCGGCATCACTGACGTGCAGTTGAACGCCGGCATTCCGATTGCCAACGCGGTGCTGACCACCGAGAATGACGACCAGGCCCTGGTTCGCATGGTGCAAAAGGGCGCGGAAGCCGCGCAGGCGGCGATCGAAATGGCGAACCTGCTGAAAGCCATCAAGTAGTGGCCAGCAGCAAATCACCGCGGCGGCGCGCCCGCGAATTCGTTATCCAGGGACTCTACCAGTGGCAGGTAGGCGATCAGGATGCGGCGGCAATCCAGGTGCAGGCGGAGGGCGTCCCCGGCTTTGACAAGGCCGACCGCGAACTCTACGGCACCCTGCTTGACGAGGCGCGGCAAAACGCCGAAGCGCTCAAGCTCGATCTCGCCCCGCATATCGACCGTACCTGGGACGAAGTCTCGCCCATCGAGCGCTGCATCCTGTTGCTGGGAGCCTGCGAACTGCGCTTGCATCCTGAAACCCCCTACCGCGTGATCATCAACGAAGCCATCGAGCTGGCCAAGACGTTTGGCGGCACCGACGGTCACAAATTCGTGAACGGCGTGCTCGACAAACTGGCTCCAGTGCTGCGGGCTGCGGAGCTACGGAAGCCCTGATTCAGTGCCGTCGGAATTCGAAATCATCGCGCGTTACTTCACGCGCGGCACATCCCACACGACGCTCGGCGTTGGCGACGATGGCGCGCTGATCGCCCCGACGCCCGGCCAGGAGTTGGTCATCTCCACCGATCTGCTGGTCGAAGGCACGCATTTCTTAGCCGACACCGATGCCGAAGCGCTGGGCTGGAAATCCCTTGCCGTGAATGTCTCGGATATGGCGGCGATGGGTGCACAGCCGCGCTGGGCGCTGCTTGCCGCCGTGCTGCCAGCGCCGACTGTTGACTGGATCGAGGCCTTCGCCCGCGGTTTCTTCGACTGCGCGGCCAGCTACGGCGTCGACCTGATCGGCGGCGACACCACGCGCGGACCGCGCGCCTTCTGCGTCACGATTCTCGGTGAAGTTCCGGCCGGACGCGCGCTGCGCCGCGACGGCGCGAAAGCCGGCGATTCGATCTGGGTGTCCGGCAGGCCCGGCCGGGCAGCGCTGGGACTGGCTCACCTGCAGGGGCGCACCACGCTGATCGAGCCGGCGCTCACGGAATGTCTCGCTGCGCTGCATAAACCCCAGCCACGGGTCGCACTGGGACTGGCGCTGCACGGCATCGCCAGTGCCGCCATCGATGTTTCCGACGGGCTGCTGGCCGATCTCGGACATATCCTCGAACAGTCGGCACTCGGCGCACGGCTGCACATCGCCGATCTGCCCGCCGCAGGACTGGAACGTGACTGCCTGCTGGCCGGAGGCGACGACTACGAACTGCTATTCACCGTGCCGGCGGCGTCCGACGGCGAGGTCGCGGCCCTGGGCACCAGGCTCGGGTTGCGGCTGACCCGCATTGGCGATATCGTGGCCGGCCGGCCCGGCGAGCTGGTCCTGTGCGACGATGGCGGCACCGTCATCACACCCGCAACCCGCGGCTACGACCACTTTATGTCCCCGCTGGAAGCGGGGACGGTATCCCTTGCGGATATGTCCCGGCCCCCTTGGGCCGGGACGGTATCCTAGGATAATCGTCGTGGCAAAATTGCCGCCGCCTTCACTGAAGTTTCTGTTCCACCACCCCGCCCATTTCATCGCCTGCGGGATGGGCAGCGGGCTTTCGCCATTCGCCCCGGGAACAGCAGGCACTGCCTTCGCCTGGCTCACCTACCCGCTGTTGCGCATGTACCTGGAAACCGACCTGGGGCTGGCGATCTTTCTCGTGCTGGCCTTCATCGTCGGTGTCGCGGCGAGCCAGATCACCGGTCGCGCCCTGGGCGTGGTCGATCACGGTGCCATCGTCTGGGACGAAATCGTGCCTTTCTGGGGAGTGCTGCTGCTGACGCCGCCCGGGTTTCTCTGGCAGCTCGCGGCGTTTTTGTGGTTCCGCTTCTACGACATCGTCAAACCGCAGCCCGCCAAATTCTTCGACACGCAAGTCAAGAACGGCTTCGGCGTGATGATGGATGACGTCATCGCCGCCGGCTACACGGTGCTGACACTGGCCGTGATCAAAGCGGTGCTCGATCCCGTGTTCGGCTAGGAGCCTGAAGATGGACGCCGACCTCGTCGCCCTATCCGCCGCCGTGGGCGCGGCGTGTCTCCAGCGCCGACTCCTGATTGCTACCGCCGAATCATGCACCGGAGGCTGGGCAGCACAAGTGATCACTCACACGGCCGGCAGTTCGGGGTGGTTCGAACGCGGCTTCGTCACCTACGGCAACGAGGCCAAGGTCGAGATGCTGGGCGTGCGGCCGGAAACGCTCGAACGATTCGGCGCCGTGAGCCAGGAAACGGCAGCGGAAATGGCTGCAGGCGCCCTGAAGAACTCCAGCGCACTGATTTCATTGGCCATTACGGGCATCGCCGGACCAACGGGTGGCTCACCTGGTAAGCCAGTGGGCACCGTAAGCTTTGCCTGGTGTCGAGCAGGCGAAACAGCGGAGACAGATACCGTGGTTTTCGTCGGCGACCGCGAGGCAATCCGCCGTCAGGCGGTGGTTCACGCCCTGCGCGGCCTGCTGCGCCGGCTCGACGCTGAATGACAAATCCGGTGGCGGCAAAAACTGTGCCATCCATGCCATAATCAAACGAACTTCTGAAGGACGCATTCAAATGGACGAGAACAAGAACAAGGCACTCCAGGCCGCCCTGGCCCAGATCGAAAAGCAATTCGGCAAAGGCTCCATCATGAAGATGGGCGAAGGCCTCGCCATCGACGACATCGAAACCGTTTCCACCGGCTCATTGGGGCTCGATATCGCCCTGGGCATCGGCGGCCTGCCGCGTGGCCGGGTGGTCGAAGTCTACGGACCGGAATCTTCCGGCAAGACCACGCTGTGCTTGCACATCGTGGCCGAGATTCAGAAGGCGGGCGGAGTGGCCGCCTACATCGACGCCGAAAACGCGCTGGACCCGGGGTATGCGGCAAAACTCGGCGTAAACGTTCCCGACTTGCTGATTTCGCAACCCGATACCGGCGAGCAGGGCCTTGAAATCACCGACATGTTGGTGCGCTCCGGCGGCGTCGACCTGATCGTGATCGACTCGGTCGCGGCACTGACGCCGCGCGCCGAAATCGAAGGCGAAATGGGCGACCAGCTGCCCGGCCTGCAGGCGCGCTTGATGTCGCAAGCGCTGCGCAAGCTCACCTCCAACATCAAGCGCACCAACACGCTGGTGATCTTCATCAACCAGATCCGCATGAAGATCGGCGTCATGTTCGGCAACCCGGAAACCACCACCGGTGGCAACGCCCTGAAGTTCTACGCTTCGGTGCGCATGGACATCCGCCGCACCGGCGCCATCAAGAAGGGCGACGAAGTCATCGGCAACGAGACCAAGGTGAAGGTGGTCAAGAACAAGGTCGCCCCACCCTTCCGCGAAGCCCGGTTCGACATCCTGTACGGGGAAGGCATTTCGCGTCAGGGTGAAATCGTCGAACTCGGCGTCGAACACAAGATTGTCGAAAAGTCCGGCGCCTGGTACGCCTACAAGGGCGAGAAGATCGGCCAGGGCAAGGACAATGCCCGCGACTTCCTGCGCGAGCATCCCGAGATCGCCGTGGAAATCGAGAACAGGGTGCGCGAGGCTGTCGGAGTCGCCGCTCTTGACGTTGCTGAACCGGCGAAGGGCAGTTAGGCGCGGCACTAACCCGCCGAGGGTACGCATCTTGTTGAACAGCAGTTGCCGCGACCATCGCGGCGAATACCATGTCGAATGAACTGCGCCAGCAGGCGATCAAGCTGCTGGCGCGGCGCGAACACACCCGTGTCGAACTGGCCCGCAAGCTGGCGGGTCTCGGCACGCAGGAGGAAATCGACGCGGTGCTCGCTGACATGGAAGCCTCGCAATTGCAGTCCGACAACCGGACGGCAGAAAACTACCTGCGCAGCAATGCTTCGCGTCTTGGCGCCTCGCGCCTGCGCCACGCCCTGAAAACCCGGGGCGTGGCGCCCGAACTGATCGAAGAGCAATTGGCGCAGGCCGACCTGCCGGCGGAGGTCGAGCGTGCCCGCGCCGCATGGAGCCGGAAGTTTTCCGCCGCGCCCGCCAATCCCAAGGAATGGGCACGTCAGGCGCGCTTCATGCAAAGCCGCGGATTTGCCAGCGACATCATCCGCAAACTGCTCAAGGAACCAATCGAGGGACCGGACGAATGACTGCGCCCGTCGCCACGCTCTCGGCACACAACCTGCGCAAGAGGTACAAGTCGCGGACGGTAGTGACCGATGTATCGTTCGAGGTCGCCGCCGGCGAAGTGGTCGGTTTGCTCGGCCCAAATGGCGCCGGCAAGACCACCTGTTTCTACATGATCGTCGGCCTCGTCGCCGCCGACGGCGGAGAAATTCGCGTCGAAAGCGGCGGCGAGCACCTCCGCCTCACCCACATGCCGATACACCAGCGCGCCAAGCTGGGTCTGTCCTACCTGCCGCAGGAAAATTCGGTGTTCAGAAAGCTCACGGTGTCCGAGAACGTGCGCGCCGTGCTGGAACTGCAGGATCTCGACGATGACGCCATCGACGCGCGGGAAGAAATCCTGCTGGAGGAACTGCACATCACCCACATTCGCAAGAACCTGGCGGCGTCGCTTTCCGGCGGCGAACGGCGCCGCGTCGAGATCGCCCGCGCATTGGCCACCAGTCCACGATTCATCCTGCTCGACGAACCGTTTGCCGGCGTCGACCCGATTGCCGTGCTCGACATCCAGAAGATCATCCGCTATCTGAAGGAAAGCGGTATCGGCGTGCTGATCACCGATCACAATGTCCGGGAAACCCTGGGTATCTGCGATCGCGCGACCATCATCAACGCCGGCGAAGTTCTTGCCGCTGGACACCCGGCGGAGATAGTCGATAATGAAAGCGTGCGCCGGGTTTATCTTGGCGAGCATTTCAGAATGTAATGACGCAATGAGGCAGGGACTCCAGCTCAGGCTTTCGCAGCACCTGGCACTGACGCCGCAGTTGCAGCAGTCGATCCGGCTATTGCAGCTGTCGACTCTGGAGTTGAATGCCGAGATCGATCAGGCTTTGCAGGAAAATCCACTGCTGGAGCGGGATGAACCCGGTGAGCCGGCAGCGTTCGGCCTCGGTTCCGCACCTGATGCGCTGGCGACACCGCAAACCATCGCGCCGACCGATAGCGACGAGCGCCAGGAACCCCGGGGCGGCGACGATGAAGGCTGGGGCATGGATTTTTCCGGCAGCCACGGCCAGCGCGATCCCAACGATGACGATCTCGACAGCGGCGAGTCACAGGCCAGCTCGACCTCCCTGCGCGAACATCTGGGAGAGCAGTTGGCCATGACCCAGCTGTCCGATCGGGAACGCGCGCTGGTAGGTTTCCTGATTGAAGCCCTCGACGAAGACGGCTACCTGACGCAACCGCTGGACGAACTGATCGACCTGCTGGTCACCGAGGACGACGAGGTGCGCGAGGCACTCCTCGAAGAACTCGGCATCGCCCTGCGCCATTTGCAGAATTTCGATCCGCCGGGCATCGGTGCGCGCAACGCACAGGAGTGCCTGTCCCTGCAGCTGAAATGCCTCCCTGACTCTGCCGCGCGCAAGCTGGCGCTGGCCATCGTCGGCGATCACCTCGCCCATCTGGCGGCACGCGATTTCACGCGCATCAAGAAATCGCTGGGCTGCGACGACGACGAATTGCGTGCGGCACAGACCCTGATCCATTCGCTGAATCCCCGCCCCGGTGCACAGTACGCACCGATCGAAACGCGCTACGTGGTGCCTGACGTGGCCGTCAAGAAGCAGAACGGGCAATGGCTGGTCAGCCTCAACCGGGAAGCCATGCCGCGCCTGCGGATCAACCGGCTTTACGCCGACATCCTGCGCCGTCATCGTGGCGGCAATGGTTCGTCGGCCGGGCTTGCCAGCCAGTTGCAGGAAGCCAAGTGGCTGATCAAGAACGTGCAGCAACGCTTCGACACCATCCTGCGCGTATCGCAGGCCATCGTCGACCGCCAGCGGGCCTTTTTCGACCACGGCGAGGTGGCGATGCGGCCGCTGACCCTGCGCGAAATCGCAGAGACGGTCAAGCTTCACGAATCGACGATTTCGCGCGTGACGACACAGAAATATCTGGCGAGTCCGCGCGGCATCTACGAGCTCAAATACTTTTTTGGCAGTCACGTCGCCACCGATACCGGCGGCGCGGCTTCCTCAACCGCAATTCGGGCGCTGATCAAGCAATTGGTCGGCGCCGAGAACGGCAAGAAGCCGCTCTCGGACGCCCGTCTTGCGGAAATCCTCGGCGAGCAGGGCATCGTCGTGGCACGTCGCACGGTTGCGAAGTACCGCGAGTTGCTCGGCATTCCGCCGGTCAACCTCAGGAAAGCTCTCTGAGAAAATACTTCTGACAAGGAGACATCATGAACCTCAACATCACCGGCCACCACATTGAAGTCACCCCGGCTATTCGCGAATACGTCAAGGGGAAACTCGATCGAGTGCTGCGGCACTTTGATCAGGTGACCAGTTCGCACGTCATCCTGTCGGTTGACAAGTTGCAACAGAAGGCTGAAGTGACGCTTCACGTCAAGGGCAAGGACATCTTCGCCGATGCCATCGACGCCGACCTCTATGCCGCGATCGACCTGGTCGCCGACAAGCTCGATCGCCAAGTGGTCAAGCACAAGGAAAAGGTCTCCGACCACACCCACGACAAGCGCGCGCAGCCGGAATAGGCTCGATCTGCAAGCTTGGAGCGGCGGCGGCCCGTTAGCGTTATACTGCGCGCCGCCGCAACCTCTGCCTATTTGCCGCTCATTCGCTGAATTGCTTCCACCATGAATCAGATCGCCAGCCTGCTGCCACTCGACAATGTGGTGGCCAATCTCGACGCGAGCAGCAAGAAGCGCGTATTCGAGCAGGCTGGGATTCTGTTCGAAAATCATCAGAGCGTAGCCCGCAGCACGGTCTACGACGCCTTGTTTGCCCGTGAAAAACTGGGCTCCACGGGCCTCGGCCAGGGCATCGCAATCCCGCACGGGCGCATCAAGGGTCTCAAGACTCCAATCGGCGCGTTTGTCCGCCTTCAGTCGCCCGTCCAGTTTGACGCGCCGGACGGCAAGCTGGTCGGGTTGGTGTTTGTACTGCTGGTGCCGGAAGCCGCCAACGAGCATCATCTGCAATTGCTCTCCGAACTGGCGCAGATGTTCTCCGACAAGAGCTTTCGCGAACAGCTCGCCACCGCACCGGACGCGATGGCGCTGCATGGCCTCTTCGCCAATTGGCACGCGAACTAGTCGTTTCCCAACTGTTCGAACGGAACCGCGAGCGACTGCAGCTCTCGTGGGTCAGCGGCGCCATGACCCGGGCGATTTGCGCGACGGAACATGTCGTGTCGCCGGCGGATCTGATCGGCCACCTCAACCTGATGCATCCGGAACGCGTGCAGGTCATTGGCACGCCGGAAGTCGTCTGGTCGGCCAGCCACTCGCCGGAAAAAGTCGCGCATCACATGCAGGAAATCTACAACGCGCACCCGCCCGCCATCATCGTTGCCGACGGCTGCGCAATCGCCGAAGGCGTACTCAAGGGTTGCGAGGCTTCGGGCACGCCCCTTCTGCAAACGCCGCTGTCCTCGGCCTTCGTGATCGACACGCTGCGCGCTTTCGTCTCGCGCCAACTGGCCGAAACGGCAACGCTGCACGGCGTCTTCATGGACGTGCTGGGTATGGGCGTACTGATTACCGGTGATTCCGGCGTGGGCAAGAGCGAACTCGGCCTCGAGCTGATTTCGCGCGGACACGGGCTGGTTGCCGATGACGTGGTCGACGTTTCGCGCATTGGCTCCGACACGCTGGAAGGGCGCTGCCCGGAACTGCTCAAGGACTTTCTCGAAGTACGCGGCCTCGGTTTGCTCAACATCCGCGCCGTATTTGGCGAAACCGCCTGCCGGCGCAAAATGCGCCTCAAACTCATCGTGCATCTGCAAAAGCCGACTCCGGGCGTGCCGGAAGCAGCGCGTCTGCCGCTCGATGCACAGACCGAAACCATCCTCGGCGTACCGATCCGGCGCGTCACCATCCCGGTTGCGGCCGGC
>JANXRC010000237.1 GCA_025353195.1 Rhodocyclaceae bacterium
GTTGATACGGGGATTATCCCAGAGTAGATGCTTTGTTGCTGTTACCTGCCCGCGACGCGGAATCCCAGGTAAGCAGAGCGCGCCAGCGCCGACTCCTAGCCGGCCGCTCGCCTGACGCAGTCCAGATAAGCGTCGCCATCGAGCGGCAGGCCGCTTTTCTGAGAGCGCCAGATCATCTCGCCGAGGCACTCGAGAACCGCGTGTAGCGCCTCGTGGCGGTCGCCGCGGCGGCTTTGCAGGGTGCTGAAGGCGGCGCGGATGCCGGGCGGCTGGTCGATCGAAAGTTGTTCCTCGATGGCCAGGTGCAGCGACAGGTGAAGGAAGGGATTGGTTTCGCCCTGCTCCGGCGTCCATTCGCGGGTCAGGGCATCCTCGGCTTCGAGCAAGGCGTGGTATTCGGGGTGCAGGCCGACCAGGTCGGCCGCCAGGGTATCCATCGGCGTGCCGGGCAGCCTGTTGCGGCGCTTGGCCCAGGCGTCGATCAGGAACTGGCGGGCCTGGTCGCGGGAAGGGTTAAACATTTTTCTCTTTGCAGGCGCAGAGGTCGAAGACATTGCAATGCACGCAATCCGGCGCACGCGCCTTGCAGGTGTAGCGGCCGTGCAGGATCAGCCAGTGGTGGGCATGCAGGCGGAATTCGGCGGGTACCACCTTGAGCAGCTTCTGTTCGACCGCCTCGACCGTCTTGCCCGGGGCCAGCCCGGTGCGGTTGCCGACGCGGAAGATGTGGGTGTCGACCGCGATGGTCGGTTCCTTGAAGGCGATGTTGAGCACCACGTTGGCGGTCTTGCGGCCGACGCCGGGCAGGGCTTCGAGGGCGGTGCGGTCGTGCGGCACTTCGCCGCCATGGCGTTCCAGCAGCAGGCGCGACAGGGCCGCGACGTTTTTCGCCTTGGTCCGGTAGAGGCCGATGGTCTGGATGTATTCGATCAGACCTTCCTCGCCGAGCGCGGCGATCGCCTGCGGCGTCGGATGGTGGCGGAACAGGGGCCGCGTGGCGCGATTCACCCCCTTGTCGGTGGCCTGCGCGGAAAGCACCACGGCCACCAGCAACTGATAGGGCGTGGCGTATTCGAGTTCGCCTTTCGGTTCCGGGTTCGCCGCCGCAAGGCGGGAAAAGAACTCGCGAACCTTCTGCGGACTCATGCCGGCGCTGAAGTCGCCTGATCGACCTGGTGGTGAATGCGTTTCTCGCGCATGCGCTCGTTGGCGCGCGCATCGAGCCAGTTGCGGCCGGCGATCAGCAGGCCGAGAACAAAAAAGGCGCCGGGCGGCAGGATGGCGACCAGGAAACCGGGGTAGTCCAGCGACAGGATCTGGATCGCGTGGGCCGACGGAATGACCATCTCGATTCCCGAGAACAGCGCGCCGGTGCCGACCAGTTCGCGAATTGCCCCGAGCAGCGCCAGAGCCCAGGTCAGGCCGAGTGCCATGGCGGCGCCGTCGAGGGCGGAGGCGATCACCGAATTCTTCGCCGCGAAAGCCTCGACCCGGGCCAGCACGATGCAGTTGGTGACGATCAGCGGAATGAAGATGCCGAGCACGACGTACAAGTCGTGCAGGAAGGCGTTGAGGGCCAGGTCCGTGATGGTGACCAGCGCGGCGATGATCAGGATGAACACGGGGATGCGAATCTCGTAGGGAATCAGGCTGCGCAGGGTCGACACGATGAGATTGGACATCGTCATGACGAAGACGGTGGCGAGGCCGAGGCCGACGCCGTTGACCACGCTGTTGCTCATCGCCAGCAGCGGGCACATGCCGAGCAGCTGGATCAGCGCGGTATTCTGCTTCCAGATGCCGTTCCAGGCGATTTCCTTGTAGGTGCTCATGGCTTGCTCTCCTCAAAACGGCTGTTCGCCGGCAGGGTGAATAGCTGGTCGCGATGTTCCAGGGTCCACGCCAGGGCGCGGCCGCTGGCGTTGGTCACGGCACGGGCCGAGATGGTGGCTCCGGCACGCTGGTCGAAGTGGCCGCCATCCTTTTTCACGCGCCAGTCTTCGCGCGGAACGCGGTCGAAGCCGAGATTGCCGAACTGCGTGATCCATGGCTGCGCCTTGTTCTTGTCCTTCTTCGGGTCGATGTAGTCGCCCAGACCCGGCGTTTCGCGGTGTTCGGTGACGCGCACGGCGAGCAATTCGCCAGAGGCTTTTACTGCCAGCAGCAGGCCGATGCGACCGGAGTAGCCGTCCGCTGCCGCGGCCTCGAGGACCAGGGCCGCCGGCGCTCCGTTCTTGCGCGCACGCCAGAGACGGGTGTCCTCGGCCAGCCCGAGGGCTGTTTGCGGCGGCAGCGTGATCGCATCCGCCATCAGGTCGTTGTCGTAGATTGCGGCCGGCAGCACTTCGCCAATCAGGTGCAGCTTCTCGGCCAGCGCGCTGGCCGCAACCAGCGGCGCCGTGGCACTGTAGGTGCCGGCCATCAGCGCGGTGAACACCAGGGTGAAGGCCAGCATGATGGCGGCGGTACGCACCGAAATGCGCAGCCCGCTGGCTTCGCGCCGGGGAACTTCGATCGGTTCGCTCACGGCGAGTCTCCTCGCTTGTCCTTGTGGCCGAACACGGGAGGCTGCGTGTACATGTCGATCAGGGGCGCGGCAATATTCATCAGCAGTACGGCAAATGCGATGCCATCGGGGTAGGCGCCGAAGGTGCGGATGATCCAGGTGAGCACGGCAACTCCCGCCGCAAAAATCAGCTTGCCCCTCGGGGTCGTGGCTCCGGATACCGGATCGGTGACGATGAAGAAGGCCCCCAGCATTGCGCCGCCGGTAAATATGTGGAATAGCGGCCCGGCAAACTGGGTGCTGTCAATCAGGCTGAAGACTCCCGCGATGGCAAACAGGGCGGCAAGAAAAGCGGTCGGCATGTGCCAGGTGATGATGCGCTGCTGCAGCAGCCACAGGCCGCCCACCAGATAACCGGCCGCGACCCATTCCCAGCCTTTGCCACCGACGCTGCCGATGCCCGGATTGCTGCCGAGGACACCGGCGACCGACGCCTTCGCATCGATGGTATGCAAGGCGGTTCGCAGTGCGTCGAGCGGTGTCGCCATGGTAATGGCGTCAATCTGGCGGGTGCCGAAAATTGCGTGCAATTGTCCGGCCAGGTCGGTGGCGCCCGCCGCGGGCCACTGCGACATGAGTTGCGGGTAGGCAACTATCATCAGCGCAAAAGCCACCATGGCCGGATTGAAGGGGTTTTGTCCGAGCCCGCCATACAGATGCTTGGCGACAATGATGGCGAGCAGGGTGCCGAGCACCGCCAGCCACCAGGGCGCAATCGAGGGGAAAGTCAGGGCTATCAGCCAGGCGGTGACCAGGGCCGAGCCATCGCTGAGAAACAGCATCAGCGGCTTGCCGCGCAGGGCCAGCATCAGCGCTTCCGCGGCGAGCGCAGCGATCGACGCCATTGCAATCTGCAGCAGGATGGCCGCGCCGAAAAACCAGACGTAAGCGGCAATGCCAGGCAGCAGCGCGACCAGCACGCGCAGCATCACGGATTGCACGCTGGCGGGCTTGAGGAAGTAGGGAGAATTATTCACGAGGGGATCACGGTTTTGTTCAATCGTCCTGCCGCAGGTGCGGCTTCGCCATTTCGCGGATCTCGGCACGGCGCGCCTCGATGGCAGCGACTTCGGCTTGCTGCTCCGGTGTCAGGTCGCTCACGTTCCCGGGATGCACCAGTTCCTTCTGCGCCTTTGCGCGCTCGAGGGCCGCGGCGATCAATGCCTTCTTCGCATCCTCCTCTGGCGTGGTGGCCGGCTTCTCTACCACGGCCAGGGCTGCGGCAGCCTTTTCGCGTCCGGCGGCGGTTTTGGCCGCAAGCTTGGCGGCTTTCTCCTGCTTTTCGCGTTCTTCGCGCAGCAGGCGGAACTCGTAGCGCTCGCGCGCCACGTCAGCAGCCTCTTTTTCGAGTTCGCGCGCCCAGATTTCGCTCTTGGCAAAACGGTAGTAATCGACCAGCGGGATGTGCGATGGGCAAACGTAGGCGCAACAGCCGCATTCGATGCAGTCGAACAGGTTGTATTCCTGTGCCTTGCCGAAAATCTTTGCCCGCGAAAACCAGTACATTTCGAACGGCTGCAGTTCGGCGGGGCAGGCCTTGGCGCATTCGCCACAGCGTATGCACGGCATCTCCGGCGGCGGCGGCGGGAACAACTGTTTGGACCCGACCAGCACGCAGTTGGTGGCCTTGACCACCGGCACGCTGTCGGCGGGCATCAGCAGCCCCATCATGGGTCCGCCCATGATCACGCGGTCGCTGTCGGGCAGCGGGCCACAAAGCGCTACCAGGTCGCGCATGGGGGTCCCGATCAGCGCGTCATAGTTGCGTGCCAGGCCGACGTTGCCGGCGACCGTGACGATGCGTGAAATCAGCGGCTGGCCGAGCGCGATCGCTTCATAGATGGCGTGCGCTGTGCCGACGTTGAAGCACTGCACGCCATAGTCGGTCGAACGTTTGCCGTGGGGCACCTCGATGCCGGTCAGGACCCGGATCAACTGCTTGGCGCCGCCCGCCGGATAGCGGGTCGGCACCGAGACCACCTTGATCGCCGAGTCGCCGGCTGCGCGATTGGCGGCCTGGGCGGCGATTTCCATGGCAGCAATGGCCTCCGGCTTGTTGTCCTCGATGCCGATCAGGACCTGCCCCGCGCGGAGCATCTCGCGCATGATCGCGACGCCCTTGAGGATGGTTTCGGCGCGCTCGCGCATCAGCACGTCGTCGCAGGTAATGAAGGGCTCGCATTCGGCGCCGTTCAGGACCAGCGTATCGAGCTTTCCCTGCTTTCCGGGGTTCAGTTTGAGGTAGGTGGGGAACACCGCGCCACCCAGTCCGACAACGCCAGCATCGCGCAGATAGTCGCGGGTTTGTGTCGGCGTGGCACTGCGGAAGTCGAACGGCTGACGCTGAATCCATTCGTCGCGACCGTCCGGCTCGATCACCACGCACAATGCCGAAAGTCCGGAGGTGTGCGGCATCAGCCGCATCTCGACGGCGATCACCGTGCCCGAAGTCGAGGCATGCACCGCGGACGATACGTTGCCGTCGGCGCCGCCGATGCGCTGTCCCTTGAGTACGCGTTCACCCGCCGTCACCAGCGGCCGCGGCATGCCGCCAATGCTCTGATGCAGCGGGATCACCAGCAGAGTCGGCGTTGGCGCCACGGCGATTGGCAGCCCGGTCGAGGCTTCCTTGTTGTACGCCGGCTTGACGCCGCCGTGAAACTTGAACAGGCGCTGGAGTGCCGTCACGCCTCCTCCTGTTGTGCCGGATTGATCTTGAACACGGGGTATTTCCACTTCCAGGTCTCCACGCTCTCGTCGAGCGGCTGCATCGATATGCAATCCACGGGGCAGGGCGGCAGGCAAAGCTCGCAGCCGGTGCATAGCGGGGCGACGATCGTGTGCATCTGCTTTGCGGCACCGACGATTGCATCGACCGGACAGGCCTGTATGCACAGCGTGCAACCGATGCAGCTTTGCTCGTCGATTACCGCGACAGACTTGGGCTTTTCGATTCCGTGTTCGGCGGAAAGCGATTTGAACTCGCGGCCGAGCAGGTCGGCGAGTTTGTGAATGCCTTCGTCGCCGCCCGGCGGGCATTGGTTGATCTCCGCCTCGCCTTTGGCGATGGCCTGGGCGTAGGGCTTGCAGCCGGGGAAGCCGCACTGGCCGCATTGCGTTTGCGGCAGTATGGCGTCGATCTTTTCAACCAGGGGATCGCCTTCGACGCGAAACCGCACGGCCGCATAGCCGAGCGCAGCACCCAGCACGACAGCGCCCAGCGCCATGACCAGAATCGCTTCGAGCATCGCTACTTGTACTTGTCGAGGCCGGCAAAGCCCATGAAGGCAAGGCTCATCAGGCCCGCAGTAATCATGGCGATCGCAGTGCCGCGGAAGTGAACTGGAACGTCTGCCGCCTCGAGTCGTTCGCGGATGCCGGCGAAAAGAATGAGCGCCAGCGTGAAACCGATGGCGCTGCCGAATCCGAACAGCAGCGACTCCAGGAAGTTGTGGCGCAGGCTCACGTTGAGCAGCGGGATGCCGAGTACCGCGCAATTGGTCGTGATCAACGGCAGGTAGATGCCCAGCACCTGGTGCAGCAGCGGACTGGTCTTCTGGATCACCAGTTCCGTGAGCTGCACGATGGCGGCGATGGTTACGATGAAGGACAGCGTGCGCAGGTATTCGAGCTGATTGGGTATCAGCAGCCAGCGGTCAATGACAAAGCTGGCGCCGCAGCCAAGGGTCAGCACAAACGTCGTCGCGGCCCCCATGCCGACCGCCGTCTCGAGCTTCTTCGACACGCCCATGAACGGGCACAAGCCGAGAATGCGAACGAACACGACGTTATTGACGAGGACTGCGCCCAGAATAATGAAGAGATAGCTGGTCATGATGCGCGGAAAGCCACGGTTGTTCCGCAACAATTGTTGGAGATCAAATTATCTCGCTTTTAATGGTATTTGTGCAAGTGAGCGGAATTGTAACTGTCGCGCTCAGCTGCTGGTAGCTTCGATGCATTCACCGACAAGCTGCGGGCCTTGGTAGATCAGTCCACTGTAGATCTGTACCAGCGTGGCGCCTGCCTCCAGTTTGGCCCTTGCGCGCGCTCCACTGGTAATGCCGCCGGCCGCGATGATGGGCAGTTCGCCGGCCAGTGCCTGTGCCAGGCTGCGAATCACGGAAGTTGATTTCTCGAACAGCGGGCTGCCTGAAAGTCCGCCTGCTTCGGCCGCAAGAGGTGATGCCTCGACGCCCTCGCGGCCAAGTGTCGTGTTGGTCGCGATCACGGCGTCGATACGATGCCGCCTCAAGGCGGCAGCGATATTGACGATCTGGCCCGCGTCAAGATCGGGCGCTATCTTGAGCGCCAGCGGAACGTATTTGCCATGCCTGTCCGCCAATGCGGCTTGGCGGGCTTTCAAGGCGCCCAGCAGGGCATCGAGTTCAGAATCTCCCTGCAATTGGCGCAGATTCTTGGTGTTGGGGGACGAGACATTGGCGGCGACGTAGCTGGCCAGCGGATAGGCCTTGTCGAGGCAGATCAGGTAATCATCGACCGCCTGCTCGATCGGTGTATCGACGTTCTTGCCGATGTTGATGCCGAGAATGCCGCGATAGCGTACATGCGCCAACTGCTGGCACAGTGCGTCGATCCCCCAGTTGTTGAACCCCATGCGATTGATGATGGCTTCGTGTTCGGGCAGTCGAAACAGGCGGGGCTTGGGATTGCCGGGTTGAGCGCGCGGCGTGACCGTACCCACCTCCAGGAAGCCGAAGCCAAGACGGCTCAGGCCGTCGATGGCGGTGCCGTTCTTGTCGAGACCGGCCGCGAGTCCGACGCGGTTGGGAAACTGGAGCCCCATGACTTCGATCGCCTTGCCGCTACTTGCGGGCGACGGGTATCGAAGCCCCAGCGAATCGCCGATAGCGAGAAGACTGAGCGTCAGTTCATGGGCCCGCTCAGCGTCGAGGGTGAAGAGAAATGGTCGAATCAGGGCATACGGAGTCATGGCGCAGAATTCTACGATGCCCGCGAGAAGAAGATTTTAGTTTCGGCCGCTTCGCTTGACGCCGATAGAGCCAGCGTCAGCCCGTACTGAATCTTCGTTTTCTGCACGAGCACAAAGAAAATTTGGAGAAGGGGTTTACACATTGAAATTCTCTCCCTATAATCGCTCCTCTCTGCTGATTGCGGAGCCGCGAAACAAGGCGGAAGTTCTTTAAAAACCAAACAACCGATAGGTGTAGGTGCTTGCTGTGCTGGTGGTGACAGCGGGTAGTCGTCCCGAAATCGAAGGTACGATTACTGGTCCGGGTTGAAAGATCCGGATTGAGTTCCGAGTCGAGCACGAAAGTGCGAAATGACGAATCTGCTGCTGCTGGATGCTAATAGTATAGATGCAAGCATTTACACGAAGAGTAAGAAGGTTAAATGAAAGTTTAGCCTCTGATATTCGTTTGAGTGAGCAACAAAATAGACAGATTGAACTGAAGAGTTTGATCCTGGCTCAGATTGAACGCTGGCGGAATGCTTTACACATGCAAGTCGAGCGGCAGCGCGGGGGCAACCCTGGCGGCGAGCGGCGAACGGGTGAGTAACATATCGGAACGTA
>JANXRC010000242.1 GCA_025353195.1 Rhodocyclaceae bacterium
CAGCTCGCATTGCTCCGCCGTCTCGACTTCCTCAAGATCGACCAGACGTTCGTCCGCGACATGGCCACCGACCAGGGCGACCAGGCCATCGTCGAGGCCATCATCGTCATGGCCCACAAGCTCGGCCTCAAGGTGATCGCCGAGGGCGTCGAGACGGCGGAGCAATGCGAGCTGCTGAAAGCGGCAGGCTGCGACTACGGCCAGGGCTACCTGTTCGCCATGCCGATGCCCGCCGCCGAAATGATACCGACCAACTGAGCTGCACCCGCTAGCCCGGCGCGCTGCGCTGGCAATGCTCGGCGATCGCCTGCACCAGGCGCGGCAACAGCGGATCCGGCAAGTCGTGACCCATGCCTTCGATCACCAGCAGTGATGCGCGGGGGATCTGCTGCGCGGTATCGCGGCCCGCCGCCAGCGGCACCAGCGGGTCGCTGGCGCCGTGGATCACCAGGGTCGGTACGGTAATGGTGCGCAGCAATTTGCGGCGGTCACCGGAGGCGATGATGGCCAGCAACTGGCGCGCGGTGCCGGCCGGTTCGTAGGCGCGATGCACGCTGTGTCCTACGCGCTGGCGCAGTTCTTCCCGGGTCGACGGGTAGCCGGGACTGCCGATCACGCCGAACATCTCGACCAGGTGGTCGATCACCGACTCGGGATTCTTGGGGTCGGCGGGCCGGCTCAGCAGGACTTTGCGCGCGGATTTGCTGGGCCGCGAGAGACGCCGGTTGCCGGAGGAGGACATGATCGAAGTGAGGCTCAGCACGCGCTGCGGGACGCGCGCCGCCAGCACCTGCGCGATCATGCCGCCCATCGAGACGCCGACGATGTGGGCGCGCTCGACGCCCAGCCTGTCCATCAGGCCGACGGCGTCGCCGGCCATGTCTTCCAGCGTATAGGGCGTGCGCACCGGCAGGCCGAGCGCTGCCGCGGCCATGGCCAGCAGCAGATTCGCGCGCTTCTTTCCCGGCGCGCGGGCTGAAAGGCCGCAATCGCGATTGTCGAAGCGCACCACGCGGTAGCCGCGCGCCACCAGTCCGTGACAGAAGTCATCAGGCCAGCCAGTCAACTGCATGCCGAGCCCCATGATGAGCAGAATCGTCGGCTGTCGCGGGTCGCCGAGCGACTCGTGCTCGATGTGCAGGGGCTGGCTGGTCATCGTTCAGTGCACCGCCGCGCGGCCGACGGCCTTGCGCCGCGACACCTTCGGCGGCTTCGACACTGCGGGGACGACCTTGCGCCGGGACGACTCGACCGCGCCCGTCCGCGGCGTGCGCCGTGCCGCGGGACGCACCAGCGCCAGGTATTCCTTGAAGCTGTCGCGCAGGCACTGGGCGAAGACTTCGGGATCGGGCACTTGCTCGTAGCAGGCAGTGAATGAGATGACGATCATCTCGCTGTAGCTGGTCACCGAAAACACCAGCCCCATGCCGTCGGCAATCGGCATGATGGCCGAGACGTAGGTCAGGCGGGCGCCATGCAGGTAGAGCGGCACCTGCGGCCCGGGCACATTGGTGATGGCGCAGTTGGCCAGCGGCGCCCAGTTGCCGAGCAGGGCCGAGGCCGAGCGCAGCATCTTGCTGGTGGCGGCAATCGCGGCGGAAGGGGCGTGCTGCGCCAGATTGATCAGTTCATGCGCACTGACGGCCTGCGCCATGAGGGTCGAGGATGAGGTCGTGGCCTGAATGGCAGCGAGCCGCTGCACCGGATCGGGAATATCGGTGCCGAGCGCCACCCGCACCCAGGCAAAGCTCGCTTGCCCGTCCGGCTCGCGCATCTTGCGCACGGCAATCGGCGCCGCCGCGACCAGGCTGTCGTCCGGCAATTCACCCTGAATGTCCAGATAACGCCGCAAGCCACCGGCACAAACCGCCAGCACCACGTCGTTCACCGTCGCCCCGGGCGCCAGAGCACGAATGGCCTTGAAATCCTTCAGCGCAAAGCGCCGCGTTTCAAATACGCGATGCGGCGACACTTCGCTGTTGAAGCGTGTCAGGGGAAACTCCTGCGGCTGCCCGAGAAATTCGCCGACAAAGGTTCTTGTGGCGGACTTCAGCGTTGCCCAGCTGCGGGTCAGCGGCTGCGCCATGCGCAGCGGAAAGGTGGCGACATTGAAGCCGGCGCGACACAGCAGCATCAGGTTTCCCGGCGTTGACTCGGGAAACCACGGCGCCGGCGGCGCGGGCGGCGGCGAGTCCGGCGAGAGGTCATGCAGCAGGGTGGTGATTTCGTTGCCATGGGTGACATCGATTGCCGCATGATGAATCTTCAGCAACACGGCGAAACTGCCCTGCGGCAGATCGAGAAAGCTGTCGAGGCCCTCGATCACATACATTTCCCACAGCGGGCGCTGCAGATCCAGCGGACGGGCGTGGATGCGCGAGGCCTGGATGCAGAACTGGCGCCAGTCGCCCGGCTTGGGCAGGGCAATGTGGCGGACGTGATATTCGATATCGAAATTCTCGTCCTCGATCCAGTAGGGATAGTCAAGGTCCAGCGGCACGCGCAGGATCTTCTGGCGAAATATGGGCAACTGGCCCAGGCGACTCTCGACATGCGCCAGGATCTGCTTGAAACGGACCATGCCGCCGGGCGCGGTGGACTGATCGTAGATATGCAGCAGCGTTACGTTCGAGTTGGCGTGGGCGCTGTCCGAATAGATATAGGCAGCATCGTGTTCGCTCAGTTGTCGCATGAGAGTCCTTGATTGAGATTCAAACGGCCGGCGATTGTGCATCAGTGGGCGCGTCGACGTGCGACGCGCCCGAGGTGACGCGCCACACGCGCCCGAGCAGGCCCTTTGGCCGATACGGCTGCCAGTCGTCTTCCGGCTGCGCCAGGCGGTCGGCAACGATTGCCAGCACGATGCCGTTGAAGCCCAGCCCGAGATGGCTGCCGGGCACCCGGATGTTTTCGTGGAAGGCCGGGTCGCCGTCGATGGTGGCCTCCTGCGGCGGCACCACGCCGTCCCCCAGCGAGTACAGGCAACTGGTGGGGATCGCCAGCCGGCGTCGCTCGCGCAGCGTCTTCGCGCGGGGCTGCATCACATGCGCCGCGGCGCCGAGGCGATGCGACACCAGCCGATAGAGGGCTTTGACCGCGGGAGGCGACTGGCTACCGGCCGCATCGACGCTGACCGGACTGCCCAGAGTGATGATCGAACGCACGCATTCGAGCGTGCTTTCGGCCCCGTATAGCGAGAACACGCCACCCAGGCTCCAGCCGACCAGGCTCACCTTGCGTCCCGCAACGTGGTGCAAGTAGCGAATCTTTTGCGGCAAGGCGCTGGCGTGCTTGCTGCGGAAACCCAGATTGCGCCCGAGGCCCCAGGTGTGCACGTCGTAGCCCTTGCTCTGCAGAAACAACTTGAGCGCGATCAGCGACTTTTCGTCGGCCAGAAAACCGGGCAACAACAGTACCGGATGTCCGTCGCCCCGCGGCGCCTGCATCAACAGCGGCAGCGACGCCGGCAACAGCGCCATTTCGAGCAGGGCGCGCGGTTCCAGAATCGAATTCAGCGGGTGCGGCGAACCGACATGGGCATGGCGGACAACGGCACGACGGTGAGGCATGTGCGACTCCTAGGTTGCGGCCGCGGTCGCCCGCGTCCGGTTGTCTTGTGTCCTCGCCGCAGCGCCAGGCCTGATGACCGGCTTTCTTGCGGCGCTCTGCAGCTTCGATGCGGATTGCTTCGGCGCGCTCGTCGACGCCTCGATCTTGCGCGGAGCCCTTGCCGGCGTTTTCCGGTGCTGCCGCAGTTCCTCGCAGGCGTCGAGGAAGTCGTCCGCCAGCCGGCGCGCTTCGGGCACCGCACAGCGCGCCACGGTGAAGCCGAGGCACATGTTTCCGGCATAGTTCAGCAGGGTGATGTTGAGGCCGACGCCATGCTCGACGATCGACAGCGGCCAGTAGCCGCTCATGCGCAGGCCATCGACATACAGCGGCACGGCAGGGCCAGGCACGTTGGAAACCAGCACATTGGCCAGCACCGGCAGCGTATTGACGACCCCGCTGCGACCGTACAGCGAAGCCAGCGCACCGAGTATCCAGGGCACGCCGATCAGGGGGAAATCCGTCGGGATGAATGATTTGGCGCGCCGTGCGACGGCCTTGGTGGCGCCCGCCGAGTCGCGAATCGCCCGCAGACGTTTGAGCGGATCGGCAATGTTGGTTGCCAGGCTGACCAGGCTCAGCGTGGCCTGGGTACGGAAATCCGTATTGCCCTGCTCGCGCAGCGAGATCGGCATCGAGGCAATCAGCGATTTGCGCGGAAGCGACCCGCTGCGCTTCAGGTAGCGGCGCAAGGCGCCGCTGCACAGCGCCAGCACGACATCGTTGACCGTCGCCGAATTAGCCGCGGCGATCGCCTTGAGTGCGGCGCGGGAAACCACGGCCGTAGCAAATCCGCGCTCGGGTGTAATCGCCACGTTCAGCGCCGTGCGTGGACCAAAGGAGATGCTGCGGCGCAATTCGCTCAAGTCCGGCGCGTCGGCCGCACCCGCTGCACCGCGCGCCGTGCCGCCGGAACTGCGCACGATGCCGGCCAGCGTTCGCACCACGCCGGGCAACTCGCGCACCAGCTTGATGTATTGCGCGGCATCGTGTCGAAACGCGGCCGCAGCCAGGGCCAGCGCTCCCGGCGGATGTTGGGTCGAAGCCGCCGTCTTGCCGGCGATTGCACGCCTGGCCTGCGAACGAGCGGAGCCGTCGGGCGCGGTATCGAACAAGGCGCCGGCCAGCGCCACTCCGGCCTGGCCGTCGAGCATCGCATGATGGATCTTGAAATAGTAGGCCTTGTCGCCACTGGCGAGGCCGTCCAGCACGTAGAGCATCCACAGCGGACGCGAGCGGTCGAGCAACTCGGAATGAAGATCGGCGACCACCGCCTCCAGCTGTGCCCAGCTGCCCGGCGCCGGCACGCGGACGCGGCGGATGTGCCGGTCAAAATCGATCTCGCCCTGCAGCCAGACCGGATTCGCCAGCTGCAGCGGCAGGACCGCCAGGCGACGCCGCAGCACCGGCACCATGCGGCTCGCCATCATGTGCCTGACGGCGGCGAAGAAATCCCCCTTATAGCCGGAGGGTGTCTCAAACAGATGCAGCGAGCCGACATGCATCGGCGTCGCCTCGGTTTCAAGATTGAGAAAAGCGCCGTCGACACCGCTCAGGATTTCCATCCCGGAATCGCGTGGCTTCTTCCCGCTCATTCATCCCCCTGTCTGATTGCTCACGCCCGATCCGGGCCCATCCGCGGCAAAATTATGCCAATGGATATAATCGATTTTGAAGGCTCAGTATAATCCCAACTTGCCCACCCACAGCCCTGCCCGCGAGGCCATTCAAGGCAACGCAGCCGCCGGAATTCACCCTGAGAGGACCAGCAAATGAAGCAATTCCGCGACCGCACCGCGGTCATCACCGGCGCCGCCAGCGGCATCGGCCTGGAACTGGCGAAACGCGCCGCCGATGAGGGCATGCAACTGGTGCTGGCCGACATCGAATACGCCCGGCTCGAAACGGCCGCGGCAACCCTCGGCCTGCCCGCCGGGCGCCTGCTGCTGCAAAAGACCGATGTCAGCCGCGAGGATGAAGTCGCCGCACTCGCCGCCGCCGCCTTCGCCCGCTTCGGCGCTGTGCATCTGCTGTGCAACAACGCCGGGGTCGGCCTGACCCGCGTCACCTGGGAGCACAGCACGGCGGACTGGGAATGGGTGCTCGGCGTCAATCTGTGGAGCGTGATTCACGGCATCCACCACTTCCTGCCGAAGATGCTGGAGCAGGGCGACGATGGCCACATCGTGAATACCTCGTCGGTCGCCGGACTCCTGTCCACACCGGGCATGGCGGCCTACAACGTCAGCAAGCACGGCGTGGTGACGCTGTCCGAAACGCTCTACGGCGAACTCGCCGCAGCGAAAGCCAGGGTCGGCGTCTCGGTACTGTGCCCGGCCTGGGTGCCGACCGGCATCCATCAGTCCGCGCGCAACCGCCAGGATCGCTTCGGCACCGCCGCGCCTGCCGCCGGCCTGTCCGCCGCCTACGAGGAACGCATGGGGCAAGCGGTCAAGTCCGGCCGCCTGACCGCCGCCGACATGGCCGGCGCCGTGTTCGACGCCGTCGGCGAAGGACGCTTCTATGTCATCCCCCACCGCAAGATCAACAACGCCATCCAGTTGCGGATGGACGACATCATGAACCAGCGCAATCCTACGCCGACGGCATAACAACAAAGGAAAATCCCCAATGAAAGCCCTGATCTGCGAAGCCTATGGTCCGATCGACACCCTCGTCGTCAAGGACATCCCCTCCCCCGTGCCCGGCCCCAAACAACTGCTGATCGAAGTCCGCGCCGCCGCCGTCAATTTTCCCGATGCGCTGATGGTGCAAGGGCTCTACCAGGTCAAGCCGCCGCTGCCCTTCACGCCGGGCGCCGAGATCGCCGGCATCGTCAAGGCCGTCGGCAGCGAGGTGAAGCACTACAAGCCGGGCGACCGGGTGATTGCCCTGACCAGCACCGGCGGCTTCGCCGAGGAATGCATTGCCGAGGCGGCGCGCGCGATGCCGCTGGCGGCGGGCATGGATTTCGAAACCGGCGCCGCGCTGGTGCTGACCTACGGCACGTCGCTGCATGGCCTCAAGGATTGCGGTCACCTGCAGGCCGGCGAAACCCTGGTGGTGCTCGGCGCCGCCGGTGGCGTCGGCATCTCGGCCATCGAGATCGGCAAGGCCATGGGCGCGCGGGTGATTGCGGCGGCCTCGTCGGACGACAAGCTCGAGCTATGCCGAAGAGTCGGCGCTGACGAGACGGTGAATTATTCGACGGAGAACCTCAAGGATCGCATCAACGAACTTACCGCAGGCAAGGGTGCCGACGTGGTGTACGACCCGGTCGGGGGACCCTACACCGAGCCGGCGCTGCGTGCCCTGGCCTGGCACGGACGGCTGCTGGTAATCGGCTTCGCCGCCGGCGAGATCCCGAAGATTCCGCTCAATCTGGCGCTGCTCAAGGAACGTTCGATTGTCGGCGTGTATTGGGGCGACTCGACCAGGCATGACCCGGCAGGCCATCTGGCCAATCTGCATCAGCTCCACAAATGGTTCGCCGCCGGCACCATCCGCCCGGTGGTCAGCGAACGCTTCGCACTCGCCGAGGCAAAAGACGCGATCGCAAAGATCGCCAACCGGCAGGTCAAGGGCAAGATCGTTGTCCTGCCCACAGCAAAGGCGAATTGAACGCCCCCCACCCCCATCCCCGCCCCAGGGCGGGGCTATTGGTTAGCTCGCTACGCTCGATGTTCATCGGGCGCTCCCTATTCAACTGCTTTTCACAGTAAAGGAACACCATGGAACAACGCACACAGTTTTACATCGACGGGCAATGGCTCGCCCCGGCCGGCAAGGGCAGCATCGAAGTCTTCTCGCCCACTGACGGCGCCCTGCTGGCGACCATCCCGCAAGGCAATGCGGCCGACGCCGATGCGGCCGTGATGGCCGCACGGCGCGCCTTTGACGCATGGAGTGCGACGCCGGCGGCCGAACGTGCCGCGTTCCTGAAGAAGATCCAGGAGGGCCTCAAGGCCCGTACCGACGAAATCGCCCGGACCATCACGCTGGAAATGGGCATGCCCTACAAGATGTCGCAGCGCATCCAGGTCGGCTCGCCGACCGCGAGCTTCGGCATGTATTCGAAAATGCTGGCGGATTTCCCCTTCGAGGAACGCGTCGGCAATTCCAAGGTCGTGCGCGAAGCCGTCGGCGTGGTGGTCGCCATCACGCCTTGGAACTATCCGCTGCACCAGATCGCCGCCAAGGTCGCCGCCGCGCTGGGGGCCGGCTGCACCGTGGTGCTGAAGCCCTCCGAGGTCGCCCCGCTGAATGCCTTCCTGCTGGCCGAAATCATCGACGCCGCCGGCGTCCCGGCCGGCGTCTTCAACCTCGTCACCGGCTACGGCCCGGCTATCGGCGAAGCCCTGGTGACGCACAGGGAAGTCGACATGGTTTCCTTCACCGGCTCGACCCGCGCCGGCACCCGCGTCTCCGAACTGGCCTCGGCTACGGTCAAGCGCGTCGCGCTGGAACTCGGCGGCAAATCGGCCGCGATCATCCTCGACGACGCCGACTTCAAGGTCGCGGTCAAGGGTGTGGTCGGCAACTGCTACCTCAACTCGGGCCAGACCTGCACTGCGCATACCCGCATGCTGGTGCCCGCAACGCGCTACGCGGAAGCCGCGCAGATCGCCGTCGAAGTTGCCCGGGCCTACCGTCCAGGCGACCCGATGAATCCGGAAACCTCACTCGGCCCGCTGGCCTCGAAGATGCAGCAGGATCGCGTGCGCGACTTCATCGCCAAAGGCATGGCCGAGGGCTGCGAACTGCTGACCGGCGGCGCCGAGCTGCCGAAGGACATCAATCCCGCCGGCTACTACGTCGCGCCCACCATCTTCGGCAAGGTGAATCCGGACAGCACCATTGCCCGGGAAGAAATCTTCGGCCCGGTGCTGTCCATCATCACCTACACGGACGAAGACGATGCGGTGCGCATCGCCAACAGCACCGTCTACGGCCTCGCCGGCGGCGTCTGGTCGGCCACCGACGAACACGCCGAACAAGTCGCCCGCCGCCTGCGCACCGGCCAGGTCGAGATCAACGGTGGCCCCTTCAACATCTACGCCCCCTTCGGCGGCTACAAGCAGTCCGGCAACGGCCGCGAACTCGGCAAATACGGCCTCGAGGATTTCCTCGAATACAAGGCCATGCAGTTTCGCCCGGCGCCAAAGGCCTAGGCGGCCGGTTTCGCGACTTATTCGGCGTCAGTGGTCCAGCAACAGCTGCAGGATTACACCAGTGGCAATTGCAACCAGAACATAGTCGTTGCCTGATTGAACCCAATGGTAGCCGCGAGGCGGCGCACTGAGCCTGTGGCCGCGCCAGTCGTCGACCACGTACATGCTGTGGCGATATTCAACGGGGATACGCCCGCCCCTGCGCCAGTCATGATTCGGGCCGGCACCACGTTCGTCCCGTCGCTCATAGTTGTCCTGACCGCGGCCTTCGCGACGATCCGATTGACGTCCTTCGTGGCCGCGCTGATTGTGCTCGCCGCGTTGCGCCTGTTCATTGCGGCCGCGATCATTGCGATCGCCATAGCCCTGGGCAGAGGCAAAGCCCGCTGCGGTCATCGATATCGCCAATATGGCGGAAACAATTGCTTTGCTCTTCATGTTGGTCTCCATTTGGTTGGTAACTGCCAAGAATGACTGGCGCACTTCGTGGCGCACTTCGCAGTGCGCCGTACGCCGCTGTGGCAACGGTCAGCACGAAAGCTAGTCCTTTGCAGCGACACGCTCTGTGCGCTAGTCTACATAATAACGATTCCGGTAGCCGGGCCGCCCTGATACTTACCACTTGACACTTGAAATAAGAATATCTAAGTTGTAGCGGCCCGCTCCATGTTCCAGGGAGGGCGGACAAGAGGTCTTTTCCGCAAACCGCGACAGACGTCAGCCGAATCCGATCCGGCAAGGCGTCGGCCTTACAAATAACTACCAAAAGGAGAACATGACATGACCCCCAACTTCACGCGCCTGCAGCAGTTGCTTGGAACGCTCGCCCTGGGAATGCTGCTTGCCTGCTCGACAGGAGTTCGAGCTGCCGATGATAGTGCGGCTCTGGCCGGACTCAAGGAAGGCAAGATCGCGTTCGACCTCCATGAAGGCGATCCCAAGCTGCTGCTGGCCAGGCTCAATATCATCGACGAGACCCGGCAATCGCTGATTCAGCAAGATGTGAAGCCGCACTTCATCCTCGCCTTCCGCGGACCGGCGACGAAACTCGTGCAGACCGATCAGGCCAAGATCAAGCCTGAAGACCGTGAAATGGCAGCAAAGGTTGCCGCCCGGATCAAGGAAATGAGCAAGGCTCCGGGCGTCGACGGTTTCGAGCAGTGTGCAGTCGCATCGCGCCAGCAGGAAACAAAGACCGAACTTGTCCTCCCGGAGATTCGCGTCGTCGGCAACGGGTTCATTTCGCTCATGGCCTATCAGGCCAAAGGCTACGCTTACATCGCTCCTTGAGCCCTGCCCCAGGCTATTAATCGCTGGTCACGGAGACATTGGACATGAATTGATACGTCTGCTCCGGGCGGCAGAGCGGACGTACGTTAGCGCGTTTTTTGGTTCCGGCCAAGACGGCTCTTGGCCGCGACAATGCGGTGCCCTGCGCCACGGACGAGGTCGGGTCACATTTCCTCTCGTGGCCGGCGCAAATCGAGAACGAAAACGTCCTCGCCGTCGGCCAACTACGCCAGCAACGCCGTCAAGTTCGCCGAGCAGGGTGCCGTTACCCTGCGCGCCATCCTGCTGCGCGACAGGAAAGACGAGGTTCTGGTGCGCTTCGAGGTCGAAGACACCGGCGTCGGCGTTACCCCCCCCAGCGGATGCGGCGACTTTTCAAGGCCTTCGAGCAGGCCGACGCCTCGATCACGCGCAAGTACGGCGGCACCGGCCTCGGGCTGGCCATCACCCGGCGCCTGGCCGAACTGATGGGCGGAGAAGTCGGCGCTGACAGCACGCCGGGGAAAGGCAGTTGCTTCTGGTTCACCGCCTGCCTGCAGTGCGGCCGCGGCAGCGTGCCGGCAGTTGCGGCGGCCGGCGACGGCGAGAACATGGAAACGCAATTGCACCGCCGCTACGGCGGCGCCCGCGTGCTGCTGGCCGAAGACAACCCGATCAATCGCGAAGTGGCACTGGAACTGCTGCAGAGCGCCGGCCTCGCCGTAGACTCGGCGGCCGACGGCCGCCAGGCCCTGGCCAAGGCGCAAGCGCATGACTACGACCTGATCCTGATGGACATGCAGATGCCGCACATGGACGGTCTCGAAGCCACCCGCGCCATCCGCACCCTGCCGGGCCGGGAGCACACGCCGATCCTGGCGATGACCGCGAATGCCTTCGACGAGGACCGCCTGGCCTGCGAGGAAGCCGGCATGAACGACTTCATCACCAAGCCGGTCGAGCCCGACGCGCTCTACCACGCATTGCTGCTGTGGCTGTCGGACGCCACGGCGGATCCAGGCCAGGCGCCGGCCGGCCCGGCAGGCGCCGCTGCGGCCCCGCCGGCGGCCCCGGCGGTTCCGCGGCCGCAGCGGCAAAGCCTGCCGGCGTTGCTGATCGAGTTCGACGGCCTCGACACCGAGCGCGGCCTGGCGGCCCTGCACGGCGATGGGGGCGCCTATATGCGGCTGCTGCGGCAGCTCGCCGCCAACCACCGCGGGGATGCGCCGCAGTTGCGCGACGAATTGGCGGCGGGCCAGATCGATGCCGCCCGGCGACGCCTGCATGCACTCAAGGGCGTGGCCGCCACCCTGGGCGCCATCCGCCTCCAGGCGGCCGCCGCGGCCCTGGAGCCAGCCTTGCGCAGCGCGCCTGCGGACGCGAGCCTGGCGGCCCTGCTGGACACCTTGCACACCGAGCAGGCGGCGCTCGATGCGGTGCTCGCGCGCGTGGACGAGGCGGCGACGACCGACGCGGGCGGCGAGCCGGTGCCCGATCCGCTGCGGGCGCGGGCGGTGCTCAGGCAACTGGAACTGCTCCTGGCCTGCGACGACACCCGCGCCGGCGATCTGTTCGAGGCAAATCGCGCGTTGCTGCTGGCCACGCTCGGGGCGCCGGCGACGCAGTTGGCCCGCCAGGTGGCGGCCTTCGATTACCGCGCGGCCATGGCCACGGTGCGCGAGACGCTGCGGCAGTAAACCCGGGCGCGGCTCACGCCGGCTGCGCGCTCTCCATGTCCCGCCAGAGGCACTTGCCCTTGCTCTCCTTGTCGATTTCGCCGAGCACGCGGTCATGCTCGGCGAGTTCCTCGGCACTGGCACGCAGCACCACCAGCGGCGGGCGGCTTCGCGTGCCGCCCATCGAGTAGTCGACGGCGGGACTGTCGAACTCGATCTCCAGCGAGTTCTGGCCGCGAGTCATGGCCAGGTAGACCTCGGCCAGCAATTCGGCATCGAGCAGCGCGCCATGCAGTTGGCGACCGGAATTATCCACGCCGAATTCGGAGCAAAGGGCGTTGAGATTGTTCTTCTTGCCCGGCCGCAGCTCGCGCGCCATGCGCAAGGTGTCGGTCACCTCGCTGCAAAGCTGCTCTATGCTCTCGTACTGCAACAGGCCCAGCTCGGTGTTTAGAAAACCGACGTCGAAGGCGGCATTGTGAATTACCAGCTCACTGCCGCGGACGAATTCCATGAAGTCGGCGGCGATCTCGGCAAACTTCGGCTTGTCGGCGAGAAATTCGTTGGTCAGGCCGTGAATCGCAATCGCGCCCGGATCGATTTCCCGTTCGGGATTGATGTAGGCGTGGAAGCGCTGACCGGTGAGCTGGCGGCCGCGCAACTCGACGCAGCCGATTTCGATCACACGGTCCCCGGTGCGGCAATCGAGCCCGGTGGTTTCAGTATCCAGAATGACTTTGCGCATTTATCCTCCGTTGCGGGCCAGATCGACGCCGCGCCGCGCCAGCACGTCGGCGCGCTCGTTCTCGACGTGGCCGGCATGGCCCTTGACCCAAAACCATTCAATTGAGTGCTGCGCCGCCAGGCGATCCAGTTCACGCCACAGGTCCTCGTTCTTGACCGGCTGCTTGTTGGCGGTTTTCCAGCCGCGCCGCTTCCAGCCGTGAATCCATTCGCTGATGCCCTTCTGCACATACTGCGAATCGGTATGCACGCGCGCCCGCACCGGTTCCTTCAAGGCACGCAACGCCTCGATCACCGCCATCATCTCCATCCGGTTGTTGGTGGTCAGGGCCTCGCCGCCGAACAGTTCCTTTTCGGTCGTGCCCTTGCGCAGGATCGCGCCCCAGCCACCGGGGCCGGGGTTGCCGCTGCAGGCACCATCGGTAAAGATTTCAATCATTGATCCACTCTCTGGGTAACGGTTACCAGGGCCTTGGCACGCGCCACGCGATCACCCCAGGTCGGGGTGATTAGGCGCATGCCTTGCTGGCGCTTGATTGCCTGCACGATATACACGGCGCCGGCAATCGGCCACCAGCGATCGCCGGCCGCATCCATGAAGCGAAAGCGGCGCAGCCATTTTTCCTGCGTCACGGCAGGCGCGTAACAACCGAAGGCGCCCGCCTGCATCTCGAAGCCGAGCAACGAAAACCAGTCTTTCAGGCGCGGCACGCTGAGGTAGGCGCCGCGCCACGGCGGCAAAGCCTGCCGCCGCGACAGCTTGCGCTTGGCTCCCCACAGGCTGAAGGGATTGAACCCGGTGACGATGACATGCCCCTCCGGCACCAGCACACGTTCCACTTCGCGCAGCACCTGATGCGGATTTGGATCGAACTCCAGCGTGTGCGGCATCACCACCAGATCGATACTGTTGGCGGCAAAGGGCAGATAATGCAGGTCGGAGCGTACTTCCGAGGCGCCGTCGTAGCGCCCGTCATCACAACGGAAACGCAGCGACATGCGGTTGGCGCGCAGGAAATCATGGGTGGGCAAGGAGAGTTGCACCGCATTGAAGCCGAAAATGTCGGCCACCAGCAGGTCGTGCTTCTGTTGTTCCCAGTTGAGCACATACTGGCCTGCCGGCGTTTCCAGCCAGTCTTCGAATCCTTGAATTGACATTGCGCTCTATTTGGAGAAAATCGCTTTATGACTGAAATACTCGGCCTGCACGCTTTCGACGACAACTACATCTGGCTGCTGCGCGCCGGAGGCTATGTCGCGGTAGTCGACCCTGGCGATGCGGCACCGGTGCTGGCCTACCTTGAAAAGAGCGGCGACCGCCTCTGCGCCATCCTCGCTACCCATCATCACGGCGACCACGTCGGCGGCCTGGCAGAACTCCTCGCCCGCTTTCCAGTCCCTGTCTTCGGTCCGGGCCTGGAGAACATCCCCGGCGTGAGCCATCCGCTGGCCGGCGGCGACCGCATCGAGCTGCCGGAGATTGCCCTTCAACTCGACATCATCGCCGTGCCCGGACATACTCGCGGCCACATCGCCTATTATGGCCCAAGTCTCAACGACCACGGCGCGGTCTTCTGCGGCGATACGCTATTCGGCGCCGGTTGCGGACGACTGTTCGAAGGCACGCCGGCGCAGATGCAGGATTCCCTGGCGAAACTCGCCGTGTTGCCAGCGCCGACTCTTGTCTATTGCGCGCATGAATACACCCAGAGCAACCTGCGCTTCGCGCTTGTCGTGGAGCCCGGCAGCATCGCCGTGCAGCGACGCAGCGAGAACGTGGCCAAAGACCGCGCGGCAGGCCGCCCGACGATCCCGACCAGCATCCATAGCGAACTCGAAACCAACCCCTTCCTGCGCTGCGAAGCGCCGGCCGTGCGTGCTGCCGCGGCAAGCCGCCTCGGGCGCGTTCCGGCCGATGCAGTGGAGACCTTCGCCGCCATCCGCGAATGGAAGAACAGATTTCAGTGAACGCTGACGCCGGCCGTATCGGCGTTACACGCAGGAGCCGCATCCAACAATCGCTTCTGAACATCGCTTGACCCAGGAACAACAATCCCGCCATGACCACCCGTCGCACCTTCATCAAGACCCTTGCCGCGATCCCTCCGGCCCTGTCCTTCCGGCGCAGCTGGGCGGCCGGCGATCCCTCGCGGCTGGCATTGATCATCGGCAACAGCAGCTACCACGATGCGCCGCTGGTCAATCCCGCCAACGATGCGCGTGCGGTCGCCGGGCTGTTCACCCAGGCCGGCTTCACTGTCGATTCGCGCCTCAACGCCACGCGCACCGACATGATCGCCGCCATTGAACGCTTCGGAGAGGCCGCAAAGCGTTCGGAGACCAAGCTGGTGGTGTTCTATTACGCCGGCCACGGCGCCCAGCTCGACTGGCGCAACTACCTGCTGCCGGTCGATGCCGTGGTGGAAAAGCAGGAGGACATGAAACAGCGCTGTGTCGATCTCGGCCTGTTGCTCGGCCAGTTAAGTGCAGCGAAGGACAAGACCTTCGTCGTCATCCTCGACGCCTGTCGCAACAACCCCTTCGGCACCGCCTACCGGCCCGAACAGAAGGGCCTGTCGCAGTTCGATGCGCCGGTCGGCAGCCTGCTCGCCTACGCCACCTCGCCCGGCAACGTAGCGTCCGATGGCGAAGGACAGAACGGCCTGTACACCGAGAACCTGGTGCGCGAGCTGTCCCAGCGCGGCACCCGCATCGAAGACGCCCTGAAGCGGGTGCGCCTGAACGTGCGCCTGGCCTCGCATGGCGAGCAGATTCCCTGGGAGACCACCTCGCTGGAAAGCGACGTCTTCATCTTCAACAACGGCCAGAAGAAGCTCTCCGAGGCCGAGGTGGAAACCCTGGTCGAAGCCGATGTCACCGAATGGACGCGCATCAAGTCCTCGAAGAAGGTCGACGACTGGGTGGCCTACCTGCGGACCTTCCCCAACGGCCGCTTCGCCGAAATCGCCCAGATGCGATTGACCCGCCTGTTGGCGGAAGACGAGCAACGTGCCGCCGAAAAGCGGCAGGCGGAAGAGCAGCAGCGTCTCGAGCGGGAGCGCATCGAACGCGAGCGCATCCGCCTCGCCGATGCGCAGCGTCTTGCCGCCGAACGCAAACAACTCGAGGAACAGCAGTTGCAGGAACAGCGTCAGCGCCAGGAAGAGCAGCAGCGCCTCGAAGCCAGGAACCGGCAAGAACAGGAACGCCTCGAGCGTGAGCGCCAGCGCATCGCCGCGGCCGAGCGCCTGGCCGAGGAGCGCAGGCAACAGGAAGAACAGCGCCGGCTGGCGGAGCAGAAACGCATGGAACTCGCGGCCGAGAAGCAGCAAAAGGAAGAGCAGAGGAACCAGGAAGAACAAAAGCGTTTGAGCGAACAGAAGCGCCTCGACCAGGAGCGCATGGAACGCGAGCAGATTCGTATCGCGGAAGCGCAGCGTCTTGCCGCCGAACGCAAGCAACTCGAGGAGCAGCAGCTTGCGGAACAGCGCCGGCGTGAGGAAGAGCAGCGGCGCGTCGAGCTCAGTCGGCGACAGGAACAGGAACGCCTCGAGCGCGAGCGCCAGCGGATCGCCGAGGCCGAGCGGCTGGCCGCCGAACGGCAGCGACTCGAAGCTGACCGGCGCCGCATCGAACAGGAGAAGCTGGCGCTCGCCAGACCGGAGCAAGTGGCGGCCGTGAAACCGGCTCCGGTTCAGGCAGCGTCTGCACCGGGGCCCGCCCGAAGTCCGGACCCAAAGCCGGCCGTTGCGGCTGCCACGCCGGGCCGAGCGCCGATGATCGACATCCGTGAAGGGGTCGCCGTGCCGATGCTAATCGCGGCCTCGGCCAATCCCTATTCCGCCGGGCGCTATCCGCTTGGCCGCATATACACGGTCGGGGATTCCGCGACCATCCGCCAGACCGACCTGTTGACCGGCATCGAAGAAAACACTCGCACGGCGCGTGTGACGCGGGTGGATTACGACGAGGACCGGGTCGAATACAACATGGGAGCGCTCATCACGGACTTGATGGGCAACTTCATCAAGCAGGGACCGAACGAATACGATACCCCGGTTCAATTCTCGCCGGCCGAGTTTCAGGTCGGCAAAAAATGGACCGCCGCTTTCCACAAAATCCGGGACGGCGCAAGTTCGAACGTTTCCCTTGACATGCAGATCGTGAAGCGGGAAACCATCAGCGTTCCGGCGGGGACCTTCGATACCTTCAGAATCGAAGGTGAGGGCTGGAACGTAACCCATGGCAAGCGCAGACAGGTTAAGTTCTGGATGGTACCGGGGCTTAATTTTGCGGTCCGAAGCGAGTCCGTCACCCATGACAGGAAGGGGCGTTTTGCTGAAACCACAAGACGCGAGCTTGTCGCTTTGCGCCAGCACGCTTTCTCGCTCTAGTTCGCGCGCCCCGCGGACGGGATGCAGGGTCCGCTGTTCGTCAAGAGCCCTTGCGCGGCATGATTGCCTTCAGAAACAAACGACTTTTGTTCATTGGCTGAATCAGGAATAATCCCGCCATGACCACCCGTCGCACCTTCATCAAGACCCTTGCCGCGATCCCTCCGGCCCTGTCCTTCCGGTGCAGCTGGGCGGCCGGCGATCCCTCGCGGCTGGCATTGATCATCGGCAACAGCAGCTACCACGATGCGCCGCTGGTCAATCCCGCCAACGATGCGCGTGCGGTCGCCGGGCTGTTCACC
>JANXRC010000247.1 GCA_025353195.1 Rhodocyclaceae bacterium
ACTCTTGCTCAACATTTTCGAGGTCAATATGTTTGAAAAAGTCCAATTGGATAAACTGGTTTTCGATGCCGTATCGCACTTTTCGGAGGACTCCGCCGATAACCAGATGATTTTGTTATGAAATCAACCGGACAGATGTGACTGCTCGTCATGAAGATTCTTTCCGTTCTGCTGGTCTTGTTGATGACCGTGACGCCCGCGCGGGCCGCGACCTTGCCCGATGCGGTGAGTTTTTCCATCGCCGTCGAGCGCGGCGATCTTTCGCTCGCGCGCGAGTGGCTGGACGCCGGCCTGTCGCCGGATTTCGAGGGAAAGGTGATTGGCACGGGTTTGATGATCGCCGCCTGGGAAGGCAACATTCCGATGATGGAACTGTTTGTCGCGCGCGGAGCCGATATCAACAAGACCAATTCGGTCGGTGAGCAGGCGCTGTTGCACGCGGCGTGGAAGGGCCGCCTGGAAGCCGTGCGCTGGCTGGTGGAACACGGTGCGCGTTTGAATCGCGAAGGTCAGGAGTGGGCCGCCTTGCACTACGCGGCCTTCGCCGGACACGCCGAGGTGGTGGGCTACCTGCTCGAGCGCGGAGCCGACATCAACGCCTTGTCCACCAACGGCTCGACGCCGCTGATGATGGCTGCACGGGAGGGGAAGGAAGCGATTGCCAAGACCCTGCTGGCGGCCGGCGCCCGACGCGATATCGTCAATGAGCGGGGTGATGATGCGTTGCGCTGGGCGATGCGCTACAACAACCTGCAAATTGCCCGCGAAATTGCCGGCCCCGAGAGTTTTTCCGCGGCGGCTTCACGACCGGTAGCCTCCTGGGGAAGAGCGGTGCGCTCGCAGGCGGTGCCTGATCGCGCCGACCTGATGCTGGCCCAGGCGCGCAAGATGGAGGCGGCCGGACGGCGCAAAGATGCGCTGAAACTCTATCGCGCCGCGCTCGCGGCGATTCGCCAGGCCGACGCGGTTGCCAACAAGGCGGCGGCGACGGCCCGTGCCGCGACCGGAATGGTGATCAGCGCACGGCGGGCCAAACCCGGTGCGCAGACAGCTGCAGTGCAATACGCCACGCCGGTGGCCGAAATTAATTCCCCAACAGTCGGCGCTGACAGGACGGCGAGCGGTGAAGCCGCGGCGGCACCCGACATGGTTGACGACTGGCTGCGCCGCGCCCGCGAGTTGGAAGCGTCAGGCCGCCGCAAAGAGGCGCTGCAAGCTTATCGCCAGGCCGCGGCGACTTTGCGTGGTCCAAGCCAGGTGCCCGCCAATTCGCCGGCGCGTCCTTGAGTGCGGCCGGGGTAGGGCGGCTGCAAATATTTGACAGTTAAAGCTGTTATGTATTACGATAAGAGCAATCGAATTACTAAATCGTAAATCACCGATCGCCGCCAAGGATTTCCCATGAATGAGAAAAAGTTTGCGTCCCACGCCGACCTGGAAGAGAAAAAGGTCAGCTTCGAGAAACTGTCGGACAACGCCTATGCCTATACCGCCGAAGGCGATCCGAACACCGGCGTGATCATCGGCAAGGACGCCGTGATGATCATCGACGCCACCGCGACGCCGGTCATGGCGCAGGACGTGATCCGCCATGTGCGCCAGATCACCGACAAGCCGATCAAGTACGTCACGCTGACCCATTACCACGCGGTGCGCGTGCTGGGCGCCTCGGGCTACAAGAAGGAAGGCCTGCAGGACATCATTGCCTCGAAGCAGACGCGCGAACTGATCGTCGAGCGCGGCCAGCAGGACATGGATTCGGAAATCGGCCGTTTTCCACGGCTGTTCAACGCGGTCGAAAGCGTGCCCGGCCTGACCTGGCCGACCATCGTGTTCGACAAGGAGATGACGCTGTGGATGGGTGATCTCGAAGTGAAGATCATGCATCCGGGTCGCGGCCACACCAAGGGCGACACGGTGGTCTGGCTGCCGCAGCAGAAGATCCTGTTCTCCGGCGACCTGGTCGAGGCGGATGCCGCCTGCTATACCGGCGATGCCTATCTGGCCGACTGGCCGGCGACGCTGGATGCGCTGGCGGCGCTGAAGCCCAAGAAGATGATTCCCGGCCGCGGTCCGGCCCTGCTGAATCCGCAGCGGGTGCAGCAAGGCCTGGCTTACACCCGGGACTTCGTGTCGACGCTGTATCGCAGCGCGCAGGAAGCGGTGGCCCAGGGCATGGATCTGGCCGCCTGCATGGCGCACACGCGCAAGAACATGGACCCGAAATTCGCCAGTGTGTTCATCTACGAGCATTGCCTGCCTTTCGATGTGACGCGGGCGCATGACGAGGCTTCGGGAATCACGGACCCGCGCATCTGGACCGCGCAACGCGATCAGGAAATGTGGCACGCGTTGCAGGCGGCGTAGCGCCAGCGCCGTCCCCTGGAATACCGCTTCGCATAACTCTTAGCCGGAGTGGGACCATTGCTGAAGACCTACACCTATCCGAAATTCGAGTACCGGACGCCGCCGGAAATCGCCAGCGGACAGACGCTGAAAGTGCCCGTGGTGGTGGTCGGCGCCGGACCCGTCGGCCTGGGCGCTGCGCTCGACCTGCAACTGCAGGACGTTCCGGTGCTGGTGCTGGATGAAGACGACACGGTGTCGATCGGCTCGCGCGGCGTCTGCTACGCCAAGCGTGCGCTGGAAATTCTCGATCGCTACGGCGTCGGCGATGCGGTCTGCAGCAAGGGCGTGTCGTGGAATGTCGGGCGCACCTTCTTTCGCGAGCAGGAGGTGTACAACTTCAACCTGGTGCCGGAAACGGACCATCACAGGCCGGGCATGGTGAACCTGCAACAGTACTACCTCGAGGAGTACCTCGCGGCACGCGCCGCGTCGCTGCCGCAGATTGAACTGCGTTGGAGGAACAAGGTCGTCTCGGTGGCGCAGACCGGCCAGACCGTGACGCTCAAGGTGGAAACCGAAGATGGTTTCTACATCGTCGAAGCCGACTGGCTGATCGCCGCCGATGGTGCGCGCAGCCCGATCCGCCGCATGCTCGACCTGGAAATCGACGGCAAGGTTTTCATGGACCGCTTCCTGATCGCCGATGTCGTGATGAAGGCCGACTTTCCGTCCGAACGATGGTTCTGGTTCGATCCGCCGTTTCATCCGGGGCAGTCGGTGTTGCTGCACAAGCAGACCGACAGCGTGTTTCGCATCGATTTCCAACTGGGCTGGCATGCCGATCCCGAGGAAGCGAAGAAGCCGGAGCATGTCCTGCCGCGCATCAAGGCCATGCTCGGCGCATTTGACGGAACAGCGCGCGAGTTCGAACTCGAGTGGGTCAGCGTCTATACGTTTCAGTGCCGTCGCATGGGTCGCTTCAATCATGGTCGCGTGCTGTTCGTCGGCGACGCCGCGCATCAGGTCTCGCCGTTCGGTGCGCGGGGCGCCAACTCGGGCCTGCAGGACGCCGACAATCTCGGCTGGAAACTCAAGCTGGTGATTGACGGCAAGGCTCCGGCGGCGTTGCTGGACAGCTACTCGGAAGAGCGGATTTTCGCCGCCGACGAGAACCTGGTGAACTCGACACGCTCGACCGATTTCATCACACCCAAGAGCAAAGTCAGCAAGACCTTCCGCAACGCAGTTCTGGGCATGGCAAAGGAATACGCCTTTGGCCGCGCCCTGGTCAATTCGGGACGCCTCTCGGTGCCGGCCTTCCTCATTGCGTCGAGCCTCAACAGCCCGGACGAGGCGGGCGACACATTCGCCGGACGCATGCTGCCCGGGGCGCCGATGGACGACGCGCCGGTGCTCGACAATGGCGATGAAGGCTGGTTGCTGAACAAGGTCGGCAACCGGTTCTTCGCACTGTATTTTGCCGATGATCCCGAGTCGCTCGATGCCGCGACCGTCGCTGGCTTGTCCGGTCTATCCTTTGACGGCATTGCGGTGCAGCCGCTGGTGATTTCGCGCAAACCGGGCATCGTCCCCGGCGGTATTCCGGTTCTCGAAGATTTGCGAGGCATTGCCGCACTGCGTTACGACGCGAAGCGCGGCACGGTTTATCTGCTGCGTCCCGATCAGCATGTCGCTGCGCGCTGGCGCACGTTCGATGCAGCGAAAGTCAAGGTGGCCGTGGCTCGCGCCACATGCAACGCCTGAAAGGAGACAAGAATATGAGCCCCCACGCTCGAAAAATCACCTCGCTGCCCCCCGCGGGGGCGCACACATCCCTTGAGACGGCTCTGCGGGAGGTGTCATGACACTCAACCTGAACCCCAATTTCTCCGAAGCCGGCAAGCGTTACTTCAACGCCTATGCGCCCGGCGACGATTTCTACGAAATGCTTCTCACCGCTCATCGTGATTTGTCCGATGAGCAATCCGAATTGCTCAACGCGCGGCTGATCCTGCTGCTCGCCAATCACATCGGCGACATCGGCACGCTGCGCGAAGCCCTCACTATTGCCCGCGAAGGAGTCTGAACATGGCCGCCAGTCTGGTCCGGAAAGTGCACCACGTCGCCTACCGCTGCAAGGACGCCAAGGAAACCGTCGAGTGGTACGGCAAGTACCTCGACATGGGTTTCGTGCTGGCGATCGCCGAGGACGAAGTGCCCTCGACCAAGGCCCCCGATCCCTACATGCACGTCTTCATCGACGCCGGCGCTGGCAACATCCTGGCCTTCTTCGAACTGCCGAATCAGGCGCCGATGGACCGCGATCGCAACACCCCGACCTGGACCCAGCATCTGGCGCTTGAAGTCGGCAGCATGGAGGAAATGCTGGCAGCCAAGGCGCGACTCGAAGCCGGCGGCATCGAAGTCGTCGGACCGACCGACCACACCATTTTCAAGTCAATCTATTTCTTCGATCCGAACGGCCACCGCTTGGAACTCGCCTTCAATACCGGTACGCCGGAAATGATGCAGCGCCTCGACGACGTCAAGTTGGACATGCTCAATGAGTGGGCAAAGACCCGCAAGGCTCCCCAGCACGCGCGCTGGATGCATGACGGCAGCTATTCGGCAACGGAAGCCAAGTCGTGAAACTTGCCACGCTCAAGCAAGGCGGCCGCGATGGCACGCTGGTCGTCGTCGGTCGCGATCTGGCTCGCTGCCAGGCGGTACCCGAGATCGCGCAGACGCTGCAGCAGGCGCTCGACAACTGGGACGAAGTGCTGCCCGAACTCGAGCTGGTCTACGACATGGTCAACAATGGCCACGCGCGCCACGCCATTCCCTTCGAGCCAGGGCAATGTCATAGCCCCCTGCCGCGTGCCTACCAGTGGGCCGACGGTTCGGCCTACGTCAATCACGTCGAGCTGGTGCGCAAGGCCCGCGGCGCGGAACTGCCGCCGGAGTTTCATGTCGATCCGCTGATGTACCAGGGCGGCTCCGACAGCTTTGTCGGTCCCTGCGATCCAGTGCTGGCTTGCGACGAAGCATGGGGCATCGACTTCGAAGCCGAGGTGGCGGTAGTTACCGGAGATGTGCCGATCGGTGCATCCCTTGTGCAATGCGCTCGGCATATTCGCCTGCTGATGCTGGTGAACGATGTAAGCCTGCGCAACCTGGTCCCGGCCGAACTGGCCAAGGGCTTCGGCTTTCTCCAGTCCAAGCCGGCCTCGGCTTTCTCCCCGGTGGCCGTGACACCGGACGAACTGGGGTTGGCGTGGCAAGACGCCAAGGTGCATCTGCCGCTTGCGGTCGAGTTGAACGGCAAGCCATTCGGCAAGCCCAATGCCGGCGTCGATATGACTTTCAACTTCGCGCAGCTTATCGAGCATGTTGCGAAAACGCGCGAACTCGAGGCCGGCTCGATCGTCGGGTCGGGCACGGTGTCGAATAAGCAGGGCGGCCTGTTCGGCTCCTCGGTGGCCAACGGCGGCGTGGGTTACTGCTGCATCGCCGAGGTCCGGATGTACGAAACCATTGAAGAGGGAAAGCCGCGGACGCCCTTCATGCACTTCGGTGATCGCGTCAGGATCGAGATGCTGGATGCCCGCGGCGCGAGCATCTTCGGTGCCATCGATCAGCTTGTCGGGCGCTGCATACCCTCTGCTTGAGGGATGATGGAGCTTGGGTTACGGCCGCTACGCTGCGTCTGCTTTCAGGATTTCGATCAGCCACAGAATTTCTTCGGCCACCGCTAGAGGGAACCCCGCTCGCGACCCTTCGCGATTGTCTTCCAGCAGGTGCTGGAGATAGCCGAGGCATTCCTCCGGCTGCCGCCAGACATCCTGTATGTGCTGTATCACGCGGGAGAAATCCTCCAGCGTCGGCGCCTCGCCTATGCCCGGTGTTGCCGTGTCTTCGGCCTGAATGTTGAAATGCTGGCGCAGTTTCTCGGCGGTCTCCTTGAACTCCTTGACGAGGCCCTTGCTGCGATAGATCCCGAGCAGTTTAAGCCAGTGGTAGACAGCCTGGCGCGGATTGGCTTCGGTGTACTCGACCAGTGCTTGCGCAGCACCCTGCTCAAGTCCCATTGACAGCATGATCTCAGCCAGTTGCAGGGTCGGTTCGACCTTGGTGTCCTGCGCGTGCGCCGTAGCTTCGGGTGGAGGCGTGATCTTCAGTCTTTTCAATTTTGCATCTTCACGTGCCACCACTTCCGGATCGGCATCTTCCAGGGAGAAGTCGATAGCCGGACTTTCCATCATTGGCAGTGGAGAGGATGGCATGACCTCCGGGACTTTGGGCGCCGCCGTCCGTTCGACTGCCGGCGTTGTGATTGGTGCATGAGGCTCAGCCTCGATGGCTGCCGCGGCCGCGCGGGGCTCGGGAGACCTTTCTTCCGCATGGGGTTGTGCGACAGGTGTCACGGGGACCGGCTCCGGCTGAACTGTCGTCAGGTCGCTGGCGACAGTTTTGGCGGATGGCGTTACGAATGGTGCTGGGGACGCTGCTACGAGCGCGTCGGGTGGGCCTGCATCGGTCGGTGTCTTGAGAGTTGCCTTTGCCTCGGGTCTTGCCGAATTCCGGCGGCGGAACCACCAGAGGGCCACCAAGCCCGCCACCGTTATGTTGGCCAGCGCCAGGTGCGTGTTGAAATCACTTGATTCGGGCGGTTCTACCGCGACCGGCGCAACAACGGGTTGCTGGACAGGCATGCTGCGGATCAGGCGGCCGATTGCGCCCAGGGTTTCTTCAATGTGCCGCAGACTGTCGAGCATGTTCTGCACGGTGCGCGCTTCGTCTCCACCCGTTACCGCGGCGCGCCACTCGACACGCAGTACCGAACGCTCATCTTCCGACACCTTGCCCAGCCTGCTCACATCGAGCTGTTCGCTACGTCGCAATACCGGATCAGGCTCGGCAGCAAGGGCGTTGGCTGAAGGCAGCAGAATCAGCACCGACAAGGCGGCGCATAGGCAGCCCATATGCATCCGGCAACTTGAAGCGATGGTGGTCGCAGACTTTGACATCGAATTGGACCGCGCTATAGTTGCGCCATTCTAGCCTCTGCGGCAGATACCCGCTTTGTTCGAGCAGGGACCGGCAAACCCCCTAGATTGATTTCTTGCAAGGCACCGATGAAGCTCTACAACTACTTTCGCAGCTCAGCCAGCTTCCGTGTGCGCATCGCGCTGGCGTTAAAGGGCCTTGACTACGAATACGCGTCGGTGGATCTGGTGAAGGACGGTGGCCAGCAGTTTGCGGCCGGGTTCAAAGCCATGAATCCGGCAGCGCTGGTGCCGGTACTGGACGACGCTGGAACCCTGTTGACGCAATCCCTCGCCATCATCGAATACCTCGACGAAACGCGGCCGCAGCCTCCGCTGCTTCCGCAGGATGCGGTGGGTCGGGCGAGGGTGCGGGCGATCGCGCTGGCAATTGCCTGCGAGATACATCCGCTCAACAACCTCAAGGTGCTGGTCTACCTGACCAGGACGCTGGGCGTTTCCGAAGAGCAGAGAAACGCCTGGTACTGCCATTGGGTTGAAACCGGGTTGCAAACGGTCGAGGCCATGCTGGCCAGCAATCCACTGACCGGCGCCTGCTGCCACGGCGACACCCCGACCCTGGCGGACATTTGCCTGGTGCCGCAGATATTCAATGCCCAGCGCTTCAAGGCCCGGCTCGATCATGTCCCGACCGTGATGCGCATTCACCAACATTGCCTGACGCTGCCGGCGTTCGCCAAGTCAGTTCCAGCCTTGCAGCCGGGTGCGGAATAGTCAGCCCTTCTTCAGTCGTTCGGCAAACACCTTGCGCAGCTTTGCCGCTTTCGGCGCCACGACGAACTGGCAGTAGGCCTGTTCCGGATTGTTGGCGTAATAGTTCTGGTGATGGTCTTCGGCCGGCCAGAAAGTCGGTGCTGGCAATACGGCGGTAACGATCGGCGCGGGCCATATTTTCGCCGCCGTGAGTTCGGCGATCATCGCCTTGGCAGTCTTTTCCTGTTCGGCGTCGTGAGTGAATATTACCGATCGATATTGTGTGCCGACATCGTTGCCCTGCCGGTTGGACGTGGTCGGGTCGTGGATGGCGAAGAAGGCTTGCAGCAGTGTGCAGTAGTCGATGACGGCAGGATCGAAGCGCATCTCGACCACTTCGGCATGACCCGTGTCGCCACCGCATACACTACCGTAGTCCGGATTCTGCATCCGCCCGCCGGCGTAGCCGGAGACGACGGATTCGACACCGGCCAGTTGCAGGAAGGCGGCTTCCAGGCACCAGAAGCAGCCGCCGCCCAGTGTGGCCAGTTCGGTAGTTCTTCCGCTATTCATTTGAGCCTCCCGCAGCGTAGGGCGATGGGCCAGATGATAGCCTTTCTGGTTTCCGGATCGGGCCAGACCTCTCTCTCAGGCCCTCACCCGGCGCCGCGGATTGAATCGCCTCCGGCTTGCATGATTTGGGCGCTGCGTCGGCCACCAGGCGCGCAGATAGGCAGGTCAGCCAATGCCCGTTCGCGCCGGATTTCGAAGGCAGGCCCTTCCGAGCGGGCCTGTTTAGCGCGTCCTGGCGGCGGTACTACAGAAACGGCTCGGCGCGCTTGAGCAGTTCTTCCAGACCCGGCTCTTTCGGGTTGCGCGGCTTGCCCGGGTGGATGATGGACACTTGGCAGCTCTCTGCGGCTTCCACCAGTTGCGCGTAGGTTCCCGCATTGATGTCGGCGATGTACGCCTGCTGGTTCCGGTCGTAGGCGAACATCTTGTTGTTGAGCGTGGTGCACTCGTTGCAGGTCGAGCAGCGTGCGGTCTCGATGTAGGCCTCGTTGGGAGCTCGCTCCGGCTCCTGCTCCGCCGGTGCGCTGGCCGCTGCCGGCGCGGCAGGCACCACGGCTGTCGCCGCACCAGGCGCGGCGGCTGGTGCAGTCGCCGCATGCGCCTCGGCTTCCTGCTGCATGCGATCTTCCCAGGCCTTCTTCTCGCGTGCGAGGAGTTTCTCCGCGTGCGAATTGTGTACACCACCCAACTCCTGCAGGCTGTGCCACATTTCGCGGCAACGGCGTGCCTCCCGGATCAGTCGCGCGTCGACGATCACTTTCTGCAGTACGTTGTTGACATCGACCATCAGCACGCTGGGTATCTTGTCCGGCAGGCCCTTGCGCTCGCGCGTCAACGCCTCGTCCACCGGGATCATGCTGCCATTCCACCTGTCCCGCGGAACCCGCGCCAGATGCCTGGCGTAGCGGTGGTCACTGGCGACGAAATCGACCAGCGTGAATGCGATGTCCTCGGACACGGTCTGGTGCTGTTCGTCCTCGTAGGCAAAGCCCTGGATCGGCCAATCGAGATCCACCTGCGAATTGGCTTCGAGGTTGAAGCGTGACGCCCAATTCGGGCCCGCGGAAGGATCGTAGGTGAACGCCGGGAAGGCGCGCGACTCCATCGCGGCAGCCGACATCAGATAGGGCGGCAGGCCGGACGCCTTTCCGCTGGCTCCGGAAAATACGCTGAACAGGGCCGGCCCGCGATAAGTCAGCCCCCGCAGCATGCGCTCGCGGAATTGGAACAGGTTGGAACTGCTCGACTGCAGTACATACACTTCGTTGAGGCCGATGGCCATGTTGGCGATCTGCCTGCTGCGCATGCCCGCGGTGAGGTTGCCTTCGCCGTTCGGCGACTCTTCAAGAATGTCGTCGATCTGGAGCAACACCTTGATCGGCAATCCGGAGGACAGAATCTCCATCAGATGGGCGTGCTCGACGGCCTGCATCTTTTCGGCGTTTATGCACACCAGATAATCGGGAAATGGAGCCAGGTCTTGCGGGTCGAGCCCATTGGCGCCGAACTGCTCGAACAGGGCGTCGTGCTTTGACTCGCTGTACTGACCGTCGATTTCGAGTTCGGCGATGGCGATGGCCTTGGCCAGTTCGATCAGCTTGGGCATGCGCTTGCGGAATGTGCTAAGTGCTTCGGCGCAGGTGTCGAAGAAGAAGGAGTAGGGCTTGGCCGCGGCAGCCTTCTTTGCGGCGGCGTCGGAGGCGGGAAAGAATTGCTGCGCACCGAGCACCGCGAGCAACTCGCGTATGCGCCGCCTCCGGCTCTCGGGGAACTCGTCTTTCGGCAGGGCCTTGGCCAGCAGGTGCGACAATGCGTCGAAGTCGAAAGCGTCGCCGTATCCGGTGCCGACGGATTCCTTCAGGTGCTTTGCGCTGCGGCCGGCCGCCGAACGTTCGAAGTCGGCTTTGAGGATGTCCGAAAGCTTGAGCACCAGCCGGTCGAGATCCTTGCGAAATGCTTCGGCTTTCTGTTTCTGCACCGCGTTCCAGGCATGGCGCAACAGGCGCGCGGGCATCGCAGCGTCGCAATTCGCCAACTCGCCGTCGACCTTGATTGCGGCGCGGGCACGGCGCAGGCTGTCTTCGAGCGACTTGTCCGCACCCTTCGCCAGTCGGCCTGCCGCCGTCGCCCAAAGAGCGGAGAGCATTCCGGTGGCGCCGTCGGTGCTGAGCGTGCGGATTTCCTCCTCCAGCTGCAGGACATGCTTCCTGATGCGTTCGCCTTCGCTGCCGCGGGCGGCGAAGGCGAGTGCGCTGTCGGTGAGTCCCGATAGCGACTGCACGAACTGTTTGTCGGCGCAATCGGCAACCAGCACCAGCGGGAAATCGTGGCGCAGCCGGGCGAGTTCGCGATATCCGGCAAAAAGTGCCGGACGCAAATCCAGTCCATCGACCGCATCCAGATGTTCGCTCGGCCGCCGGCCGGTCAGGAAAAACGCAACGTGTGCCTGGGTATCCGCTTCCATATCTTTATCGACCCGCCTTGCTGATGAATTCTCTTGCCTTCGGTTATGGCGCGCCCGGCGCGCCGGCGTCCTACGCGACCTTTTCTTTCATTTCCTGCGGCCAGACCGTGTACTTGTCCAGTTCCGCGTTGAGTCCCGCGCTGGTCAGTTCGGCGGTGCGCAACTTGTCGGAATGTCGCAGATCCTCGTAGCAGGGAACATCCGGATTGCGGTAGAGGATCCCGACCGGAACGAGATCGGTGCTCGAAGCGATCTCGCGCGCGCGGTCCATGTTCGACGGGTCATGCTGCAACTGGTTCTTGTAGACCTTGGACAGGCCGGCGCTGAACTGCAGGCCGTTCTCGTGATTGAGCAGTTGCACCTTGTTGGGGTCGTTCATCCAGGGATCGAGCGACTTCGGCAGCCACTCCGGACAGCGCTGAAGAATGCGAACGAACGACAGTCCCTTGTGGTGGTAGGCCGCCTTGACAATGTCGAACAGAACCTCGGGAATCCAGTCGACCGCCTGCGCGACGAAGGAGACGTTCTGCACGCCGAGCGTAACCGTCAGGGGATTCAATGCTTCCAGATAACTGCCGCGCGGGGTGGTATTGCTCTTGGTCCCGATGGGCGAGGTCGGCGAGGCCTGTTTCTTGGTCAGACCATAGATCTGGTTGTCGTGCAGGAATACCGTGAGGTTCATGTTGTAGCGGATGGCGTGAATCCAGTGCGCGGCGCCAATGCTGCAGCAGTCCCCGTCGCCGGTATTGACAAACACGGTCAGGTCGGGTCGCGCCATTTTTACGCCTTCGGCGACCGGCAGGGCACGCCCGTGAATTCCGTGGAAACCATAGGTATTCATGTAATGGGGGAAGCGGCTCGAGCAACCGATGCCGGACACGAAAACTGTCTTCTCAGGCCGCAGTCCTTCGTCGCGACACAGCCGCTGCACCGCTGCCAGTATGGCGTTGTCGCCGCAACCGGTGCACCAGCGCGGCACGCCGCTCTGGTAGTCTTCCAGTTCGAAGTTCTCTTCGCACATCTGCAGCAGGCACTCAGTGGCGGACATCATGTTCATGGCTTTGTCACCTTTGTTTACTTTTGCTTTTTCAGTTGATCCATCATCACCCGGCGGATGGTGCCGGGCTTGATCGGCTGTCCCTTGACCTCGCTCCAGCAGTCGATGTCGACCAGGTAGCGCGAGCGCAGCAGGATCGCCACGGATGAATAGCGGCGGTTGGTTTCATCGATGATCTTGTCCTCGGGGCGGTCGCTCCAGTTGCTCTCGATGGTCATGACCTTCTTGAACCCCTGCATGATTTCCTTGATTCCCGGGGGCAGGGGCTGCAGGAACTGCAGATGCATGGACGAAACCTTTTTCCCTTCGGCGCGCATCGTCTCGACCGCTTCCTCGATGGCGCCCTTGGTGCTGCCCCAACCGATGACCAGCAGGTCGCCTTTGGAATCGCCAAAGACCGACGGCGCCTTGAGTGTCTTTTGCAGCGCCGCCAGCTTCAGGCTGCGAAAGCGCAGTGTTTGCTCGTTGATTTCGGCGTCGTAGGCGACATGGCTGTCGCGATCGTGGGCGAGCCCGGTGAGGGTGTGCATGCCGCCGGGCTGGCCCGGAATGAAGCGGCGCGCGAGGCCGGTGGTTTCGTCCCAGTCGTAGGGCTTTGCTCCTGCCGGAATCGGGCTCTGGTCGACCGGCGGCGCCATCCAGGTATCGCTGAACTTCGGGCGCGCGAACGGTTGTTGCGAAGTGGCGAGGCCCGCGTCGGTCAGGACCACCACCACCATGTTGAAGGTTTCGGCGATCCTGCGCGCAGTGATGATCGAGTAGAAGCACTCCTCGATGGTGCCCGGCGCCATGACCACCTTCGGCGCATCGCCGTGGCTGCCGAAAATTGCGGTCATCAGATCGCCTTGCTCCATCTTCGTCGGCTGCCCGGTACTGGGGCCTCCGCGCATGACGTTCACCACGACCAGGGGAATCTCGCCCATCACTGCGAGCCCGATCGCCTCCTGCTTCAGCGAAAAGCCGGGGCCGGAGGTGATGGTGATCGTGCATTTGCTGGCGTAGGAAGCACCGATGGCAAAAGCGCAGGCGGCGATCTCGTCCTCGGCCTGATGCACCATGCCGCCCACCTTCTCGAATACTTCCGACAGATAGTGCGAGGCCGAGGTGGCGGGAGTAATCGGGTACATGGCACAAATCTCCATGCCCGATGCGAGCACGCCCAGCGCCAAAGCCGTGTTGCCGTTGACCACGACCTGCGGTTCCGTGGAGCGTGTCGCCGGGATGCTGTAGCAAAAGTCGAGATTGGCCTCAGCCCATTTGTGGCCGGCTTCGAGCAGCTTGATGTTGGCGTCGACCACGCTTTTGTCCTTCTTGCCGAACGCGAGCAGGATCTGATCCACCGCCAGCTTCAGCTCCAGGCTGTAGATGTAGCACAGCATGCCCAGCGCGTACATGTTCTTGCCTCGCCGCGCATCGGCGACGATGGTGCGACACTCGTGCTCCATCGGAATTTCGTACACCTTGTAACCTGCGGCCACGACCCGGTCGTAGGTCTCGATGTAGGACGCCACAATCTTCGGATCGGTGTGCGTGCGCCACATGCTTTCCAGCAGGATGATGCAATTGGGTTTGAGCTCTTTCGCCCGCACCCGTCCGAGCAGTACCTGCTCGTTGAATGCCACCACAAGGTCGGTCTCGTCGCCGCCGTTGGTGATGTATCCCGATCCGATGCGGATGCGATTGCCGCTGGCCCCGGCGACGCTACGTGCTGGCGGGCGGATTTCGGCGGGAATGATTTCCGTGGTCCAGATGCCGTTGCCCATCTGCGCCGCAATCGCTCCCAGGGACTGGCCGCACTTTTGCGCACCTTCTCCGGAATCGCTGATTATTTCGACAATATGTTCTTTCAACTTGACCGCCGGCTTCTTGCCCGCAGGTACTCTACCTTTGCTGCCGGCCTTCTTGAGTGATGTCTGTATGGTCATTTCATTCATGTTTTTTCCGTAGCCGCTGTTGAGTGCGCTGTTGAGTATTTATGCTGCGAGACCGTGGATCGGGGACAGTGAAGCTTCAGGCAACGCGCACGCGCGCGAAATTTCGCTCCCTCGTGTCGATCCCGAACAGTGTGCCGGTGCCGTCCCCGCTGATATAGGGAAGCGAGGAATCACGGATGCCGAGATAGGCCTTCATGCTGTGCGCCGCCTTGCGGCCGGCGCCCATGGCCTCGATCACGGTCGCCGCGCCGGTGACGATGTCGCCGCCGGCGAACACGCCCGCTACGGAAGTCGCGAGGTTCTCGTCGGCACCGATATAACCCCATTTGTTCAGCTTGAGCTTCGACGTCTGGCCCATGATCGGATTCGCATTGGTACCGATCGCATACACGATCAGATCGGTCTCGAAATCGAACTCGCTGCCGGCCACCGCGACCGGCCGGCGCCTGCCGGAATCGTCCGGCTCGCCCAGTTCCATGCGTACGCAGCGCATGCCGCGGACGCTTCCCTTGCCGTCATCAAGGACCGCTACAGGGTTGGTAAGCCAGTGAAATTCGACGCCTTCCTGCTCGGCGTGATGGACTTCCTCCATCCGCGCCGGAGCCTCGGTGCGCGAACGGCGGTAAATGCAGTAAACCTTCTCCGCGCCCAGCCTGATGGATACGCGCATTGCGTCCATCGCCGTGTTGCCGGCACCGACTACTGCAACCCTCTTGCCGATCGGGAGTGGCGTGTCGAAGTTGGGGAAATCCCTGGCGCGCATCAGATTGCAGCGCGTCAGCAGTTCATTGGCCGAGAGCACGCCGTTCAGCGAATCGCCTGGGATATTGAGCATCGTCGGATAGCCGGCACCGACGCCGACGAATACTGCGTCGAAGCCCATTTCGTCGATCATCTGCTCGATGGTGAACAGGCGGCCGACCAGGGTGTTGCATTCGAACTTGACCCCGAATTGCTTCAGATTGTTGATCTCGGCGTCGATCACGGCGTTGGGCAGGCGGAAATCGGGGATGCCATATCTCAAAACGCCGCCCGGCTGATGGAAGGCTTCATACACCGTGACGTCACACCCGGCCTTGGCCATGTCCGCCGCACAGGCCATGCCGGCCGGTCCCGAGCCGACGATGCCGACGCGGAAACGGTTCGGCTCGATGTAGGGAATGTTGATCCAGCCCTCCTTGATGGCGGTATCGCCGACAAACCGCTCCAGGCGTCCGATCGCGACCGCTTCGAGCGAGTCGCCCACGGTGCACACGCCTTCGCACTGATTCTCCTGCGGACACACCCGGCCGCAGATGGATGGCAGCAGATTGGTATCGGTGAGAATGTCGTAGGCGCCGCGAAAATTCTTTTCGCCGATCTTCTGGATGAAACCGGGAATATTGATTCCCACTGGACAGCCGGAGATACACGGTTCGTCCGGGCACATGAGGCAACGTTCGGATTCGCGCAGCGCGTCTTCGACGCTATAGCCGCAGGCGACTTCCTCGAAATTCTTGGCGCGCACCAGCGGATCCTGCTCGCGCATCGGCGTGCGTTCCTGCGGAATGGTTCGTATCGTCTTCTTCTTTGCCATCTCATTGTCCTCAAGCCACTATCCGGACCTTCGGGGTGCACTCCTCAGTGATCACACCTTTGGCGCTTCATTGTCGCGACATCAACCGTCAAACCAACGCTAGCCTCCTGGTGCGTCCTCGGAGGGGTCTGGCAGTTCCAGCAGTTCGCCTTGCGGAGCGCGGCCCCGCGTCAGTTCGTCGAGTGCGCTCGGGCCCACCTGTCTGGTCATGCGGCAGCTTTCCGACCAGCGCTCGTGGGCGGCCTTTTCGTCCTTGGTGTAGCGCTGCAGCCGCAGCATCAGGTCGTCGAAGTCGACCAGATGACCGTCGAAGTCCGGCCCGTCGACACAGGCAAATTT
>JANXRC010000256.1 GCA_025353195.1 Rhodocyclaceae bacterium
ACCACCGGCGAATGGATCGCCCTGCTCGAAAATGCCGCCGTGCCTTGCGGCCCGATCAACGACCTGGCCGGCGTATTCGCCGACCCGCAGGTGGTGCATCGCGGCCTCCATGTCGAATTGCCGCACGCCGCGGGTGGCCGCGCACCGCAGGTGGCCAATCCGATCCGGTTCTCGGCCACGCCGATCGACTATCGCCTGGCGCCGCCGCTGCTGGGACAGGATACGGACCAGGTGTTGCGCGAGCTCGGGCGCAGCGCGGAAGACATCGCGGCACTGCGCGCGGCAGGCGTTGTGTAATGGCGTTTACAGATCGTTCGTGACGCGACGACAAGCTGCAGGCAGTGCAGTGGCACGACAAGGCGAAGTCGACAAAGTCACGGACGATCCGGATCAGGATTCCAGCACGCGCAACTCGGCGTTGGTGTAACGCAGTCTGCTTGCGAGGACGCTGGCGATGCCCTCCATGAGTTTGAGCGCCAGCTTCTTGTGCTCTTCGGCGAAGGCGTCGAAGGCTCGGCGCGACAGGACATAGAGTTCGCAGTCAACGAAAGCCAGCGCATTGGCCGAGCGCGCCTCGCCATCGAGAAAGGCCATTTCGCCAAAGAACGCACCGCGACCGAAGGTGCCGAGATGGTGCGACTGGCGGTCGGACAGCGGCAGCATGATGCGCACCGCACCGCGCCGGATCAGGAACAGTTCATCGCCGGCATCGCCGCGCGAGAAGATACTTTCGCCGGCCGCCACGCTGCGCTTCTCCATGCACTGCTCGAGGGCTGCCAGGGTCTGCTCCTTGCGTCCGGCAAACAGCTCGACCTCGTGCAGTTCCAGTGCGATCTCCTCGTCGCGCTGCAGCGCCGCCTCATGGATGATGCGATCCTCGACCCACTCCAGGGCGTCATCCAGGTCTGTAAACACGCGCACCGGACTGTCCTGGCGAATCAGGCCGATCTGGTCAAAGTATTGCTGCATGTCCCGCCCCGACGGCAGGGTCGAGGGAATTGCGCTGAATATCAAGAAACCGTGGCGCTCGGCCATCATGTCCTTGACCTGTTCCAGCAGGTGCGCCGCGGTGACATCCACGGTCTGGATCCGGCGCATGTCGAGAATCAGGAAATCGCGGGTCTTGAGTTCCGGCTCCATGCTCTGGTACAGCTGGTCCGTCGTGCCGAAGAACAGGCTGCCCTGCAACTCGATGATTGCCGCGCGAGTGCCGTGGCTGGTAAGGATTTCCATTTCCTCGTGAGTCCGGATGCGCTTGGAAAACGTCTCATTGCCGAGCAGCTTGCGGCGAACGACGGAACCACCGATCTGCTCGCGGACGAACAGCACCACGGCCAGCACGATGCCGACGCCCGATGCCGCGATCAGGCTTACGGTCAGGGCCGTAACCACCACCGCCGCGATCACGCCGAAGTCGAGGATGGTCGAGCGCTGCTTGAGATAGCCAAAGCTGTGGCGGTCGATCATGCGCACGCCGACCACGATCAGGATGGCCGCCAGCGCCGCCACCGGCACCCAGGAGATCAGTGTTCCGAGCAACAGGAAGGCTACCAGCGACAGCACGCCTTCCATGAATCCGGAATAACGGGTCAGGGCGCCGCTCGACATGTTGACCAGCGTCGCACCCATGGTACCGGCACCGGGCATGCCGCCGATGACGGCCGAGGTGATGTTGCCCAGGCCCTGGCCGATCAGCTCGCGGTTCGAGTCGTGACGGCTGCGCGTGAGCGCATCGAGGACCACGCAAGTCTTCAGCGTGTCGATGGACAGCAGCACCGCCAGGGTCAGCGCCGGTATCGCCAGCAGCATGAAGTCGTGCAAGCCGAGTTGGCCGACACCCGCCCAGCGGCCGCGCAAGGCCTCGACGAACCCGCCGCCCGCGCCACCGAGGGGACCGATCACCAGCGGATTGTTGGGGTCGAGCAGCGCAGGGTCCAGCAAGGCCAGACCGAAATAGGTCAACACGCCGGCCAGCAGCGCGAGGATCGCTGCGGGCACGCGCTGGGTGACGCGCGGCGCGAACAGCATGGCGAAGATGGTCACCGCGCCGACCGTCATGCCCTGCCAGACCCAGAGCCCCGGGCTGGTCAGGGCTTGGCCCAAATGGGTGCCGCTGGGCGCGCCGAGAAATTTCGGCACCTGACCGACGATGATGTAAAGCCCGACGCCGGAGAGATAGCCGCTGACCACCGGATAAGGCATGTACTTGATCAGCCGGCCGAGGCCGACGCCGCCGAACACCACCTGGAGCACGCCTGCCGTCAGCCCGACCGCGGCCAGCAGCACAGCCACCGCAGCAGGATCCATGCCTTGCTGAATGCGTTCGATGGCGAAAGCCGTCAGCACGGCTGCCGCCGGCGCGCAGGGTGCCGAAATGAGCCGGTTGGTACCGCCCATCGCGGAGGCCACCAGACCCATCGCCGTCGCGCCAAGAATACCGGCGAGCGCCCCATACGCCCCATAGGAGCCGCCGAGGGACGCATAGATGGTGACGCCGAAGGCAATTGCGGAAGGCAACGCCACCAGCATCGCGGCGAAGCCGCCCCAAAAATCGCCGGCCAGATTTTCCAGTTTGGGCAGTTTCATACACTTCCCCGCATGAAATCGATCAGTGTCGATTGTGTCACGAAGCCATCCTTGTTGTAAGTCCTTTGCGCCGGCGATCGGAAACTGCGCAGGAATGAAGCCGCTGACTCGCAGCGTTGGAGTGTTGTAAGCTTCATTCCTCAAGAACTCAATAATCAGGAGGAATCACCCGTGAAGAAGATCCGCATCCTGCTTGCCGCCGCCGCGGTATTGTCGCTTGCCGTCCAGGCGCATGCCGCCGATTTCATCAACGTGCTGACCGGCGGCACCTCCGGCGTGTACTACCCGATGGGCGTCGCGCTGTCGCAGATCTATGCCAAGGCCCTGCCCAACGCCAAGGTATCGGTGCAGGCCACCAAAGCCAGCGCCGAGAACCTGAACCTGCTGCAGGCAGGGCGCGGCGAGCTCGCCTTCACGCTCGGTGATTCGCTGTCCGATGCATGGAAGGGCGACGAGGAGGCCGGCTTCAAGGTGCCGCTGAAAAAACTGCGCGGCGTCGCCGCCATTTACCCGAACTACATACAGATCGTCGCCGCCGCCGATTCCGGCATCAAGACCCTGGCCGACCTCAAGGGCAAGCGGGTTTCGGTCGGCGCACCGAAGAGCGGCACCGAGCTCAACTCGCGGGCCATCTTCAAGGCCGCCGGCATGAGCTACAAGGATTTCTCGAAGACCGAGTACCTGCCCTTCGGCGAGTCGGTGGAACTGATGAAGAACCGCCAGCTCGATGCCACGCTGATTTCCGCCGGCATCGGCGTCGCCGCCCTGCGTGATCTGTCCACCTCGGTGCCGATTGTGATCGTCACCATTCCCGCCGACATCACGGCGAAGATCGGCGACCCGGCCTACCAGACCGCCGTGATCCCGGCCAAGACCTATGAGGGCCAGAACGCCGATGTGCAGACCATCAAGGTGCAGAACTTCCTGGTCACCCACGCCGGCGTGTCCACCGAGACGGTCTATGTGCTGACCAAGAGCATGTTCGACAACCTCGACCTGCTGTATTCCGCCCACGCCGCCGCCAAGTCCATCAGTAAGGCCGATGCAGCGAAGGGCATGCCCGTGCCGCTGCATCCGGGCGCCGAAAAGTATTACCGCGAAGCCGGCCTGATCAAGTAGGCCGACGGCATGCAATACGACCACGTCACCGCCCCCGATCACGGGGCGGAGGAGATCTCCGAGCACGGCATTCCGCGCCGTCTCGGCGGCCTGCCTCTGCAAATCGCAACCGGCATCGCGCTGGCCTTCTCCACCTACCAGCTGGTCATCGCGGCCTTTGCGCCGCTGTCCAGCCTGGTCACGCGCAGCGTGCACGTCGGCTTTCTGCTGGCCATCACGCTGGTGCTCTACCCGAGCTTCCGCCACAACGCGAAGATTTCCCGTGTGCCATGGCACGACTGGTTTCTCGCCATCGGCGCCTTCAGCCTGTCGCTGTATCACTGGATTTTCGAGGCCGAGCTGATCCAGCGTTCGGGCGACCCGTCCGGCATCGACATCGCGGTCGGCTGCGTCTTCGTCATCCTCATATTTGAAGCCACGCGGCGCGTCATGGGCCTGGCGATGCCGATCATGTGTGCCGGCTTTCTGGCGTATGGACTATGGGGCCAGTATCTGCCGGAATTCATTGCCCATCGCGGTTACAGCTTCACCCAGATCATCGACAATCTTTACCTGTCCACCGAAGGCGTTTTCGGCGTGCCGACCTACGTCTCGGCGACCTACATCTTTCTCTTCATCCTGTTCGGCGCGTTTCTCGAACACGCCGGCATGATCCGCCTGTTCAATGCCCTGGCGCTGGGCACCGTCGGCCACACCCAGGGCGGCCCGGCCAAGGTGGCGGTGATCTCCTCCGGCCTGATGGGCACCATCTCCGGCTCGGGCGTGGCCAATGTCCTCACCGTCGGCCAATTCACCATCCCGCTGATGATGCGCTACGGCTACACGCCGGTGTTCGCCGGCGCGGTAGAAGCGACCGCCAGCATGGGCGGCCAGATCATGCCGCCGGTGATGGGCGCTGTCGCCTTCATCATGGCCGAGACGCTCAACGTGCCGTACTCGGAAATCGTCAAGGCCGCCATAATCCCGGCCATCCTCTACTACTTCACCGCCTTCTGGATGGTGCACATCGAAGCCGGCCGCCTGGGACTGCTGGGCATTCCCAAGGACGAACTGCCCAACCCGTGGCGTGCACTCAAGGAAAACTGGCACCTCGTGCTGCCGCTGGCGGCGCTGGTGGGCATGCTGTTCCACGGCTTCACGCCGATGTTCGCCGGCATGGTGGGCCTGTCGCTGACTGCCATCCTGATCCTCGGCGCCGGCATTGCCGCGCGCGTTTCCAGCACCGCTTTCCGCTACGTGTTCTGGGTCGCAGTCGGGCTCGCCTCTTCGCTCTTCGTCGAATGGGGCATCGTGCCGGTGCTGGCGGTCATCGCCGCGCTGGTGGCGATCAGCTTCTCGGTCAAGGGCGGGCGCCACACGCTGCACCTGCTCAAGATGAGCCTGGTCGATGGCGCCAAGCAGGCGATTCCCGTAGGCCTCGCCTGCGCCATCGTCGGCACCATCGTCGGCATTCTCTCGCTGACCGGCGCCGCCTCTACCTTCGCCACCTGGATCATGGCCGCCGGCGAGAAGAGCCTGTTCCTCTCTTTGCTGTTGACCATGGTGATCTGCATCGTGCTCGGCACCGGCATCCCGACCATCCCCAACTACATCATCACTGCCGCGATCGCCGCGCCGGCGCTGGCCAAGCTGGGCGTGCCGCTGATCATCAGCCACATGTTCACCTTCTACTTCGGCATCATGGCCGACCTGACGCCGCCCATCGCGCTGGCCGCGCTGGCCGCGGCCTCCATCGCCAAGGCCTCGCACGACGCCATCGGCTGGAAGGCGACGCAAATCGCCATCGTCGGTTTTGTGGTGCCCTATCTCGCCGTCTATGAACCCGCGCTGATGCTGCAAGGGGACTGGACCGTGCTCGATGTCGTACTGTCGGTGACCAAGGCCGTGGTGGCCATCATGCTCTGGGCGTCGGCGGTGGTCGGCTACTGGCGCATCCCTCTGAAGTTCTGGGAGCGCGCCGCCGCCATCGTCGCGGCATGCCTGCTGGTCGCCTACTTTCCCTGGTCCGACGAAATCGGCTATGCGATGACTGTGCTGCTGATCGTCAACCACATCCGGCGCAGCCGGCGCCGTCTCGCCAGCGCCGACTCCTAGAGCACGTGCTCTGCCTCGCTGCGGGCGCGGTCAGCGCCGCGCTCGCCATCGACGGCTTCACCCTGGCGTGGATGCACTCGATTGAAAAGGTCCGCTGGGAGGAGGACTGGCGCGTCGCAGGCCACGCGCTGGTCATCACCGCAGCCCGCATCCGCGGCAGCGGCGCCGGCATGGAGCCGCCGCCGGGGGCGGTGCTGAAGGACGGCGTCTGGCACTACCGGCCGGTGCTGCCGCCGCAGAAGGTGCTGCGCCTCACCCACTCGCCCTACGCCCGCGGCTACGAACTGTGCGTCGAGGGCCGTTGTCGACGGCTTGCAGATCATCTGCCGGGGATCGACAATAACGCCGTGATCGAACTTCGGGAGTGTCCACCATGAAGTCCTATTCAGCCGTCTTGTCCGCCCCAGGTTTTTCCATCGGCATCCGCTGCAACGATGACGAGATCACCGCCATCGACTATCTGGAACCGCAGATGGAGATCGTGCCGAAGACCCCGCTGGCAAGGGAGGCCGTGCGTCAGCTGCGCGCCTGGCTGAAGGACCCGGGCTTCCAGTTCGGCTTGCCGCTGGCCCCCGCCGGGACGCATTTCCAGCGGCGCGTCTGGCAGCAGATCGCCGCGATTCCGGCCGGCCAGACCCGGAGTTATGGTGAAGTGGCTACCGCCATCCACAGCGGCCCGCGTGCGGTGGGCAATGCCTGCGGCGCCAATCCCTATCCGATCGTGGTGCCCTGCCATCGGGTGGTCGCGGCAAACCAGGGACTCGGCGGTTTCGCCCGACAGCGCGGCGGCTTCCTGCTCGACATCAAGAAGTGGCTGCTGAAGCACGAAAATGCTGGCGTCTGACGCCGCGCTGATCGACGAATTCATCGACGCGCTGTGGCTCGCTGACGGACTCTCGAAGAACACGCTGGCGAGTTACCGCAGCGACCTGACGCTGTTTTCGCAGTGGCTGGAAAGCGAGTCTGGCTCGTCGCTTTGCGCGCCGGGGACTCCGCTCGCCCGCCGCGAAGCGGAATCCCGGGTGTGTCGAGACCGCGGCCCGGCGATAGTCGGCGCTGGCGAGACGGCGATCAACGCCTATCTGGCTTCCCTGCATGCCCGCCCCGGCGGCATCAAGTCGACCAGCCAGCGGCGGCTGATGGCGACTCTGCGGCGTTGCTACCGCTGGCTGCTGGACCAGGGCCGGCTGCAGGCCGATCCGCTGCTCAACATCGACAAGCCGCGGCCGATCCAGCGCTTTCCCAAGACCCTGTCGGAAAAGCAGGTGGAAGACCTGCTGGGCGCGCCGGACGTGAACACTCCGCTCGGCCTGCGCGACCGCGCCATGTTCGAGCTGCTCTATGCCACCGGACTGCGCGTCTCCGAACTGGTCGGCGTGCGCCTGTTCGAGGTCAGCCTCAACGACAACGTGGTGCGGGTGATGGGCAAGGGCTCCAAGGAACGCCTGGTGCCGCTGGGACAGGTGGCCGCCGAATGGCTGCAGCGCTACCTTGCCGGCGCGCGGACCGAGCTGCTCAAGCAGCATGTGTCGGACGCGGTGTTCGTCACCACGCGCGGCAGCGCCATGTCACGGCAGATGTTCTGGACCCTGGTCAAGAAATATGCGGTGAAGGCCGGCATTCCGCACGAACGCATCTCGCCGCACGTGCTGCGTCACGCCTTCGCCACCCATCTGCTGAATCACGGCGCCGACCTGCGCGTGGTGCAGCTGCTGCTCGGTCACGCCGACATTTCGACGACGCAGGTGTATACCCATGTCGCCCGCGAGCGGCTGAAGCAGTTGCATCAGCTGCATCATCCGCGCGGTTAGGCGGGAGTAGAATCAATTTTATGAGATACGAGACCCGCGCTCCCGAAACCCCTGCGACCCTGTTTCTCAACAAGCACGGCGTTGCCCATTCCAACCACCTCTACGAATACGAGGAGCGTGGCGGCACGGAAGTGTCCGCCCGCGAACTCAACGTCGCCGAACACGCGGTGGTGAAGACGCTGGTGATGGAAGACGAGAATGCCAAGCCCCTGATCGTGCTGATGCACGGTGACCGCAAGGTGTCCACCAAGCAACTGGCACGGCAGATCGGGGTCAAGAAGATCAGCCCCTGCAAGCCGGAGGACGCCCTGCGCCACACCGGCTACATGGTCGGCGGCTGTTCCCCGTTCGGCACCAGGAAGCCGCTGCCGGTGCACATGGAAAAGACCATCCTCGACTTGCCGCTGATCTACATCAACGGCGGCCAGCGCGGCTATCTGGTCGGCGTCCATCCGCACGACATCCTGCGCGTGCTGCAGCCGAAGATCGTCGAGTGCGCACTGGTCGACTGAGTTACGGCGGCGAGCGGAACTCGGGCATTTTCAGCCGATAACGAATCGCCGCCAGGCGCAGGCCGAGCACCAGGACGCCGCCGACGGCGGCGCTGATCGCCTCGCCGGCGCCTGAGGCAAGGGCGGCAATCATCGCCAGCGCGCCGCACCACGAGGCGGTTGCATACAGGGTGCCCGGCCGCATCACCAACGGCACCTCGTTCACCAGCACATCGCGCAGCACGCCGCCGAAAACGCCCGTCACCACGCCCAGCAGCGAAGCGGCCAGCCAATGCACCCCGGCATCGACGGCAACCTGACAGCCGGCCACGGTAAACAGCGCCAGCCCCACCGCGTCGGGAATTATGAAGACACCGACCGGCAGTCGCATGCGCCGCGCCAGCAGGAAGGTCAGGGCCACCGCCGTAACGCCGCAGATCAGGTAGGCCACGTCCGCCAGCCAGAACACCGGGCGCCCGAGCAGCACGTCGCGCAGGCTGCCGCCGCCCAGGCTCGCAGCCAGACCGACGATCAGCGCGCCAACCAGGTCCATGCGCTTGTCTTCGGTTTCCAGCACGGCGCTGGCGGCATTGACCGCCACTGCCGCCATGGCCACGCCGTGGATCAAATCGGAGGCGGCGGCCATGACGCGGTCAGGCCCGATCGGCGCGGGATCGCTCGATCTGCACGCCGACTCGCCGCACACCCTTCATGATGCCCATCTTGGCGATGCTGATCTTGACCCAGGGCGCGCCGAACTCGTTCAGCAGCATGCCGATCACATATTCGCCGAGCGTCTCCAGCAGGTTGAAGTGGTGCGTCGCCAATTCGGCGCGGATGCGATCGATCACCGCATCGTAGCGGATGGTCTTGTCGATGTCGTCGTCCTGCGCCGCCTCGTCGGGCACGCCGAAGGTCAGGCTGATCTCCAGCGTCTGCGGCGCCGCCTTCTCCCGCTCGAAAATTCCGACGTGCGCGTCAACCCGCATGTCGTCGATGAAGATGAAGTCCATCGCGCCCCCAGTTAAAATTCAGGACATTCTAGGGAATCCGCAATGAACCTGCTCGTTTCTGCCGTCTTCGGCTACCTTCTCGGCTCGGTGCCGTTCGCCGTGATCGTCTCGCGCGCCTTTCGCCTGGCCGATCCGCGCAGCTTCGGCTCGGGCAACCCCGGCGCCACCAATGTCCTGCGCAGCGGCAACAAACTGGCGGCATTGCTGACGCTGCTGGGCGACGCGGCCAAGGGCTGGCTCGCCATGTTCGTCGCCGCAGCAGTCGGCGCTGGCGAGACGGCGGTTGCAGTCGCGGGACTGGCGGCTTTTCTCGGCCACGTATTTCCCTTCACCCTGCGCTTCCGCGGCGGCAAGGGAGTGGCGACCGCACTGGGTGTCCTGCTGGGTTTCTCCGGCGCACTGGCCGGCGTCACGGCCGGCATCTGGCTGGCGGTCGTTGCTGTTACGCGCTACTCGTCCCTGGCGGCACTGGTGGCAGCCGCGGCGGCACCGGTGGTCAGCTGGTGGCTGCTCGGCAGTGCCGAGATCACCCTGACCGTGGCGGTCATGTGCACGGTGCTGATCTACCGTCACAAGAGCAATATCCGCAAGCTCCTCGCCGGCAGCGAAGGCCGCATCGGCGGCACGAAGTAGGCCGGCGAGGCAGGAATCCGTCGCGCGCAGGCCCGTATAATGATCGTTGTTTGCGGCACGCCGCACCTCCCTGCTTCGATCCAGGAAACCCTGCCATGGATGATTTGGACTTCTCAGGCAAACCCGCCGCCCCGGCCCCCAAGCCGGCGGTAAAGCCAGCCCCGTCCAGCGAACCGGCGTCCCTCTATGAACCGAGGCTCGCGCTGGAGTTTTTCAAGATCGCCGGGACGCAGGAGCAATTCCCCGCCGGCAAGCAGATTTTTGTCGAAAATGAAAAATCCTCCGGATTCTTCTCCAAGGGCGCCCGCATCTATTTGCTGCTCGAGGGCGATGTCGCGATCACGCTCAAGGGCAAGCCGCTGGAGCTGGTTCTGCCCGGCGAGACCTTCGGCGAGATGGCGGCCATCGCCGACATTCCCAGAAGTGCGACGGCAACCGCGCGGAAGAATTGCCGGGTACTGGCGCTTGATGAAAAGCAGTTCCTGCAATCGCTGCAACAAAAGCCGGAGTTCGCCCTGATGCTGATGAGCATCATGGCCCAGCGCCTGCGGCGCAGCCTGACCAGGCTGGCTGCGGGCGGGAAGTCTTCCGTCACGGCGCTGGTGCAGAAGAATTCGCTGGACAAGAAAATGCTGGCCGAATTGCAGCACGCGCTTGGCGACCCTGTCCCGACGGCGGCCCGCGCCGGCCAGAACGTCGTGACCCAGGGCGCGCTGGGCGCCTGCATGTTTGTCGTGACCAAGGGCCGCATCGCGATATCGGTCGATCGCGTGGCGATCGAACATGTCGAAACCGGAGGCGTTTTCGGCGAAATGGCGCTGGTTGAACGAGCCGGCCGTGCCGCAACCGCTACCGCCGAAACCGAGAGCGCCTGGTTGCTGATCGCGCGCGACGCTTTCCTTTCGATGGTCAAGTCCAAGCCGGCATTCGGCATTGCGCTGCTGCGCTCGATGGCGGGGCGCGTGCAGCACGTCGGCAGCATGCTGCGCGAAGGCTCTGCCTGATCAGGAAAGCTGGTCGAGCGGCCAGCGCGGACGAACGGCGAAGGCGCCTCCGCCGGGCGCCGGCACCTTGCCCTGCAACAGGCGCTGGCTGCCGGCGAAGGCAATCATCGCGCCGTTGTCGGTGCATAGCTCGAGCCTGGGATAAAACACCCGCCCGCCGATCTTCGCCACGGCCTGATCCAGCCGCTGGCGCAGGCGCCGGTTGGCGCCGACGCCGCCGGCGACCACCAGCGCCAGGAGTCGGTGCTGGCGACACGCCGCGACAGCCTTGGCCGCCAGCACTTCGGTCACCGCTTCCTGAAATTCGGCAGCGAGGTCGGCCTTGTCGGCATCCGTCAGCTCCCTGGCACGAGCAACGGTCAGCACCGCCGTCTTCAGGCCGGAAAAGCTGAACGACAAATCACCGCTGTTGATCATCGGCCGCGGCAGCTTGTAGCGACCCGGCGTGCCGGCTTCGGCCAGCTTCGCCAGCGCCGGCCCGCCGGGGTAGCCGAGCCCGAGCAGCTTGGCGGTCTTGTCGAAAGCCTCGCCCGCCGCATCGTCGAGCGACTCGCCGAGCAATTCGTAATCGCCGACGCGAGCGACGCGCATCAACTGCGTATGGCCGCCGGACACCAGCAGGGCGATGAAGGGGAAAGCGGGCGGATCGTCCGCCAGCAGCGGCGAGAGCAAATGGCCTTCGAGGTGATGCACCGGCAGCGCCGGAATGCCCAGCGCCATGGCCAGTGCCTCGGCAAAACTGGCGCCGACCAGCAGCGCCCCGGCCAGCCCGGGCCCGGCCGTATAGGCGATGGCATCGATCTCCCGGCGCGTGCATCCGGCCTCCGCCAGGACGCGCTCCAGCAGCGGGATCAGGCGGCGGATGTGGTCGCGCGAGGCGAGCTCGGGCACCACGCCGCCATAGGCTTCATGCATCGCCACCTGGGTATGCACGGCGTGGCCGAGCAGGCCGCGCTCGGTGTCGTAGAGCGCGACCCCGGTTTCGTCGCAGGACGATTCGATGCCGAGGACTTTCATCGGCCGCATTCTACCGGCTGCCAATCAGCGTCCGGTGCGGCCAATCCCCGGCACAGGTCCCCGGCGGAACCCGTCCCGCCAACCGTTCACACCGCACTGTTGCCTTTCATACCGCGATCAGCGCGGTTCGTCGCACGGCGCTAGGCACCCGGTTCCAGCCTTGGCAAAGTGACCGTCATCTCAACGCCTCCAAAGAAAGGACGAACCACCATGATGATCTCGCGCATTGTCGGTAACACTCCCCTCTGGGTCTGGGGCCTGCTCCTTGCACTGTTGTGGCTCGGCTTCAGCCAGGTCCGGGCGCGCAGTGTCGGCCTCGGCCGCAGCCTGATCCTGCCGCTGGCAATGACGGTGCTTTCCCTGTCAGAAACGGTATCGAGCTTCGGCGCCTCGCCCCCGGTAATGCTGGCGTGGGCAGTCGCCGCCGGCGTCGCACTCTGGCTCGTCGTGCGCCTCCCGGTACCATCGGGTACCCGTTACGAGAGTGCCGCAGGCATGTTCCACCTGCCCGGCAGTTGGTCGCCGCTGATGCTGATCCTGGGAATTTTCTCCATCAAGTACGCAGTCGGCGCCAGCCTGTCCATGCAGCCCGCGCTGGCGCACAACGCCGCTTTCGCGATTCCCGTTGCCGCACTGTACGGCGTCCTCGCCGGCGTCTTCATCGCACGCACGGGACGCCTCTTGCGCCTCCGCCGGAATGCTGCACGGTCCTCCGGCACAGCGCTATTGGGGTCGTCTTTGCCTTGATATCGGCGCGGCCCTCGCTGCAAGAATCGGCGCTGACTCGCTTTGCGTACCTGAAACGCCGCTTCGCGGGCAGGTAACGGCGAGTCCACCCGCAACCCGCTGGCTATAATTCCCCGACGCCATCCCTGCGGAAGATCACCATGTCAATGCGCGCTGCAGCCCTGCTTTGCCTCGCCCTCTCGTTCGCCGCGCATGCCGCCTGGGTACAGCAATTCACGCCGCAGGAACTGGTGGATCAGCAGACCCGCGCCACGGCGGTGTTCAGCGCCGACATGACGCCGCTGGGCCGCGGCGATGCGCCGGCGCCTTTCAGCGTCGATTGCGGTGCGGTGAAAGGCTCCGGCCGCTGGGCCGACACCAAGACCTGGGCCTGGCAGCTCGAGCGCGCCTTGCTGCCCGGCGAACGCTGCCTGTTCGAACTCAAGCCGGGGCTCAAGGCGGCCAATGGCGAGAGCATGGGCGGCCAGACCCGCTACCGCTTTTTCGCGCCGGGGCCGTGGCCGCGTGCCGTCCAGCCGTCGCCCGGCAGCGCCATCGAGGAAGATCAGGCTTTTGTCATTACGCCGGCCGGCCCGGTCAGGGCGGCCTCGGTGGAACAGAACGCCTGGTGCGAGGCCGATGGTGTCGGCAACCGCATTCCGCTGCGGCTGGTTCCGGAAAAGCAGCGCGGCGAAATCCTCGCGGCGGTTCACCGTGGCGGCAGAAACGAGATTGTCGTCAGTTGCAGCGAACGCCTGCCGGCCGGCGCGAAGATGAAGCTGGTGTGGGGCAAGGGCATCGAAGCCGAAAATGGTGCCAAGTCCACCAAGGAAGAAAGCTTCGTCTATCCGGTGCGCGAGCCCTTCCGCGCCACCCTCTCCTGCGAACGCGAGAAGGCCAGTGCGCCCTGCTCGCCCTTGTCGAGTATCACGGTGGAGTTTTCCGCGCCCATCGATGCCGCGCTGCGCAGCAAGATCAGGCTGATCACGCCCGAGGGCGAGCGCCTGCCCGTCGATTCGACGAAGAAGGAAAGCCACCGGGAAAATACGGCGAAGAGCTTTGTCTTTGCCCGACCCTTCGCGCAGAACGCCGAATTGCGTCTGGAACTGCCGGCCGGCATCACGGACGAGGCCGGGCGCACACTGGCCAATGCGGCCAGCTTCCCGCTCAGGTTCGCTACCGGCGCGCTGCCGCCGCTGGCGAAGTTTCCCGGCGATTTCGGCATCGTGGAACTCAAGGAAGGCGGCGTGCTGCCGGTGACCCTGCGCAATATCGAAGCCAAGCTCGATTTGCGCGAGCGACGGCTGACCGACGACACCGAGGTGATCTCGGCGATACAGGGCATCGCCCGCTTCAACAAGCAGGCCAGGAAGGTCAAGCTGGTCCGCAACGGCAAGCCCGAAGACTACGAAGACCCGTATTTCGCGCGCGAGCTGAGCTATCTGGACAAGCAGCCCGGCGTCACCCGCCGCGAGTTGCCCAAGCCCGGTGGCAGCGCCGAATTCGAAGTGCTCGGCATTCCGCTGGCGAAGCCCGGTTACCACATCGTCGAAGTCGAAAGCCGGCTGCTCGGCGCGGCGCTGCTGGCCAGCGACAAGGGTGCGCCACGACCGATGTACGTGCGCGCCGCCGCCCTGGTGACCAACATGGCGGTGCATTTCAAGCGCGGCACGGACAACGCGCTGGTCTGGGTCACGGCGCTGGACAGCGGCATGCCGGTGGCCAACGCCGAGGTGCGCGTCTCCACCTGCAAGGGCACGCTGCTGTGGAGCGGCAAGACCGACGCCCAGGGGCGGGCACTGGCGGATCGCGCGCTGACCGAGCAGCACTGCGCCGACGCGGGCTTCCTGTTCGTCAGCGCGCGGCTGGACGAGGATTACAGCTTTGTCCGCAGCGACTGGAACGAGGGCATCGAGCCGTGGCGCTTCGGCGTCGCCACCTGGGGCGAGAGCGCTGGCCCGCGGCTGATCCACACGGTGTTCGACCGCACGCTGCTGCGTCCCGGCCAGACTGTCTCAATGAAACATGTCGCGCGCGAGCGCAGCAGCCGCGGCATGAGTTTTCCCGATCCGGCGACGCTGCCCGCGCTCGTAGTGATCCGTCATGACAGCGGCGTCGAATACAGGCTGCCGCTTCGCTGGGACGCGCAGGGCGTCGCGCTGAGCCAGTGGAAGATTCCCGAGGCTGCCAAGCGCGGCACCTACTCGGTGGCGCTGCAGGGCGGCACGGGATCGGGTGGCAGCGGCGGCGAGTTCCGCGTTTCCGACTTCCGCCTGCCGGTGTTCACGGGAAGCGTGCAGGGCGTCACCGCGCGCCAGGTGGCGCCGAGCAACGTAACGCTGGCGCTGGGCCTGTCCTTCCTCAACGGCGGCGCGGCAAAGGCGCAGCCGGTGCAGGTCTCCGCCACGCTGCGACCCACCTGGCCGCGCTGGCCGGGCTATGACGGCTACAGCTTCAACATCGATTTTGGCGAGTCCGGGCTGGCGGCTTTCGGTATCGACAATGGCCGCGAGCGCGAACAATTGATCACGGACAAGCAGGCGCTGACACTTGATCGTGCCGGTGCCGGAAAAGTCGATGTGGCGATCAGGCAGAAGCCGCGCGGCCCGGCGGAAATCTATGCCGAGATGAGCTTCAACGATCCCAACGGCGAGATACAGACCATCCACGGCAGCGTGCCGCTGTGGCCGGCGTCGGTGGTGCTGGGCATGCACATTCCCGACTGGGCCTCGCCCTCTGACCGCGGTCGCGTCGATCTGCTCGCGCTCGATCTCGACGGCAAGCCCGTCGCCGGACAGGAAGTCAGTGTCGCTGCCAAGCGGCGCATTTCCCACTCGCACCGGCGACGCATCGTCGGCGGCTTTTACGCTTACGAGAACCGCGAGGAATTCGTCGATCTCGGCACCGTCTGCAGCGGCCGCACCGACGCCCGCGGCCTGCTGCGCTGCGAGCCGAAGGTGTCCGGCTCCGGGGAAATCCTGCTGCTGGCGCAAACCCGCGACGACCAGGGCAACGTCACGCGCAGCGGTTCCAGCTACTGGGCCATTGGCGGCGGCGACGATCCGTGGTTCACCGCCGGCAATCAGGATCGCATCGACGTGGTTCCCGAGCAGCGCAGCTACAAGGCCAGCGACACGGCGCGATTCCGCGTGCATACGCCCTTCCGCGACGCCACGGCGCTGATCTCGGTCGAAGCCGGCGGCATACTCGAAACCTTCGTCCGCCCGCTGTCGCGCTTCAAGCCGGTGATCGAAGTGCCGGTCAGGGGCGACTGGGCGCCCAATGTGTTCGTCTCGGTGCTGGTGGTGCGCGGCCGCGTCGAGCCGCTGAAGTGGTACTCGCTGTTCGAATGGGGCTGGCGCGAACCGCGGGCCTGGTTCCGCGAATGGTGGAGCCCCGAGCAGCCGACGGCGATGGTCGACCTGGCCAAGCCGGCCTGGCGCATCGGGCTGGCCGAGCTCGGCGTCGGCACCGAGAGCCTGCGCCTCAAGGTGGACGTGCTGCCCGAGCGCAGCGAATACCGGCCGCGCGAGGAAGCCACGGTGCGCCTCAAGGTCAGCGCGCCGTCCGGCCGGCCGCTGCCGGCGGGCACCGAGCTGGCCTTCGCCGCCGTCGATCAGGCGCTGCTCGAACTGCGGCCCAATGACAGCTGGAAGCTGCTGGAAGCCATGACGCCGCGCCGCGGCTACGAGGTGACGACATCCACCGCGCAATCGCAGGTGCTGGGCAAGCGCCATTTCGGCCGCAAGGCGGTGCCGCCCGGCGGCGGCGGCGGCCGCGCGCCGGCGCGCGAACTGTTCGATACGCTGCTGACCTGGCAGCCGCGGGTGAAAGTCGGCGCTGACGGTACGGCGATGGTCAAGGTGCCGATCAACGATTCGCTCACCGAATTCAAGCTGGTCGGCATCGCCAGCGGCGGCGTCAGCCTGTTCGGCACCGGCGCGGCCGCCGTGCGCACCCGGCAGGACCTGCAGCTGATCTCGGGCCTACCGCCGCTGGTGCGCGAGAAGGATCGCTACCAGGCGCTGCTGACGGTGAGGAACGGAACGGCGCGGGCGATGACGGTGAGCGTCACGGCACGCGCCGGCGCACAGGCGCTCGAACCGAAGGAGGTGAAGCTCGAGGCCGAAGGCGCCGCCGAACTCACCTGGAATGCCCAGGCGCCCGAAAACGCAGCCAGCTTGGCGTGGGAATTCGAAGCCAGCGAACAGGGCGACAGCAGCAAGAGCCCGGGCCGCGACCGCCTCAGGATTACCCAGCGCATCGAGCCGGCCGTGCCGGTCACCGTGCAGCAGGCCAGTTTTGCCCGTATCGACGGCCGGCTGGAAATGCCCGCCGCGATGCCGCAAGACGCACTGCCGGGCCGCGGCGGCATCGAGATCGGCCTCTCGCCAAAACTGTCGACGCCGCCGCCGGGCCTGAAGCGCTACTTCGAGGACTATCCCTTCTCCTGCCTCGAACAGAAAGCCTCCATCGCCGTCGGCCTGCATGACGAAAGGCGCTGGAAGGAAGTCGTCGACAGCCTGCCTGCGCTGCTCGATGGCAACGGCCTGGCGCGCTATTTCCCCAACGACGCGCCAGGTAGCGTGACGCTCACCGCCTATGTGCTGGACGTTGCGCTGGCCAGCGGCCTGGCGCTGCCGGCGGAAATCAGGACGCGCATGGAAGATGGCCTCAACGGCTTCGTCGAAGCCCGCTTCAAGGCGCCGGTCTGGGCACCGGCGCAGACCGACGCGCAGCTTGCGGCCAAGCTGCTCGCACTCGAAGCGCTGACCCGCGCCGGGCGCAAGCCAGGCAAGGCCGTCGCCGCGCTGGAGATCGAACTGCTGCGCCTGCCGACCTCGTCGCTGATCGACTGGTATCTGGTGCTCAAGCGCCTGACGGACTTGCCGCAACGTACCGAAAAGCTCGCCGCCGCGACGCGCGAACTGCGCAATCGACTGTCATACGGCGGTGGCCGGCTCAGCTTCACGACCGAGAACAGCGATTACTGGTGGTGGATCATGGTCAGCGGCGATTCCAATTCGTTCCGCCTGATCGAGGCGGTGATGGAAGAACCGGGCTGGGCCGACGACCTGCCGAAGCTCCTGCGCGGCGCACTGGAGCGTCAGGTGCGCGGACGCTGGTTCACCACCACCGCCAATACCTGGGCCGCCATCGCACTTGATCAGTACGGTCGCCGTTTCGAGCGCGACGCGGTCGCCGGCACGACGCGCGCCAGCCTCGGCAAGGCAGCGGCGGAACATCGCTGGAAGGGCAGTGAAGACACCCCCCTGCTGGCCCTGCCGTGGCCGGCCGGCGCCAGCACGCTGGCCATCACCCACCAGGGCAGCGGCAAACCGTGGGCCACCATCCAAGCCCTGGCCGCGATTCCGGCCGGCGGCCCGCGCGCCTTAGGCTACCGCATCAGCCGCCAGGTGACGCCGCTGCAGGAAAAGGAGAAGGGAAAAGTCAGCCGCGGCGATCTCTGGCGCGTGACGCTCGGCATCGACGCCGAGCAGGACATGACCTGGGTCGCCGTCAGCGACCCGATCCCGGCCGGCGCGAGGATACTCGGCGAAGGCGACGGCCGCGATTCGCGCATCGCCACGATGGACGAAGACCGGCGTTCGCGGCGCGTCTGGCCCAGCTACGTCGAGCGCACCTTCGCCAATTTCCGCGCCTATTACGAAGTCGTTCCCCGCGGCCACTTCAACATCGACTACACCCTGCGCATCAACAGCGCCGGCGAATTCACCCTGCCGCCGACGCGTGTCGAAGCCATGTATGCGCCGGATGTGTTCGGGGAAATGCCGAACGGGAAAGTCGTGGTGGGGAATTGAAAGCTTGAGGCGCAGCGAAGGAAGGCGATGAAGATCTTGATCCTGTGTCACGACCTGACCACCCTGCTGCGCCTGGATGCGGCGTGGACGGCTGCCGGAGCGACGGTGCTGAAGAAGACCAGCGGCGAGACGCCCGACTGCATCGTGATCGATCTCGGCCGGCGCGATGCGCTGGCCGAGATAACCCGGCTGCGAGGACTGCATCCGGACGTGGACATCATCACCTGCGCTGCCACTTTCGACGGCGATGCCGTCGAGTCGGCGAAGGCGGCCGGCGCGACGGATTTTGCCGCGCGCAGTTTCGTCGATCAGCGCGTCGCGCGTCGCCTCAAGCTCGCACGCTGAACCGGCATGCATCTGCTGGTCGATATTTCGGCGCATGGCCTGGGTCACCTGGCGCAGACCGCGCCGGTGCTGGATGCCCTGGCTGCGCTGGCGCCCGGTCTGCGCCTGACGGTGCGCAGTGCCCTGCCGCGCGAGCGGCTGGCGCGGCGCATTGGCGGCGACTTCGCGCACGTGCCCGAGGCGCGCGACTTCGGCTTCGTCATGCATAACGCGGTGGATATAGATTTCGCCGGCAGCGCGCAGCGCTATCGCGAGTTTCACGCCAGCTGGCCGCAGCGGGTCGCGGCCGAAGCGGACTGGCTGCGCCAACACGGTGTCGACGCGCTGCTGAGCAATGTCGCCTACCTGCCTCTGGCAGCGGCCGGCGCGGCGGGCATTCCGGCCGCAGGTCTGTGCTCGCTGAACTGGGCGGATCTGTTTTCACACTATTTCGGCGGCGAACCATGGGCCGCCGAAATTCATGCGCAGATGCTGGCGGCCTACAACGCGGGCCGGGGTTTTCTGCGCGTCACGCCGGGGCTGCCGATGGCGGACGTGCAACAGCAGCACGACATTGCGCCGATTGCGCGCGTCGGGCAGCGTGATCGCGCCCGCGTGGCGCGGCTGCTCGACCTTGAAGCAAGCGAGCGCTGGGTTCTGCTGGCCATGGGCGGCATGCCCCTGCGCCTGCCGGTGGAGCGCTGGCCGCAGCACCCCGGCCTGAAGTGGCTGGTGCCGGGCGACTGGCAGCTCGAGCGCGATGATGTGCGCGGCGTCGACGCGGCCGAACTGCATTTCAGCGACCTGCTCGCCAGCGTCGATGCGGTGGTGACCAAACCCGGCTACGGCACCTTCGTCGAGGCCGCGGCGTGCGGCATCCCGATCGTGTACCTGCAGCGCGACGACTGGCCCGAAACGCCGCGCTTCGCCGCATGGCTGGCCCTGCATGCCCGCGCCGAAGCGCTGGCACGCGAACGACTGATGACTGGCGACTTCGTCGATGTACTGCACCGGCTCTCGCAAGCACCGGCGCCGGCCGCGCCACGGGCCGATGGCGCCGGCGAGGCAGCTCGCTTGCTGGTGCAGATACTGGGGCTGAGCGGATGAGCCACTGCAGGCGTTGCGTCGTTGCGCTGGCCCTGCTGCTGGTCAGCCTGCCGGCGCTGGCGCTGCCGTCCTTCGCCGAGGTGCGCGCGGCGCACAAGCCATCGGACGCGTGGCTGCTGGCTCGCAACGGCACGCCGCTGGCCACGTTGCGCATCGACCGCTCGGTGCGGCGCCTGCCCTGGGTGCGGCTGCGCGACATTTCGCCGGCGCTGCGGCGCGCGGTGCTGGTCTCGGAGGACAAGCGCTTCCTGGAGCACGCCGGGGTGGACTGGCAGGCTGCCGTGGCGGGGGCCTGGGGCAATCTGTGGAACGAAAAGACGCGCGGCGCCAGTACCCTGAGCATGCAACTGGTGGGCCTGCTCGATGCTGAAACGCGAAGGAAGGGGCGCCGCAGCCTGTTGGAAAAGCTCGACCAGACGGCGACCGCACTGCGCCTCGAACGCAGTTGGACAAAGGACCAGATCCTCGAAGCCTATCTGAACCTGGTGCCCTTTCGCGGCGAACTCGAAGGCGTCGCCGCCATGAGCCGCGGCCTGTTCGGCAAGTGGCCGGAGGGCCTCGACGAACAGGAGGCCGCGCTGGCCGCCGCCCTGCTGCGGGCGCCGAACGCCAAGCCCGAGCTCGTCGCCCGACGTGCCTGCGGCCTGCTCAAGGAAATGCAGCGCGAAGCGTTGTGCCGGGATCTTGATGCGATCGCCGCGGTCACGCTCGGCAGCGTACTGCATCGAGCCGACCAGACGCCGCAACTGGCGCCGCATCTGGCCTTGAAGCTGCTGACGCAACCGGGCCAGCGTGTGAAATCCACGCTCGATGCCGAATTGCAGGCCTTTGCCGGCGAGACATTGCGCCGCCACCTGGGAGCGCTGGAAAAACGCAATGCCGAGGATGGCGCGGTGCTAGTCGCGGACAACGCGACGGGTGAAATCCTTGCCTGGATCGGCTCCAGCGGAGAACTCTCGGAGGCGGCCGAAGTGGACGGCGTGACGGCCCTGCGTCAAGCCGGTTCAACGCTGAAACCCTTCCTCTATGGCATGGCCTTCGAGCGGCGCGACCTCACCGCAGCGTCACTGATCGAGGACGCGCCGCTGACGCTGGCCACCGGCAATGGTCTTTACGCGCCGCAGAACTACGAGCCCGACTATCGCGGCTGGGTCAGCGCGCGCGCAGCGCTGGCCGGCTCGCTCAATGTGCCGGCGGTGAAGACGCTGGTGCGCGTCGGCGCCGACGAGTTCCAGCAGCGCCTGCGCCGCTTCGGCTTCGACAGCCTGACCGAGCGCGGCGACTGGTACGGCTACAGCCTGGCGCTGGGCTCGGCGGACGTCTCCCTGCTGATGCTGGCGAATGCTTACCGCGCGCTGGCCAATGAGGGCCGTTGGACGGGTTTGCGGGCGACGCCGGACGGCAAGGGGGCGCCCTGTCGGGCGGAGGCCTGCGGCGCATTCGCCGGCAGCCCGCATCGCGCGCTGTCGGCTCAGGCCAGTTTTCTGGTGGGCGACATTCTCGCCTACCGCGCCGCGCGTGCCGGCACCTTCGGCCTCGAATCCTGGCTGGCAACACCCTACTGGAGCGCGGCAAAGACCGGCACCAGCAAGGACATGCGCGACAACTGGTGCGCAGGGTTCTCGCGCCGCTATACCGTAGCGGTGTGGGTGGGCAATGCCTCGGGTGCCGCGATGCATGATGTTTCCGGCATCTCGGGCGCGGCGCCGGTGTGGCGCGAGGTGATGGACTGGCTGCACCGCGGCGACGCCGCGGGGCGCGGCCGGGTGAATAGTTCCGCGCCCGCCGCACCGCCGGGACTGGTCGCGCGCACCATCCGCTTCGAGGCGGCCGCGAATCACGGCGCCGAGCCGCCACGCCGGGAATGGTTTCTCGCCGGCACCGAGCGCAGCGTGGTGCGCGCGGCCGCGGCGAAGTCTCTGGCGCGCATCAGCTACCCGGCCGAGGGCACGGTGATCGCGCTCGACCCGGACATCCCGCCGGGGCGCCAGCGCCTGCCCCTGCAGCTGTCGGCCAAGGGCGAGGCTGGCTGGCAATGGCGCATCGATGGCAAGCCTATCGGTCGCGCCGACCGCGACAGCCGCTGGCTGCCCCTGCCGGGCAAGCATCGCCTGGCGCTGGTGGATGCGGGGAACAGCGAACTTGACGCCGTGGCCTTTGAAGTCCGGGCCCTGCGCGGGCGGCGCTGAGACAGGGCAGCGACGAGACAATTGACATCGATGGCAAAGCGTTTAGAATGCGCGCCTTTCCCGCCTCTCCAGGATAATTGCAATGCCGGGTATTCGCCTCAAGGAAAACGAGCCGTTTGAAGTCGCGATCCGCCGCTTCAAGCGCGCCATCGAGAAGACAGGCCTGCTCACCGAGCTGCGCGCACGCGAGTTCTACGAAAAGCCCACCACCGAGCGCAAGCGCAAGGCGGCAGCGGCAGTCAAGCGCCATCACAAGCGCATTCGCAGCCAGCTCCTGCCGCCCAAGATGTATTGAGCCAGGCCGTGGTTCGCAGCAAGGAGCGAACCGCAGCTTTACCGCTTGATTACGGAAACCGCCTCCCGGCGGTTTTTGTGTTTTATGTCCGAGACGCAAGTCGAGGACGGTATCCCCCGGAGTGCAAAGGATGATTTGATGAGCCTCGAAACGCGTATCGACGACGACTGGAAAGCCGCCATGAAGGCCGGCGAGCGAGCCCGCAAGGACGCGCTGAGCCTGCTGCGCGCCGCCATCAAGCAGAAACGGGTCGACGAGAAGGTGGTGATCGACGACGCTGCGGTGATTGCGGTGATCGAAAAAATGCTCAAGCAGCGCAAGGATTCGATTACCCAGTACGAGGCCGCCAAGCGCCAGGATCTGGCCGACGTCGAGAAGTTTGAATCGTCCGTGCTCGCCACCTATATGCCGCAGGGCCTCAGCGCCGCCGAGGTCGAGGCGATCGTGACGGCCGCCGTCGCCGAATCCGGCGCCAAGGCCCCCTCCGACATGGGCAAGGTGATCGCGCTGGTCAAGCCGAAGGTGGCCGGCCGCGCGGACATGGGCGAAGTCTCGAAACTGGTCAAGGCGAAACTCGCAGGGGCATAATTGCCCTGTGATCCCAGAAAGCTTCGTCCAGGAACTGCTTGCCCGCATCGACATCGTCGATGTGGTCGAACGCTACGTCCCGCTGCGCAAGGCAGGCGCCAACTACAGCGCCTGCTGCCCGTTCCACTCCGAGAAGACCCCGTCCTTCACGGTCAGCCCGTCGAAACAGTTCTATCACTGCTTCGGTTGCGGCGCGCATGGCAGCGCCATCGGCTTCCTGATGCAGCATGCCGGGATCGGCTTCATCGAGGCGATAGAGGAGCTGGCCTCCTCCGCCGGACTGCAAGTGCCGCACGAGGAACGCAACCGCGCCGAGCGGGCGAAGAAGGCGCCGTTGACCGAGGTGATGGCACGCGCCATGCACTTCTACCGCGAGCAATTGAAGGCCACACCGAAAGCCGTCGACTACCTCAAGAACCGCGGCCTGACGGGTGAAATCGCGGCGAAATTCGCGCTCGGCTACGCGCCCGACGGCTGGCAGGGCTTGCAGCAGGTCTTTCCCGATTACAACGACCCGGCCCTGGTCGAATGCGGCCTGGTCATCGTCAACGAACAGGGCCGCCGCTACGACCGCTTCCGCGACCGCGTGATGTTTCCGATCCTCGACCAGCGCGGCAACGTGATCGGCTTCGGCGGCCGGGTGATCGGCCAGGGCGAACCGAAGTACCTGAATTCGCCCGAAACGCCCCTGTTCGAGAAGGGCCGCGACCTTTGAGGTAGTCGATGGCCTTGGGCGAGGTCTTCAACTGCTCGCGGTAGAACATCATGGAGCGGCCCATGACTTCCGTCAGTGGCGCCTTCTTCGCCCGCTCGGCGCGGTTGCGTTCCTCGTGAG
>JANXRC010000003.1 GCA_025353195.1 Rhodocyclaceae bacterium
GGCGCGTCGCAGTCCGCGGCGCGGACGATCAGCGCGAGCTTGGCCAATGCCGCATCATTGAGGTGATACTTGGCAATGAAGGCGTCGAAACTGCATTGGTCGCCATGGTGGCCGAGTTCGACGTCCGGCACGTCGTAGGCAATGGCCCCCGTCTCCGCGGCGATTTTCATCACCTCCTTGCCCGGCACATAAAGGAACTCCGCGCTTTCGTCGACGAAACGCGCCACCAGCCACGGACAGGCGATGCGATCGATCTTCGGGCGCTCGCGCGTGATCCATTTCATCGTTCTTCCCTTAGCGGACGAAAGACAGAGCCAGACCCAGCAGCGCGCAAATGCCGATGACCTTCATGATGTCGGGCTTGTACTTCCACAGCGCGACAAACGAAACCACGGCAATGACGACGGGGATCGCGTCGAACGGGCCGCCAAAGGGCGTCGCATTGGTCGCCTTGGGCCAGAAGGTGTGCCAGGCAAAGAAGGTGGCAAGGTTGACGATCACCCCGACCACGGCCGCCGTGATGGCGGTCAACGGTGCGGTGAATTTCAACTCGCCGCGCGTCGCTTCCACCAGCGGACCGCCGGCGAGAATGAAGAAGAACGATGGCAGAAACGTGAAAAAGGTCGCCACTGCCGCACCGGCAATCCCTGCCGCCACCGGATTGCCGGCCACCGCCTTGGATACCCCGCCCAGGTAGCCAACCCAGGTGACGATCATGATCAGCGGCCCCGGCGTGGTTTCGCCCAACGCCAGGCCGTCCATCATCTGCGGCCCGGTGAGCCAGCCGAAGTGCTCCACGGCGCCCTGATAAACATAGGGCAGCACGGCATACGCACCGCCGATGGTAAGGAAGGCCGCCTTGGTGAAGAAGACGCCGAGGTTGTAGAGCTCCGTGCTGCCGCTAATCGCCAGCATCGATCCGGCCCAGATCGCGACAAACACCGCCACCGTAACAACCAGCCTGGCCCATGTGAATTTTGCCTGAGCCGGCGGCGGCGTGTCGTCGTCGATGATCGCCGGTCCGTAGGTTTTGCTGGAGGCGCCGTGGCCGCCGCCGCCCTTGAACTTCGCCGGCAGCAGCTTGCCGCCGATGGCGCCGAGAATGGCTGCCGCGAGCACGATCCAGGGAAAGTCGATATCGAAGAAGAAGATGCCGACGAAAGCCAGCGCGGCGATGGTCAGCAACACCTCGTTCCTGATCGCGCGCGAGCCGATGCGCCAGGCCGCGAACAACACCACCGCGACGACGGCCGGCTTGATGCCGTAGAAGATGCCCTGCACCACCGGCACGTTGCCGAAGGAAAGGTAGATGCCGGCCAGCAGCGACAGCAGCACGAATGACGGCAGGAAGAACAGCACGCCGGCCATCACCCCGCCGCGCACGCCGTGAATCAGCCAACTGATGTAGATGGCAAGCTGGGTTGCCTCCGGGCCCGGCAGCAGCATGCAGTAGTTGAGCGCGTGCAGGTAGCGGTGTTCGGAAATCCAGCGCCGCCGCTCGACCAGTTCCTGATGCATCATCGCGATCTGTCCGGCGGGGCCGCCGAAACTGATG
>JANXRC010000013.1 GCA_025353195.1 Rhodocyclaceae bacterium
CCTGCTCAGCAGCTACCTCAACGTTGCTCTGTTCATGCATCGGCTTGGCTGGTCGAATAGCCTTCGTGTGTCGCTTTCGCCCTCCACATATATCTACTTTCTTGCGTCCGGCATTGCAATACTTCTTCCGTTTGTTGTTGCTGTGATTCCGACGTTTTTCGGCAAGGACGATGAAGAGATATATCGCCGTCGCTACCCATTCTCCGTTGCCATAGTCTTGGCCGTTGTCATTGGCGGATTCTTGCTCGAAGTGTTGATTTGGGGATCGGTTCCACTCGATGTGGGGGCGGACTCCGAAATCTATGTTCGCTACATTCCATTTATGCCTTTGCCGGAGACCCCGCTCTTTGGTCCTGGTCAAGCCCTGACCGGCAGTTCGGTTCATGGACGGTCACTTGGCGGGAAAGCTGGCCAGTAGTGACCTGCCCCCGTCCAGCCTTACCGCCGCTCTCGACGGCTATTTTTGTTTTCTCAAGTAGAAGACAATGAATGAAATAATCATCGCAACAATGGCTCCCACCATCCCCAGGGCTCCCAGCACTGCATACCAGTCACTCTCTAACATTGTCGAGCCCTTCTCGCCGGTCCGTTTTTTGGCGTCTCTATCAAGCCAATTCCGAAAGCTTCACCGATCTGCTGCATCAGCCGGAGCCTTGTACGTAGCACCGGCGTGATCTTCGCCGTAGATATCAATTGCCGCCATTACGGCAATCAGCAGCACGATCAATGCAGCAAAAATCACGCCGAACACCAGGGATGCATTCGCGTCAGCTTCCTCACTGGTTACGGCTTCGGCAACAGGTTCCGATTCATTGTCCATTCGTACCTTCATGGCAGGTTGAGCTGGCAGCTTACTTGCTCAGGTAGGGCTGCTTGTATCCGCCTTGCTCTGCAATAAGCGAGTCGATCCCATTGGCTACGCGGTGGAGCGGATTGTCCTGGCAGTACTTGTCGAGGAACGTGGCGATGCCTGCAATTTCAGGAACCGCGACAATCGGATATCTCGCGTAGCTGTTGTATCCGCTCAAATATCCCTGAACCCAGGAAACCACCAGGATTGAGTTGGGTCCCAGAGTGCCCTCATTTATTCTTGTCTCGGCGTATGAGCCGCAGGAAATAGCCGGTGGCCCTTTCACAAGAGTGGCTCTCTGGGCCAAAGCCGGGTTGTTGGCGACGATCAAGCACAGCAGGGCAGCGGTGGACAACAACGCTTTCATCTCAATTGGCTCCGTTGAAAACATGCGCGCAATGACCCAATCCGATTTCCTCTGGTATAAATCCAAGCGCTTACGCCCGGGCTCAAACTGGATGTGGCTTGTCGGGCTGAAGTGCCAAAGTCAGCGTAATGTTCGGCAAAGATCTTACCTCAGCCGGAGCGGCAGATTAAGATTCGTGCCTCGATTCAGTATTGGACAACGGAGGAAACCAATGGCGGACAAGGAATACAAGATCGACAACCTGACCGCCGTCATCGGCGAGTTGGCGAAGCAGATGCAGAGGAAATTTGGCGATGAAGCACTGGAGGTCTTCATCCCCATCCTGAAGGAATATGGCCTCCATGCCGGAAACCGCCTGGCGAAAAAGATGGCGGACAGGGATTTTCCGGATCGGGTGGCCGGCTGGCTGGAGCCGCTCATCAAGGCCGGATTTAGCGAGATCGTAGAGCGCGATCCGGCGCATGTCACGATCCGGGGGACGGCCTGCCCGCTCAATCTCGAAGGTACCAACCGCGCGCTCTGCGACGCCTGCATGTCCATCGATCAGGGGTTGGTCTCGGCATTGGCGGAGAGCCAGATTACGCAAAGGATAGAGAAGTCGATGGCGCGCGGCGACAACTCCTGCCTCGTGCATTTCTCGGTCTGATCCGGTCTGGCCTGTCAGCAGTCGACCGCCGAAAGGGCGCCAGGCTGCAAGTCGTCGAACTGCAGGAAACTGTCTGCCGTAGCGGCTCGTGGCAGCCAATTCCGGCAAAGTTAGGCAACTGAGACAGCTAGTGCGATGACCAGCCGGGATGTTCGAAGAACTCGCCGTAGGTTTGCAGCGCATGTTGCAGCCGCATTGCGCCCTCCTGCCGGGATCGATTCTGGTCCTCGCCAGCCATGGCTTCCGCTGCGGCGCCAAGCTCGGCGATGATCAGATGCAGTTGCGCGTCGGCCTCCGGCGCCAGCTTGCAGTTTTCGACCACGAAGGCGACTTGCGTGTTGGTGCGCTTTGCCAGCGCCTGATACTGCGCGGCCTTCAGCCTGTTTTCGTGGATGGCGTGCAAATGCGGTTGCACCGCGGCCTTGATGTTCGCCATGCCCTGGCGCAGCGGGGCATCGGTTTTCCACTTCTGGCCGTTGTTGAGCTTCAGCGTGGCTGCGCCGTGGGCGTCGTGTTCATGCGTCTGGTCGGCGGCGTACACGGGGGCGATGGTCAGGGCGATCGAGGTGGCGAGGACCAGCCAGTGGGAATTGCGGTATGACATTGTGTGCTCCTGTTGTGTGACGTGAATGAATCGGCTTACCAGTATTTCTCGAAGGCCATCTGGCCCGGAATGCCGCGGCGGTTGGTAGCAAAGCCGCGCGCCGCAAGCGATTGGCGCAGCTCGCGGGTCATTGCGGGATTGCCGCAAACCAGCACGCGCGACGTGGCGACGTCGAGCGGGCAGTCTGCCGCGGTTTCGAGGCGGCCGTCGGCGAGCAGCAGCGGGATGCGTTCCGCCAGCGCGGTAGCGCCAGGTTCGCGGGTGACGACCGGCAGATAGCTGAGCGTGGCTTTCGCCTCGGCGAACAGTTCGCCTTTCGGAATCCCGGCAATTTTGTCGCGCCAGGCCAGCTCGGAGGAGTGGCGTACGCTGTGCGCCACGATCAGGCGCTGGTAGTTCTGCCAGACCGCCGGATCGTGGAGGATCGAGAGGAAGGGCCCGAGCCCGGTGCCGCTGGCCAGCAGCCAGAGGTCCTTGCCGGGGGCCAGCTGATCGACCGTAAGGAAGCCGTAGCTGGCCTTGTCGACGCGCAGCGTGTCGCCGACGCGCAGTTGCTTCAGCGGTTCCGAAAAGGCGCCGCCCGGCACCAGCACCGCGATGAACTCCAGGAAGTCGTCATAGGTTGCCGAGGCCAGCGAGTATGGGCGCCAGACGAGGTCGTCTTCGGCGCCGAGTCCGAGGCGCGTGTAGTGCCCCGGCGTGAAGCGGAAGCCTCGATAGCGCGTGGTGCGGAAGGACAGCAGCGTCGGCGTCCAGTAGCGTATCGACAGCACGCGCTCGGTGGTCCATTTGTCCTTCCGGCCGGCGTCGCCACCTTCGCGAAAGAGTTCCAGGCCGGGTTCGGTGATGGTGTTCATGATGCAGTGCCTCGAGTTTCGCGTTTGCCACGCACGACGCTGGCCAGCAGGGTGGCGATGAACAGCAGCAGCGCGACGGCGTTGAACAGGCCGCCTTCGCGGCGCAGCGGAAATTCACCGCCCAGGCCACCGAGGATGCGCAGCGCCAGCGAGGCGTGGAGCACCAGCAGCGGCAGGTAGAACGCCGGGTGATAGGGAATCTTCACCTGCGCCACGGCCGGAAAGATGATCGGGGCGTGGCCGAATATCATCGAGAACACGAAGCCGAGGCCGACGGCATGCAGCGTCGCATCGCGCCATGGGTGGCCGGGCAGGAAGCCGCCGGCCACGCCGAGCAGGCCGGCGAGCGCCAGCCAGGCATAGCCGGAGATCAGGCACAGGGCGATGAAGCGGACCAGCCCCTGCTGTTGCGCATTGCGCCGCGCGATGTCGTAGCGCAGCAGCCAGACGGCGAGCGCCAGCAGGCCGGTGGCGAACAGCCTGAGGCCGGCGTCTTCCTGCCAGAGGCTGAGCATGGCACCGGCGAGGATGCCGCCGACGATGGCGAAGAACAGCCGTTGCGCGCCAGCCCGGGCTGGCAGGAAGCGCGTCAGTTCGAGCCGCTCGCCGGCAATGGTCAGCACCAGAAACGCCAGCCACCAGGGCACGGCCGCGATCAGTGCGCCGCCGGCCAGCCAGGCCAGGTTGCCGATCAACCAGCACAGCGCGGCGATCGCGAGGATCACGGTGAACGGTGCTACCAGCCGGCGCAAGACCTGGATGCTGGCGGCCACCAGTGTGGCAGCGGCGACGACCGCCAGGACTTGAGCAAGGACCAGCGGTGCCCCGGCGAGTAACGCCACACCGCCGATGCCGGCTGCGGCCGGTGCCAAGTAGGCCCAGCCGCGGCCGAGAGCGACGGCCCGTTCGAGGCTGATGACGGTGCCGAGGAAGGCGGAAATCATCAGCGCCCCGTGCCAGCCGGCGGCATTGGCCGCCGTCGCCGGCACGCCCCAGTCCAGCCGCGCCAGGCCGGCCAGCACACCGCCCACGAGGGACAGCATGCCCAGCACCAGCAGCGGCACGCGGGCGGCGGGGCGCAGATCACCCATTGGTGACTCCGGTCAGTGCGCGCAACCGCAGCCACCGGTGACAGCCGGTGCCGCCGCTCCCGCTGCCTTGCCGATTCTTACTTGCCAGACGTCGGGGCCGGATTCGAGGTAATCCCAAGTGAATTGGCCTTTCGATTCGGCGTCGAACTGGTAGTAGAGCGGCTTCGGATCGTGGTCGTTGACCAGCAGCAGCGCTTCGCCGGCGCCAAGCTTGTCGAAGGTGCCGAAGATCAGCGGGTGACGGTCGCGTGGGGCGATGGTGCGAACGTCGACGGTGGTTTTGAAGCTCTGTGTCGTGGTCATGGTCTTGCTCCTTGGTGGCGCGGTTGAAAGGCGGATCGGGAAATCGGGGCGCATTGCGTTGCAGTGCTATTCGGGCTCCCAGCCGAAATGCTGTTTGCTCGCCTCATCCATCATCGAGGGATTCCAGGGTGGCTCCCAGACCAGGCGGATGTCGGGCTCGATCGTGTCAGGCAGGGCCTTCTTTAGCGCGGCCCGGACATCGCCGACGATCATCTCGCCCATCGGGCAGGCCGGCGAGGTCATGGTCATCTCGATCACCAGGCTGCCGGGGGCGACCTCGACACGGTAGACCAGGCCGAGCGCGACGATGTTCATGCCAACCTCGGGGTCGATGACCTGGCGCAGGATGTCGCGCACCTGCTGTTCGTCGAGGCGCGGTTGGTCGGGCGATTTGGGTGATGCGGCGGCGTCAGTCGTCATGGCTTTTTTAAAGCAGTAGAATGAATACAGCTTTATCCTACCACCCTGATTTTTGTAAAGCAATATCTTTTTTACTGCTTATAGGCGTAAACTGCGCGACATGAAACTCACTACCTTTTCCGACTACACCCTGCGCGTGCTGATGTTCCTCGCGCTGAACCGCGACCGGCTCGCCACCATTCCCGAGATTGCGACGGCCTACGGGATTTCGGAGAACCACCTGATGAAGGTGGTGCATCAACTGGCGCGCTCGGGGGTCATCGAATCGGTGCGCGGCAAGGGCGGCGGCAACCGCCTGGCGCGCGAGCCCGAGGCCATCCGGCTGGGACAGATCGTCCGCGCCAGCGAAGGCAATGCGCCGATTGTCGAATGCCTGTCGGACGATGCGGCGGCCTGCCGCATCGCGCCGGCCTGCCGGCTCGCGGCTGTGCTGGTGCGAGCCTTCGATGCGCTCTACGCGGCGCTCGACGAATACACGCTGGCCGACCTGGTGCACGCACCACGCGGCTTGAAGGCGCTGCTGCTCCGCACTTAGCGTCGCTCGCCGCGATCGGCCGTGCCGCCGCTGGCGTGCACCATCTCGGCAGGCTTCACCCAGCGATCGAACTCCTCCGCCGTGACATGGCCCACGGCCAATGCCGCTTCGCGCAGCGTGCTGCCGTCTTGGCGTGCCCGCTTGGCGATCTCTGCGGCGCGGTCGTAGCCGATGTGGGGTGCCAATGCCGTCACCAGCATCAGCGACCGCGCCAGCAGTTCGGCGATGCGCTCGCGGTTGGCTTCGATGCCGCTCGCGCAGTGGGCTTCGAAGCTGGTCATGCCGTCGGCCAGCAGGCGCACGCTTTGCATGAAATTGTGGGCGATCAGCGGTTTGAAAACATTGAGCTCGAAGTTCCCCGCGGCGCCGCCGATGCCGAGCGCGACGTCGTTGCCCATGACCTGGCAGCAAAGCATGGTCAGTGCTTCGCACTGGGTCGGGTTGACCTTGCCGGGCATGATCGAGCTGCCCGGCTCGTTTTCCGGGATGCTGATTTCGCCGAGTCCCGAGCGCGGCCCCGAGGCCAGCCAGCGGACGTCGTTGGCAATCTTCATCAGCGCCACGGCAAGCGTCTTCAGCGCGCCATGGGCGGCGACCAAGCCGTCGTGGGCGGCCAGCGCAGCGAACTTGTTGGCGGCGCTGACGAAGGGCAGGCCGCTGCTGCGGGCCAGGTCCGCAGCGACGCGGGCGCCGAATTCCGGATGGGTGTTGAGGCCGGTGCCGACCGCGGTGCCGCCGATGGCGAGCGGGTAGAGGGAAGGCAGCACGGCATTGATGACCGTCTCGGCATGGTCGAGCTGGGCGACATAGCCGGAGAATTCCTGGCCCAGTGTCAGCGGCGTCGCATCCTGCAAATGGGTGCGGCCGATCTTGACGATGGCAGCGAAGGCGGCAGACTTCGCTGCCATCGTCGCGCGCAGCCGGACCAGCGCCGGCAGCACGGCGCGGGCGATGCCGAGAGCTGCAGCCAGGTGCATGGCGGTGGGGAACACGTCGTTGGACGACTGGCCGAGGTTGACCTCGTCATTGGGATGGACGCGGCGATGCATCTGGCTATCTGGGCCGCGCTCGCCGCCGAGCAGTTCCGCAGCGCGGTTGGCCAGCACCTCGTTCAGGTTCATGTTGCTTTGCGTGCCCGAGCCGGTCTGCCAGACCGACAGCGGAAACTCCTGCTCGTGGCGGCCGAACAAGACTTCTTCCGCAGCCGCGATGATGGCCGTGGCCTTGTCCGCGGCCAACAGCCCGAGTTCGCTATTGACCCGGGCGCAAGCGGACTTCACCGTGGCGAGCGCGAGAATGACTTCCTCCGGCATGCGCTCGGTGGATATGTCGAAGTGCTCGAGAGACCGTTGCGTCTGCGCGCCCCAAAGCCTGTCCGCGGGCACCTCGATGCTGCCGAAGGAATCACGTTCCGTGCGCGTTGCTTTCATGGGTTGCTCCGCAGCGTAAGTGGCACTACTGGGTTAGTGGCCATGGCCTTGCTCCTGCGTGGGTAACGTTGCCATCTTAGACGCAATCCCGGGCCCGTTCGCGGTCTGCCAATCCCCTGTCGCTGGTGTCGATCCTGAGCTATTCTGGGCTCATCCGCGGATGCATCGCGTCGCGCGGAGATACCTGCGGAGGCCACGATGCCCCTTGATCCGTTCGACTCAGTGCGGGAATTGACGCTCGCCTCGGCAAAGTCGTCCCGCTATTATTCGCTGGCCGCGCTCGAAGCGGCGGGCCTCGGCAAGGTGTCGCGCCTGCCGGTATCGATCCGCATCGTGCTTGAATCGCTGCTGCGCAATTGCGATGGCCGCAAGGTCACCGCCGAGCATGTGCGCCAATTGGCCGGCTGGCAGCCGAATGCGCCGCGCAGCGCCGAGATACCCTTCGTCGTCGCGCGCATCGTGTTGCAGGACTTCACCGGTGTGCCGCTGCTGTGCGACCTCGCCGCCATGCGCGGTGTGGCGCAGCGCTTCGGCAGGAATCCGAAGATCGTCGAGCCGCTGGTGCCGGTTGACTTGGTGGTCGACCACTCGGTGCAAGTCGACCACTACCGGGTCGCCGACGCGCTCGACCTCAACATGCGGCTGGAATTCCACCGCAATGCCGAGCGCTACCGCTTCATCAAGTGGGGCATGCAGGCCTTCGACACCTTCAAGGTCGTGCCGCCGGGCATCGGCATCGTGCACCAGGTGAACCTCGAATATCTGGCGCGCGGAGTCCTGCACAAGGATGGCGTCACCTATCCGGACACGCTGGTCGGCACCGACTCGCACACGACCATGATCAACGCGCTCGGTGTCGTCGGCTGGGGCGTCGGCGGCATCGAGGCGGAGGCCGGCATGCTCGGCCAGCCGCTGGTCTTTCTGACCCCCGACGTGGTCGGCGTGCACCTTCACGGACGCCTGGCGGAAGGCGCCACCGCCACCGACCTGGTGCTGTACGTTACCGAGCACTTGCGTCAGGCCCAGGTGGTGGGCAAGTTCGTCGAGTTCTTCGGCGCAGGCGCCGCTTCGCTGACCGTGCCGGACCGGGCCACGATCGCCAACATGGCGCCCGAGTATGGCGCCACCATGGGCTTTTTTCCCGTCGATGCGGAGACCGTGAAGTACCTCGCCGCGACCGGGCGCAGCGATGAAGAGATCGATGCCTTCCAGTCCTATTTCAAGGCGCAGGGCCTGTTCGGCATGCCGCGCAACGGCGACATCGACTACAGCGCGGTGATCACGTTCGATCTGGCCGCCGTGCGCCCCGGCGTGGCCGGTCCCAAGCGACCGCAGGATCGCATCGATCTGCCGGACCTCGGCCAGCGCTTCGCCGAACTGTTTGCGCTGCCGGTGACGCGGAACGGCTATGGCCGGACCGCGGACGAGATGAGGCGGCGCTATGCGCTGGGCGGATCGGCCGTCAATCCCGTCGCGACCGAGCCCGTTCTTGGCGGCGAGAGCAAGGGTCGCAACGAAACGGAAATGGCGGACCACGATCGCCGCACCGCGCCACCGGCTGCTGCCGTAGGCAGCGTCGGCGACATCGGCCACGGTGACGTGCTGATCGCCGCCATCACGTCCTGCACCAACACGTCGAATCCCGGTGTCATGCTGGCGGCCGGCCTGCTGGCGCAGAAGGCGGTGGCGCTCGGCCTGGCGGTGGGGCCGCGGGTGAAAACCTCGCTGGCACCGGGTTCGCGAGTGGTGACCGAGTACCTGACCAAAGCGGGACTGCTGGGCGATCTGGAAACCCTCGGCTTCCGCGTCGTCGCCTATGGCTGCACCACCTGCATCGGCAATGCCGGGCCGCTGGCGGCGCCGCTGGAGGAGACCATTGTTGCGCACGACCTGGTCTGCGCCGCGGTGCTCTCAGGCAACCGCAACTTCGAGGCGCGCATCCATCCGGCGATCAAGGCCAACTTCCTGATGAGCCCGCCGCTGGTGGTCGCCTTTGCCATCGCCGGCCGCGTCGATATCGACCTGACGCATGATCCACTGGGCATCGGCCGCAATGGCCAACCGGTGCTGCTGAAGGACATCTGGCCGGGCAGCGAGGAAATCTCGGCGGCGCTGGTGCATGCCACCGAACCGGAGACCTATCGCGCGCTCTACCGCGATTTCGTCCGCGGCAACCCGCTGTGGAACGACATCCCGGCCGACACCGGCCAGGTCTATGCCTGGGCGCCCTCGACCTACATCGCCGAGCCGCCGTTCTTCGCCGGCTTCACGCCCGAACCGCCCGGCATGACGGATATCCGAGCGGCGCGGACGCTGGCGATCTTCGGCGATTCGGTGACCACCGACCATATCAGTCCGGCCGGCTCGATCAAGCCCGGTTCGCCGGCCGGCGAATACCTGCTCGAGCACCGTGTCGCCAGCGCCGACTTCAACAGCTACGGCTCGCGCCGCGGCAACCACGAGGTGATGATGCGCGGCACCTTCGCCAACGTGCGCATCCGCAACCTGATGCTGGCGGCCAACGCTGGCGGCTCGCGCGTCGAGGGCGGGGTCACGTTGTTTCAGCCCGGCGGCGAACTCCTGTCCATTTATGCCGCGGCAATGAAGTATCAGGCGGCCGGGACGCCGACCCTGGTTTTCGCCGGCGAGGAATACGGTACCGGCTCCAGTCGCGATTGGGCAGCCAAGGGGCCGCGCCTGCTGGGCGTGCGCGCCGTCGTGGCGAGGAGCTTCGAGCGCATCCACCGCTCCAACCTGGTCGGCATGGGCGTGCTGCCGCTGCAGTTCAAGGGCGACGACAGTGTCCAGTCGTTGGGCATCGTCGGCGACGAGGAATTCGATATCCTGGCGCTGAGCGGCGAATTGCGGCCGCGTCAGGACGTGGTACTGGCGATCAGGCGGCGCGATGGCCGGCGGCAGGATGTCACGCTGCAGTTGCGTGTCGATACGCCGGTCGAGGTGGACTACCTGCATCACGGCGGAATCCTGCCCTACGTACTGCGCGGGCTGCTGGCGGACGCGCCGGCGTAGTGAAGCATCGAGCAATCGATCCAGCCAGTCATTCAACCGGGAGGTCATCATGAATCACACTGCCAAATGTCCCAAGTGCGAAGCGACCGTTTCTTCCATCAAGTTCGAAGTAGCCGACATTGCCGAGCACGGCCAGAACATTGCCCTGGGTGGCTTATACCTGTGCCCGAGCTGCAATACGGTGCTTGGCGTCGGACTGCATCCTGAAGCCTTCGTCAGCGACATCGTGGAGCGGCTGAAGGCCTAGCGGCGGGCTGCCGCTAGGCCGCTAACCGCGCCGCTGACGGCTAGCTATTTCGATGCAGGTTCGAGTGCCGCCGGTCGCCTGCCGCTGCGGCGATCTTGCTTCCGGCCTGTCGCTTCAGTTCCCGTGCCGCCGTGCTGTGGTCGGCGCTGATGCGGCGGCGATTGCCGGCCACGGATCCGGATCTGGTACTGGCTGCACTGGATGAACGCAGCGAGCCGGATGATCCATTGAAGACTGCAGAACGCGTCCCAGAGGACATTGGCGGTAAAGCGGGCAACTTCTGACCGTACTCAATGGGCCTCGATCTGCGGCTGAGCTTCCGCGTGCTATGCTTTTCTGTCGAAAAATGTTCGGGATGATTCATGGCCGGCGCATGGGGTTGCCCTCACGAAGCGAACGACTTGTGCACCAAAGTCAATAACCTGCCGTGCGATCCAGGCATGAAAGGTTGCGTCCTGCACGGGCGCTTCGTCTTTGCCAACGACGACAAGAACGAACGGATCAAGCAGAAGAAGGCCCGCGAGCAGGTGACTGATCCTCAGCCGGCGCCTGAAGAACCGTCCTGAGGTCGAGCATCCGTATCGCATCGACGGCGCATTCCCATGCGCCTTCATGGCATAACCCGGCGATCTGAGCCTGCTCGTAGCCATCCAGCGCTGCCTGAACGCAGGCAGCGCGCACGGTCAGGGCAATTTTCGTCGGGTCGGTCACGGAACGCTCGTTTCCATATTCAGTTCTCCGCCAAGTCCTGCAGATGGGGCAGCAGGCCGCTGCCTTCAGGGTTCAAGTGCTCGTCACGATGCAAAGCCGCCATCTGCGCCACGATGCGCTCGCCCCTAGCGGTGAGACGGACCTCGACCTCGCGCCGGTCGGCTTTGCCCTGCTCGCGTGAGACCCAGCCCAGCTTCTCGCAACGCGATATCAGCGCGACGACGCCATGGTGCTGGGCTTGCAGGCGCTCGGCCAGATCGCCCACGGTCGCCCATTCGCGCCCCGGAAAGCCCTTGATATGCAGTAGCAGCAGGTATTGCAGCGGCGTAATGCCATGTCGGCGCGTCACCTGCTCGCTGAAGCGCAGGAAGCGGCGCAACTGATAGCGGAACTCGGAGAGAGCTTCAAATTCCCTTTTGTTGATTGGCGCTTTTGCCATGTCGCGGAATATCCATTGGATTAGATACCGCCATAAAATATCATATTGTGCTTCTATCACGGCATGATGTATTATCCGGTTCAAGGGTAATTTTCATGTTTCACGGAGGTGCTCAATGGAAATGACGATGGAAGCGACAATGGAATTGCCGGCGACCGATGACGAGGGTTACCTGGTCGATCCGGCCGACTGGAGCGAGCCACTGGCGGTGGTCCTCGCCCGGCTGGAGAATATCCAATTGACCGAAACCCACTGGACTGCGATCCGCTTCATGCGTGAGTTCTACCAGGAGCATCAGGTCATTCCTGACGTGCGCTTCGTGATCCGCTATCTGGCCGAGCGCTTCGAAGGCGCGTCGCGCAACCTGATTTTCGAACTGTTTCCCTACGGTTACGTGAAGCAGGCCTGCAAGATCGCCGGCATGAAGCGACCGCGCGGCTGGAGTACGGGCTAGCGTCAGCTTGGCCGTCCGATACGGGAAGAATTGCGTGCCGTCGGCACGCGACATCGGCACAAAGAGGATTCTGAAAGGATTCCCTCTATTTGCCGGTCTTGCTCCAGAGCATCTTGGAGAACTGGTCGGGGCCGCACGGAATGCCTCCGTTCTGAAGGATCAGGCCGTATACCGGGCTGGCGATCCGGTGCGTTACCTGTACGTCCTGTTGTCGGGCCAGGTGAAGCTGACGCTTTCCTGCAATCAGGGCAACGAAAAGATCATCGATGTCGTCGAACCTGGACGGTCTTTTGGCGAGGCCGAGCTACTTGGCCCCCATTCCTACCTCGCCGATGCGGTGGCGGTAAAGTCGTCGCAAGTGTTGGGCATTGGCCGGGCAAGTCTCTTCCGCATCATGACAATGGATCCGCGCCTTGCACTGCGCATGATGAAGACGCTGGCGCGCAGGCAAATTGACATGGAGGCCGAACTCGCGACAACGCATTCCTGTTCCAGCGGCCAGCGGCTGCTGGATTTTCTCGTGAGGCTGGCGGGACCCGGTCGCGACCCGGCTGGTGAAACGCTGGTAACCCTCAGTGTCAGCAAGCAGGTACTTGCGTCCCGCTTCAGCATGCAACCGGAAACCCTGTCGCGAAAACTGCGCCATCTCGCCGACGACGGCCTGATCTCCGTCGATGGATGCCGCATCCGATTGAAGAACACCATGATCGACCGCTATCTCGCCAGTAAGCCGACACGCGGCCGATCATGTGTTGGTGCCTCCAGCGTCAGCCCCTTGCGCGCCGAACTCGCCGAAATTTGACCGGGGCCGCGGCTTTGGGTCGCAGCGGCACGCGTCTTGCGTGCATTGTTTCCATGCTGCGCATCCTCATCATCGACGAATCCCGCGCCCGCGCTGCCGAACTCTGCGCTGCGCTGGCCATGGCCGGACACCAGGTGGGGGCCGTGCTGCCTTCGGCCCTCGACCTGACGTCGCCGACCTTCAACCATTGCACCACGGCGAAAGCGATTCCGCCAATCGTTGCACCCCAGATTCCGCTCGGGCAGCGGCTCGTCAGGCTTGCGAGCTCGTTCCCGCTAAGTCCTGGATCGCGGCTGAAACTGAGCGGGCCGCGCGTGGCGCGCGTGTACTCGCTCACCAGCAGCATGACCAATAGCCAGGAGGGAAACGCGAGGAAGAACAGCGACATGGTTGTGAGGACCAGAGGCGGGGACACTGGCCGGCCGAACACCAGCCACATGGAAAGCATGATCGATAACAGTGCACTGCAGCCGGCAAACACGGCGCAGATCCAGAGGAATCTCTTGCATTCGGCCAGCATCATCGGAGCGCAACCGGAAGAGTCAAAGCCTGAGCACAAGAAACGACACGGGTAGCGAACGCGCCGGGTAGTCGGCAGTCACTGACCGTGCACCTGGAACCATGAGCCGTCGCGGCGCGCATCGATCAGTTGAGTCCGTTGGAGCCGGACGAGAAGTAGCGGGGGTCGTCCGGAGTGGTCTCGGTCCCGCTCACGACGCCCCGCGGATTGAAATGCACGCTAAAGGCGTACTCATATCTGCTGGCCACATCGAAATAACGGTAGTCCCAGACATGGTCGTCCCTGCGCTCAAAGTAGAGTTCGCGCGCCGGCGCGCCCAGCAGTCGGCGCACCTCGTCGCGCGTCGTCGTCCCGGGGCGGATGCTGGCAAAGGTCTCGGTGTTCAACACCTGGCGAATTTCACGCAGGCGGCCGTCGCTGCCCAAGCGTGCCATGTAGGTCTCCAGGCCTTGCGGTCCGTGGGCATATTCCCAGGTGGCGCCGCCGTCGGCCTCGCGCCAAATCGTGCCTGGTTCGCCCATGGCTGCGCGGATCTCGTCGCCGCTGGCACCGGGCCGCAATCCGGCGCCGTCATAGCTCGCGCAGGCCGCGAGTGCCAGGCAAAGGCCAAACGCAATGCATATTTTCCTCATGATCGTTCCTCCAGGTCGACCGCAATTCACCCTGCGGCGAAAGCGGCGAAATCGCAAGGGCCTTGCCATGGCCCGGCTGCCATTATCCGCCGCTGGCCGGCACCCTTGTCAAGGCACTACGCCCGGCACCCCATGCGGGCAGCGCGCCGTCGGCGCTGCCTTGCCGACAAGTCCCTGCTCTTGAAAAGGGCTTGGGCGCCCCCATATCGGCCTCTTGATCGTTGTTCCCAGAGGATTTCCGATGACCACTGACACCCAAACCGCGCAAACCTCGCGCGAAACGCTCGGCTTCCAGACCGAGGTCAAGCAACTGCTGCAACTGATGATCCATTCGCTGTATTCGAACCGTGAGATTTTCCTCCGTGAGCTGATTTCGAATGCGTCGGATGCCTGCGACAAGCTGCGCTTCGAGGCGCTGCACAACGCCGGGTTGTTCGAGGGCGATTCGGATTTCAGGATTCGCGTTTCTTTCGACCAGGACGCGAAGACCCTGACCATAGCCGACAACGGCGTCGGCATGAGCCGCGAGGAAGTGATCGCCAACTTGGGCACCATCGCCAAGTCCGGCACGCGCGAGTTCTTCTCGCAGCTTTCCGGCGACCAGCAGAAGGATGCCAGCCTGATCGGGCAGTTCGGCGTCGGCTTCTATTCCTCGTTCATCGTCGCCGACCGCGTCACGGTGCTGACCCGTCGTGCCGGACTGGAAGCCAATCAGGGCGTGCGCTGGGAGTCCGAAGGCGCCGGCGAATTCACCATCGAGATGACCGATCTGGCCGCGCGCGGCACCGAAATCACCCTGCACCTGAAGGAAGGCCAGGACGACCTGCTCTCCGGCTGGAAGCTGCGCTCCGTCATCCGCAAGTATTCCGACCACATCGTGCAGCCGATCGTGATGAAGAAGGAACCGGGCTACCAGGACCCGGAGGACAAAAGCGAACCGGTCGCCGCCGAAGAAGACGAAACCGTCAACCAGGCGTCGGCCCTGTGGGCCCGGTCCAAGAACGACATCAGCGACGAGCAGTACAAGGAGTTCTACAAGCACGTCGGCCACGATTTCGAAGACCCGCTGACGTGGACCCACGCCCGCGTCGAGGGCAAGACCGAATACACGCAACTGCTCTACGTGCCGGCCCGCGCGCCTTTCGACCTGTGGGACCGCAACGCCCGCCACGGCGTCAAGCTCTACGTGCGCCGCGTCTTCATCATGGACGACGCCGAGCAACTGATGCCGCTCTACCTGCGCTTCGTGCGCGGCGTGGTCGATTCGAACGACCTGCCGCTGAATGTCTCGCGTGAAATCCTGCAGGAATCGAAGGACATCGAATCGATCCGCAACGGCTGCACCAAGAAGGTCTTGGGCATGCTGGCCGACCTGGCCAACAGCGAGGACGCGGCGGAGAAGGAAAAATATGCCAAGTTCTGGGGCGAGTTCGGCAAGGTGCTCAAGGAAGGCATGGGCGAAGACCACGCCAACAAGGACAAGATCGCCGCGCTGCTGCGCTTCGCCTCGACCCTGGCCGACACGCCCGACGAGACCGTTTCGCTGGCCGATTACATCGGCCGCATGAAGCCGGAGCAGGAAAAGATCTACTACGTCACCGCCGAAACCTTCAACGCGGCGAAGAACAGCCCGCACCTCGAAGTCTTCCGCAAGAAGGGCATCGAGGTGATCCTGCTGTCCGACCGCGTCGACGAGTGGGTGGTGTCGCACCTGACCGAGTTCGATGGCAAGCAACTGGTCTCGGTGGCCAAGGGTGGGCTGGATCTCGGCAAGCTCGAAGACGAGGCCGAGAAGAAGGAACAGGAATCGGCGGCCGGCGAATTCAAGGACCTTACCGAGAAGATCGGCAAGAGCCTCGGCGAGCGGGTCAAGGAAGTGCGCGTCACGCATCGCCTGACGGACAGCCCGGCCTGCCTGGTGGCGGACGAGCACGACGTCTCCGGCAACCTCGCGCGCATCCTCAAGGCCGCCGGGCAGAAGGCGCCGGCCTCGAAGCCCATCCTCGAAATCAATCCGCATCACCCGGTGGTGCTGCGCCTCAAGTACGAGGACAAGCGCTTCGACGATTGG
>JANXRC010000004.1 GCA_025353195.1 Rhodocyclaceae bacterium
ATTGAATGCCTGCTCCCTGCGCTTCGCGCTGCTGCGCGTCAGTCTTGCCGGTGAAGAACTCCCTGCCGGGCAACTGGTCGCGGAAGCCACGATAGTCGCCATTGACGCTCGGGTCGCGGATGATGGTGGGCTTGAGGAAGATCACCAGTTCGGTCTTGGTGGTCGTGTCGTTGCGGTTGCGGAAGAAATTGCCGACGCCGGGAATGTCGCCCAGAACGGGAACGGCGTCGGTCTGGTAGTTGATATCGTCTTGCATTAATCCGCCCATCACGGCAGTCTGCCCACTATCGATTTTGATAATTGTCTCCATCTCCCTCGTTTGGATTTCTGGCACAGGGTTTGTAACTCCTGCCAATGCAAGTGATGGATTAGGGTCATTTACATATCTAACGATCCGCGTGATGGTGGGGCGTATGTTGATCGTGACCGCTTCGGCATCACTGATTTGGGGGGTGACGTTCATGAGAAAACCAACCGAGACTTCATTGGGGGTGGTCGTAAAGTTTGTTGTAGCGAGACCGTTGGATATAGTCGTATCAGCTTTGACCGTAAAATAAATTCTGTTGTCCGCGACCTTCAGTGTGGCGGTCTGGTTGTTCATTACACTCAGTTTCGGGCTGGACAAGACCTTGACGTTGCCAAACGATTCCAGCAGGGCAATCTGCGCTGCCAGATTGCCAAGTGCTGAGGTCGGATTGGCGTAATTTATGGTAAAGAAATTTAGGGAATTGGCACTTGGCAAACCAGCGGTTCCAGCCTGACGAAATTCGAAACCTTTGGCACCAAAGCGCAAACCCGACCAGTCGATACCCTGCTTGTAATTGTCACTCAGCCGTACTTCCACGATAGTTGCCTCAATCAAGACTTGGCGCTTTGCCGTGACCATCACTTGATCTATGAACTGCTGAACTTTTTCGTGTTGGCGGCCTGTCGCGCGAACAATTAGTACTCCGGTCTCACTGTTGGCAAAAACGGAAACTGCCCTCTCGTATTTCCCAATCTTTTCGACCAATTTACCATCGCTTTGGATTGACTGATTTCCGCTACCCGCTGGTGAGCTCCCCGGCCCTGAGCTAGTAGTTTTTCCGTCCTTATCTGTAGTCGTTTTACCTAGATTAGTGTTTGTGGCGATAGCACCTGTCCCCGTTGCCTTTGCTCGATTCGAAGTTTCAAGCTCGATCGCTTCGTTGTATCTGATCTTGTCTTCATCCACAAGCATCTCGGTAACATTGCTGATCAGGCTTTTCATCAGATCATTCTTTGTATCGCTCGTAATCGACGTTGAGGCTGTATTGCCCGCTGAAGCTGCTCCAGAACCTCCTGCGCTGGCAATTTGGGTCGATGTGGATATCTTGCTCTTCACATCCCGAGCCATGTTTAGAAAGTCAATCTTGTATGTTCTCAAGAACGGTTTATCGGGCATGACCACGAGGTTGGGACCATCTATTTCCCAGCGGAGGTCCACTTGCTTCGCTATACGTGCCAAGATCTGCTGGAGGGTTTGATCGAATGCGTTGAGCGTGACTTCGCCGGTAACTCCAGGATGAATATCGACATTCAGCTTAGCGTCGCGAACGAGTGCGAAAAGTAGTTCCTTGACCGGAACATCTCGGACAGAGACAGAGTACGTTTCTACCTTGGCCGCTGCCTTGGGGCGCGCAAGCATGACCGTCGCGGCTACCGGTGCCGGGATGTCAGGGCTGGCGGCAACCTGTGCTTCAGCGCGGATATGTCCGGCAGACGGAGGCTGTGGCGGGATGCTGTTGCATGCCGTCAGGATGAGACTGACAGCCAGCGCGGCACGGAGCGGCGGAATCACTGGTGGGCGCAAACGAATCCCCGATCAGGTGGGTACATTAAATTTAGGATAACACATTATGTTTACGACACAAGTCAATGATTTGATGGACTGAGCCGCCTCAGTTCTCTAGGTCAAACGCGCCTCAGCGAAGCCGCACAACCTGTCGCGGGTAGGGCTGGTTCGTCCGCAAGGGCTTCGGCAGTTCGCGCATGGCTGCTGCTGCTGCCGCACTTGTCGCATAGTCTCCGTAGGTGACGCCGAAGCGCGGCTTGCCGCTGAGGTCCGAGTAATAGACATGGATGTTACCCAGTCCAGTCGTGCTCGAAGACAGCCTGCGCAGCAGGGTTTCGACTTCAGCGTGGCGGTTTGCGTCCGTGGCGAATATCTGAATGAACCAGCGATCATCCGGCAATTGTTCCAGCCAGGTGTTTCCTGCTTCAAGTCGTTCGAGGGTGAGTGGTCCGACTTTTGGTTTGGCCGGCTGTGGTGGTGGCGTGGCGACGGCAGGCCCCACCTTTGCGGCTGGTGCGGGCGGTGGTGTGCCGGCGCTGGCAGGCGGCGTGGCCGGGGATGGTGTCGAGGGCGGTGAAGCGCTGGCCGTGCCAGGTGGCGCGGCCGTCTCGGCGGGTGGGGCACCGACCGTGGCAGCAGGTGCGGCAGATGCCATGCCGACGGCGCTGGCGGGCGCCGGGAGCGTGACCAGCGCCGGTGCCGGGGTACCGGTATCGGTGCGCGACGCCATCAGCAGCCAGATGATGATGCTTGACAGCGCAACGATCGTGACCATGGCGGCAATCCAGAGGGCCTGCGTTTTTCGCGCCGGCTTGCCGCCGTAGGTTGCTTCGCTGAACTCGCAGTCGCGGATGGCGGCTTGGATTTCTTTGGGACCTATGTGGTGGCTGCCGGAGGAAAAGGCGGCGAGGAGCGCCTTGTCGGCGAGGATGTTGATGCGCCGGGTAAGACCCAGTGAGCTCTGCTCGATCGATTTCAGCGCCGCCGGAGAGAAGACACTGGGGCCGCGATAGCCCGCGGCGCGCATGCGGAAATCGAGATAGTGGGTGATGTCGTCGCGCACCAGTGGTTCCAGGCCGAAGTTGTGGGTGATGCGCTCTTTCAACTGCCGCATGTCGGGCCGGGCGAGAACGTCGTTGAGTTCCGGCTGGCCGAAGAGCACCAGTTGCAGCAGCTTGGCGCGGTTGGCCTCGAGGTTTGACAGCAGGCGGATTTCTTCGAGCGTTTCCACCGGCATGGCGTGGGCTTCGTCGATCAGCACGACCACCTGCCGTCCTTCACCAAATGATTTGATCAGATTGTCCTGCAACGCGCGCATTACCACTGAGGAGCGCGCATTGTCGGGCACATCGAGGCGCAGTTCGTCGGCAATGGCGTAGAGAATATCGTCGCGTGACAGCGACGGGTTCGCCAGATAGATGATGGTGACGGTTTCCGGCAGGCGCTCCATCAGTACGCGGCAGAGCATGGTCTTGCCGCTGCCGACTTCGCCACTGACCTTGACAATGCCTTCGTCGTGGGTGACGGCGTAGATCAGTGCGTCAAGCGTTGCGCCGCGATTGGCCCCGTCAAAAAAGAAGTCGGTATGGGGCGTAATGCGAAAGGGCGGCTCGTTAAGTCCGAAGTGGTCCAGATACATTTTGTCGGTCAGGCAGTCCGGTCTTTTATTGCGAGATGGCGCGTTATTGGTTACGGCCGCTTTGCTTGGCGCCGTTAGGGCCGGCGTCAGCCTCCACTGAAGCTCGATTGTCGCGTGCCAGTGTATCAATGCGATTGTAAAGCGTGGTTCGGTTTACACCGAGCAGTCGCGCCACCTGGCTCATGTTGCCGTGGGCGAGCTGTTGCGCGGCCTCGATATACGCTTCTTCCCAGCGGCGCAGTGTGGCGTCCAGGTCAAAGTCATGGCGGCACTGAATATCGTTCACGGCAATCGCCACGAGTTCGGCCTGGCTTGCCAGAGTCGGCGCCGGCAGGACGCCGGCTGGCAGCGATTCCTCGCCGAGATCCAGTTCGGCTTCGAGGTCCTGAACGCCGACCTCTTTGCCGGCGAGCTTGGTCGTCAGGCGGATGGCGATGTTGCGCAGTTCGCGGACATTTCCGGGAAACCGGTAGCTTGCCAGGCGTTCAGTGGTTGCTTCGGTGAGCCGGAACGGCGGCAAATCCGCCTGCGCGGAATAGATTGCGCGGAAATGGTCCAGCAGGCGCATCCGGTCGTCGCCGAGATCGCGTAATGGCGGTATGGCAACCGTGAAAACCGAAAGCCGATGGTACAGATCGGCGCGGAAGCGCCCTTCGCGAACTTCTTTTTTCAGGTCGCGGTTGGTCGCAGTGACGATGCGTGCGGATGAATGCCGGGCGAGAGTTTCGCCAACGCGCTGGAACTCGCCGTTTTCAAGCACGCGCAGGAGTTTTGGTTGCAGTTCGAGGGGAAGCTCGCCGATTTCATCGAGAAACAGCGTGCCGTCGGAAGCGTCTTCGAAATAGCCGGCGCGTGCGCCGCTGGCGCCGGTGAACGCCCCCTTGCTATGACCAAACAGCGTGGCTTCCACCAGGTTGGGGGAGATCGCGGCGCAGTTGAGTGTCAGGTACGGTTTCGCGGTGCGCTCGGACAGTCTGTGCAAGGCGACTGCCGCAAGCTCCTTGCCGCTGCCCGACTCGCCCTCGATCAGCACCGGAAAGGGCGAGTCCGCCAACTGCCTGAGCTGCACGCGCAGTTTTTGCAGCGGAGGGCTCTCGCCAATCAGGCCATCATCTATTTCAGCCGATGTGTCTCTAAAAGACAACACTCGACGAATGAGGCTCCGCAGATAGTCCGGATCGGCCGGCTTGGCGACGAATTCGGTCGCCCCGAGCGCCCGGGCGTGGCGCGCATTGAGTTCGTCGCTCTGTCCGGAAAGAACCACGATGCGGGTATCCGGGGCATGAGCAAGAATGTCCGCAATCAGGGCGAAACCTTCATCCGGGCGATGCGCCGTTGGCGGCAGGCCAAGATCGATCAGCGCAAGAGCGGGGACATGCTTCCCGTCGCGCAACAATGAAACTGCTTCGGCGCGGGTCGAGGCCGTGGTTACGGCATAGTCGCGGCGGAGAAAATAGCCCAGCGAGTCGGCGATCAGCGGGTCATCGTCGACAATCAGCAGCTCGGTTTTACTGTTGGGTGCAGTCAAGGATGGCGCGAGACGAGGGTGGGTGGAGTTGATGTTGGAATCATAGCGGAAACCATGCATCGCCACTTCCGGTTGTGGATGGCGTTTACCCCGCACTTCGCTGCCTGAGCGAGAGCGATGGATGACCCGATTCTGCTAGAATCGCCGGCTGTGAATTTGACCGGCGTTCCCGGTGTGAACATGTCCCAGGAATCTCTTGTCGAAATCCGCGATCTGAACTTCACTTACGACAGCCGGCCGGTTCTTACCGGAATCAACATGACGATTCCGCGCGGCAAGGTTGTTGCGGTCATGGGAATTTCGGGTTGCGGCAAGACCACTACATTGCGCCTGATCGGCGGCCAGCTGAAGCCAACCTCCGGCACGGTCAGGGTCGGCGGTCAGGTTGTGCACGAGCTCGATGCGGATGGTCTGTATGCCCTGCGTCGGCGCATGGGCATGCTGTTCCAGTTTGGTGCCTTGTTTACCGACATGTCCGTGTACGACAATATTGCATTCCAGATGCGCGAGCACACCGATCTGCCGGAAGCCTTGATTCACGACCTGGTATTGATGAAGCTGCATGCGGTGGGACTGCGTGGCGCTCACCGTCTGATGCCGGCGGAGCTGTCCGGCGGCATGGCGCGACGGGTCGCCCTGGCGCGCGCGATAGCGCTCGATCCGATGCTGATGATGTACGACGAGCCGTTCGCCGGTCTCGATCCGATTTCGCTGGCCATTGTCGGCGAACTGATCCGCAAGCTGAACGATGCGCTGGGCGCCAGTTCCATCGTGGTCACCCACGATGTGCAGGAATCATTGAAGATTGTCGATTACGTTTATTTTGTTTCCGAGGGAAAAATTGTCGCCGAAGGCACCGCCGAAGACATGAAGAACTCCAAGGTTCCCTATGTGCACCAGTTTGTCTGGGGTGAGTCCGACGGCCCGGTACCCTTCCAGTACCCGTCCCGCCCGTATGGCGAGGAACTGATGGAAAGCGGGGTGCGCGGTGGATAACGGCATGGTGCGAGCGCTGCGCGGACTGGGGCAGCGGGTCACTTCGCGCATCTGGCGACTCGGTTATGCGAGCCGCTTCTTCCTCGCTATCCTGATGTATTCGGGGACGTCGCTGCGCCGTCTGCATCTGACGATACGGGAAATCTACTTCACCGGCGTCTTGAGCCTGATCATTATTCTGGTGTCCGGCCTGTTTGTCGGCATGGTGCTCGGCCTGCAGGGCTATGACACACTTCAGCGCTACGGTTCAACGGAGGCACTCGGCGTTCTGGTGTCGTTGTCGCTGGTGCGCGAACTGGGTCCGGTGGTCGCTGCCCTGCTGTTTGCCAGCCGCGCGGGTTCGGCAATTACTGCTGAAATCGGCATGATGAAGGCGACCGAGCAGCTTTCCGCCATGGAGATGATGGCGGTTGATCCCATTTCGCGCGTTGTTGCGCCGCGTTTTTGGGGCGGCGTGATTTCAATGCCCCTTCTTGCAGCGCTGTTTTCAGCGATGGGCATCTTTGGCGGTTATCTGGTCGGCGTGCAACTGATCGGCGTCGATGAGGGCTCATTCTGGTCGCAAATGCAGGCGTCGGTCGATTTTCGTCAGGACATCCTCAACGGCGTTATCAAGAGTTTTGTGTTCGGCATCATCGTCAGCTGGGTCGCCGTGTTCGAGGGCTATGATGCCGAGCCAACCGCCGAAGGCGTTTCCGGGGCGACCACGCGTACCGTTGTAACATCGTCGCTGGCGATTCTGGCCGCCGACTTCATTCTCACCGCCTTCATGTTTACAGGGACATGACATGAGCCGCACTACACTTGACCTCTGGGTCGGATTTTTCGTCGCCGTCGGATTGGGCGCGCTGTTGTTTCTTGCCCTCAAGGTGGGCAATCTGGCATCGTCCAGTAGCGGGGAAACTTATGCAATCCAGGCCAAGTTTGATAATATCGGTGGCCTGAAGGTGCGCGGGGCTGTCAAGAGCGCTGGCGTTGTGGTGGGACGTGTGACGGAAATTCGCTTTGATCCCGAGGCCTATCTGGCCTTGGTGACCATCCAGGTGGATGCCCGCTACAAGTTCCCGCGCGACACTTTTGCGACGATCAATACGTCGGGTTTGCTGGGCGAGCAGTACATAGGTTTTGAAGTGGGTGGCGATACGGAAATGCTGAAAGCGGGGGATACGATCAAGAAGACCCAGTCGGCAGTCGTTCTGGAGAAACTGATCAGCCAGTTCATGTTCAACAAGGCTGCCGAGGATGGCGGCAAGAAGTAGTCAATGGGTGCTCTAAACAGAATGAAGACGACGCTGCCTGCTCGCATCAAATCCATCGCTGTGTCCATTGCGGCGGCCAGTCTGCTGGCCGGATGCGCAACTTCGGGAAACCCGAAGGATCCGATTGAGGGCTTCAACCGCGCGATTTTTGCCTTCAACGAGGGCCTCGATGCGGCGATCATCAAGCCGGTTGCCACCGGCTATGAGGCGGTTCTGCCATCGCCGATCAGAACGGGCGTCACCAATTTCTTCGGCAATATCGACGACCTCTTCATCGGCGTGAATAACCTGTTGCAGGGCAAGGTGCCGGAGGCGTTCAGCGATTTCGGCCGGGTCGTGATCAATACCACTGTCGGATTACTGGGCGTTATCGATTGGGCGTCCGACGCCGGCCTGGAAAAGCACAACGAGGATTTCGGCCAGACGTTTGGTCGCTGGGGTGTTGGCAATGGTGCGTATGTGGTGATTCCGGTATTCGGGTCGCGCACCGCGCGTGACACGGTGGGTCTGGTACTCGATGTCGCGGTCGATCCGGTGGCGAAACACAAGCCGATAGCGGTCCGAAATACCGCAATCGTCCTGCGCTTGGAGAATGACCGGGCCAACTTGCTGGCGGCTGACAAGGTCGTCGAGGAAGCTGCGCTGGACAAGTACTCCTACATGCGCGACGCCTATCTCCAGCGCCGCCGCAACCTGATTTACGATGGCAACCCGCCGCGTGAGATCGAAGCGGATGCCGAACAGGCCGATCGTCCGGTAACAGCGGAAGCGGAGACTGTCGAACCGCGGGCCGAACTCGTGCCGGTTACGCCTGTGCTGATGGCGCACACGGAACCGGCAGTCGCAAAATAGTGCCTTATTCCGGGGTGTGTTGCCCCAGCACCAGTAAATTCAGGAAATCCAGAATGAAATCCCTATTTGTATTTTTAGGCGGCCTGCTTATCGCCGCGACCGTAATGGCCCAGGAAGTCGCCCCCGACGTTCTGGTCAAGACCGTGACCAATGAGGTGCTGGACATTGTTCGCAAGGACAAGGAAATACAGTCCGGCAACACCAAGAAAGCCATCGAGCTGGTCGAGACCAAGTTGCTCGGGCACTTCAACTTCACGCGCATGACCCAGCTGGCATTGGCCCGGGATTGGCGAGTGGCCAGTCCGGCGCAGCAGAAGATTCTGACCGACGAGTTTCATTCTCTCCTGGTGCGGACCTATTCCAAGGCATTGACCGAGTACAAGAACCAGACCATCGATTTCAAGCCGTTCTCGATGAAGGCCGGGGAGACCGACGTCCGCGTTCGCACCGAGATCAAGCAGTCGGGTGCAGGCAAGAACATCGAGCTCGATTACTACCTTGAAAAGTCCGGCGCTGCCTGGAAAGTCTACGATATCGAAGTCGGCGGCATCAGCCTCGTTACCAATTACCGCGACTCGTTCGCCGCCGAGGTACGCAACAACGGTATCGACGGTCTGATCAAGTCGCTGCAGGCCAAGAACAAGTCCGGCGAGGCGACCTCGGTAAAGAAATGATCCGTATTGCCGGTGATTGCGTCGAAGTATCGGGTCCGATGACCATGGCGGGCGCAGCCGCATTGCTCGCCGAAGGCGAAGCAGCTATTGCGTCGAATGCGTCGGCATTCGACCTCGCCGCAGTGACCGACATGGATTCCTCCTGCCTGGCCGTGGTTTTTGGCTGGATGCGAGCGGCAACCGCAGGCGGGAAGACCTTGCGCTTTCTGAACCTGCCGCAGAATCTGCTGAGCCTCGCCGCCGTATACGGCGTCGCTGATCTTCTTCCGTCGCATTGACCGCAGCCTTCGGGTTGGTCTTTCGTAATGTCCGCTGCGATCCGCATTCAGCAGGTCTCCAAACGCTTTGGCAATGTCCAGGCGCTGGACGGGATCGATCTTGAGGTCCAGCGCGGAGAGTTCTTCGGCCTGCTGGGTCCCAATGGCGCCGGCAAGACAACCCTGATTTCCGCGCTGGCCGGACTGGTCCGCGCCGATGCCGGCAGCCTGAGCGTGATGGGCCACAATGTTCAGTCCGACTATCGCGCGGCGCGCCGCCATCTGGGGGTTGTGCCGCAGGAACTGGTTTTCGACCCGTTTTTCACCGTGCGCGAGTCGCTGAAGATCCAGTCCGGGTACTTCGGCATCGGTGACAACGAAAGCTGGATCGACGAGATTCTCGAAAACCTTGGCCTGACGTCCAAGGCCAATGCCAACATGCGCATGCTTTCCGGCGGCATGAAACGCCGCGTGCTGGTCGCCCAGGCTCTGGTCCATCGTCCGCCGGTAATCGTGCTCGATGAACCGACGGCCGGCGTTGACGTCGAGTTGCGCCAGACCTTGTGGCATTTCATCCGGCGACTGAACGAAGCGGGACACACCATTGTGCTGACCACACATTATCTTGAGGAGGCCGAGAACCTGTGTACTCGCATTGCCATGCTCAAGGCGGGCCGCGTGGTTGCCCTCGACACCACGGCAAATCTTCTGCGCCGTTTCTCGGTCCATAGCTTGCGGCTGCGCACCGATGGCGTGATGCCGGCGGACCTCACTCGTGGAGGCGCAGAAAACGGTGGCTGGTGGTCCCTGCCCTTTGATGGCTTCGACGAAGTCGAGCCGCTACTGGCAAGGATCCGCGATGCCGGATGCACGATAAATGATCTCGAGATCGGCAAGCCGGATCTCGAAGAGGTGTTCGTCCGCGTCATGCAAGGGCATCCACAAGGGCAGTTGAACTGAGATGCGCTACGGCGGCTTTTCCACCCTCCTCTACAAGGAAGTGCTGCGCTTCTGGAAAGTGGGCTCGCAGACAGTCGGGGCGCCGGTACTCACTGCACTGCTCTATCTGCTGATCTTTTCCCATGTCATGGAAGGGCATGTGAAGGTGCACGGCGTTATCTACACGGCATTTCTGATTCCGGGGCTGGTGATGATGTCGGTACTGCAGAACGCCTTTGCCAATTCTTCGTCATCGTTGATTCAGTCCAAGGTAACGGGAAACATCGTTTTCGTTCTGCTGCCGCCGATTTCCTATCTGGAGTTCTTTGCCGCCTATGTTCTGGCTTCCGTGGTGAGAGGTCTGGTGGTGGGGGCGGGTGTGTTGTTCGCCACCTTCTGGTTCGCGCCGCTGACGTTTGCCGAACCATGGTGGATTCTCGTCTTCGCCCTGATGGGGGGGGCAATCCTCGGCAGTCTCGGCGTCATTGCCGGCATCTGGGCCGACAAGTTCGATCAGCTCGCGGCCTTCCAGAACTTTCTGATCATGCCGCTGACTTTCTTGTCCGGTGTGTTTTACTCTATCAATTCACTGCCGTTATTCTGGCAGCAGGTTTCGCACTGGAATCCGGTTTTCTACATGATCGACGGCTTTCGGCATGGCTTTTTTGGAGTCTCCGATGCCTCGCCGTGGCTGAGTCTCGCCGTGGTCAGCAGTTGCCTTGCGGTGCTGACGACATTTACCCTGAATCTGCTGAAGCGCGGCTACAAGCTGCGCGCCTGAAACAGAAGCCAAGGAGTTACACATGCTCGACCCAAAACAAATCGAATCCTGGATCGCTGCCGGTCTGCCCTGCGAGTTTGTCGCCGTCCAGGGCGACGGTCAGCATTTCGAGGCCGTCGTCGTCAGCAGCGAGTTCGCCGGCCTGAGCCGCGTCAAGCGGCAGCAACGGATAAATGCCGTTCTCAAGGCGCGTTTCGATTCCGGTGAATTGCACGCATTGTCGATGAAGACGCTGACTCCCGAGGAATGGAATGCCAATGGATAAACTGCTGATCACGGGAGGCATTCCGCTCTCGGGTGAAGTGGCGATATCCGGGGCGAAGAACGCGGCCCTGCCGCTGTTGTGCGCGGCACTGCTGACCCGGGAGCCGGTGACCTTCACCAATGTTCCCCACCTGAACGACATCGGCACCATGCTGAAACTGCTGGCGCAAATGGGCGTCAAGGTTTCGCGGGAAGGCTCAAGAGTCGGCGCTGGCGATACGGTGACACTGGATGCTTCGGGACTGACCAACGCCGTGGCGCCCTACGAAATGGTGAAAACCATGCGCGCCTCGATCCTCGTGCTGGGGCCGCTGGTGGCGCGCGCAGGTGAAGCCAGGGTCTCGCTGCCGGGCGGCTGCGCGATCGGTGCGCGGCCCGTGGATCAGCACATCAAGGGTCTGACCGCGATGGGCGCCGAGGTCAACGTCGAGCAGGGCTACGTGCACGCGCGGGCGGCACGCCTGCAAGGGGCGCGCTTGTTCACCGACATGGTGACCGTGACCGGTACCGAAAACCTGATGATGGCCGCATGCCTGGCGCATGGCGAAACCGTGATCGAGAACGCCGCGCGCGAGCCGGAAGTGGTCGATTTGGCCAACTGCCTGGTCGCCATGGGCGCCCGCATTTCGGGCGCCGGCGGCGACGTGATTCGCATTCAGGGTGTGGATGCCTTGCACGGCACCACGCATCGGATCATGCCTGACCGCATCGAAACCGGCACCTATCTTTGCGCCGCGGCCGCGACGGGTGGCGAGATTCGAGTCACGGGCGCGTCCACTAGCTATCTCGATGCGGTGATCGACAAGCTGATGGATACCGGCTGCGAAATCGTCGCCGAGCGCGATGCGATTCGCCTCAAGGCGCCGCAGCGGCTGACCGCCGTGAGCATCCGCACCGCACCCTACCCGGCCTTCCCGACCGACATGCAGGCCCAGTTCATGGCGATCAACGCGGTCGCCGATGGAACTGCGGTGATGCGCGAAACGATTTTCGAAAACCGCTTCATGCACGCGGTGGAACTGATCCGGTTGGGCGCCGACATCAAGATCGACGGCAACACGGCTTTCGTCACGGGACGGCCGACGCTCGACGGCGCCACGGTGATGGCTACCGACCTGCGCGCTTCGGCCAGCCTGGTCATTGCGGGACTCGTGGCGCAAGGTGAGACGCTGATTGAGCGCATCTACCATCTGGACCGCGGCTACGAAGGTCTGGAACAGAAACTGGCCGCTTTGGGCGCCAACATTCGCCGGGTAAAATGAGCCGATGAGCGGAATCACGATCGCCCTGTCCAAGGGCCGCATCTTCGAAGAAACACTGCCCCTATTGGCGGCGGCAGGCATCGTTCCAGTCGAGGATCCGGAAAAATCGCGCAAATTGATCATCGGCACCAATCGCGATGACGTACGCGTGGTCATCGTGCGCGCCTCGGATGTCCCGACCTACGTGCAATACGGGGCGGCCGATCTGGGCATCGCCGGCAAGGACGTATTGCTCGAACACGGCGGAGTCGGGCTGTACCAGCCGCTGGACCTGAACATCGCCAAGTGCCGTATGTGCGTTGCGGCGCCGGCCGGCTTCGATTACGCCGCTGCCGTTCGCCGCGGAGCGCGTTTGCGCATCGCCACCAAGTACATTGCCGTCGCGCGAGAGCATTTTGCTGCCAAGGGCGTCCATGTCGACCTCATCAAACTCTACGGCTCGATGGAGCTTGCACCTCTGGCCGGCTTGGCCGAGGCCATTGTCGACCTGGTTTCCAGCGGCAGCACGCTGAAGGCAAACAATCTGGTGGAGGTCGAGGAGATCATGAAGATCTCCTCACGGCTGGTGGTGAATCAGGCGGCACTTAAGATGAAGCGCGAACTGCTGCAGCCCGTGATAGCTGCCATCGAGGGCGCGATCCGATGATTCGCCGCTTGTCGACCACGGACCCCGGCTTTCTTGCAACGCTGGACGCGCTGCTGCACTTCGATGGTTCGACTGACGATGCCATCGAGCAGACAGTCGCCGAAATCCTGAAACGAGTCCGCGCCGAAGGCGATGTCGCGGTGTTGGAGTACACGCGCCGCTTCGACCAGCTCGACGTCCGCGCCATGGCCGAACTCGAACTGCCGAGGAGCCAACTGCGGCAAGCCCTCGACAGCCTTCCCGCCGCCCAGCGTTCTGCGCTGGAAGCCGCGGCGCAGCGCGTAACCGATTATCACGAGCGGCAGAAGCTCGAATCGTGGAGTTTCACGGAAGCCGACGGTACCCGGCTCGGGCAGAAGATCACCCCGCTGGATAGAGTCGGCCTCTACGTGCCGGGCGGCAAGGCGGCTTACCCGAGCTCGGTGTTGATGAATGCCTTGCCGGCCAAGGTGGCGGGTGTCGGCGAACTGATCATGGTGGTGCCCACCCCGCGCGGCGAAAAGAATGCACTGGTGCTGGCCGCCGCCTGCCTGGTGGGTGTCGACCGAGTATTCACCCTTGGCGGTGCGCAGGCGGTGGCGGCGCTGGCCTACGGTACGCAGAGCATCCCGCAGGTGGACAAGATCGTTGGTCCCGGAAATGCCTACGTCGCGGCCGCCAAGCGCCGTGTCTTCGGCACCGTGGGCATCGACATGGTAGCCGGGCCATCGGAAGTGCTGATCATCGCCGATGCGTCGGCCAATCCCGACTGGGTCGCCATCGACCTGTTCGCCCAGGCCGAGCATGATGAACTGGCACAGTCCATTCTTCTGAGTCCGGATGCCGGGTTCATTGCACGGGTCGCCGCCAGCATCGAAAAACTGCTGCCGACCATGCCGCGCCGCAAGGTTATCGCGGCCTCACTCAAGGGACGCGGCGCCCTGGTACAGGTGGCGGATCTGGACGAGGCCTGCGAGTTGGCAAATCGCATTGCGCCGGAACACCTCGAACTGGCAGTCGCAGACCCGGCGCCGCTGGTGGAAAAGATTCGCCATGCTGGCGCGATCTTCCTCGGGCACTACACCTCTGAGTCGCTCGGCGACTATTGCGCCGGTCCCAACCATGTGTTGCCCACCTCCCGCAGCGCGCGCTTTTCTTCGCCGCTAGGGGTCTATGACTTTCAGAAGCGTTCCAGCCTGATCGAGGTGTCGAAGGCCGGAGCGCAAACCCTGGGGCCGATTGCCGCGACCCTGGCGCATGGCGAAGGACTCACCGCGCATGCCCGCGCAGCGGAGCTGCGCATGAAGCCCTAGGCGGCGGAGCTGCGCATCAGGAGCTGAGAATTTCCTTCAGCGCGGCGATCAGCGCGGCGCACTGCTCGTCGGTGCCAACCGTAATCCGCAGGAACTGATCGATGCGCGGCAACTTGAAGTGGCGCACGATGATGCTGCGTCGCCGTAGCGCCAGCGCCGACTCTTGCGCATCGTGTTGCGGATGGCGAACGAAGATGAAGTTGGCTACTGACGGCAGTACTTCAAAGCCTAGCGCCTTCAATTCCTTGACCAGCTTCTCGCGCGACGCGATGACCGCCTGGCAGGTCTTGTCGAAATAGTCCCGGTCGTCAAAGGCGGCTACCGCGCCGGCGATCGCCAGCCGGTCCAGCGGATAGGAATTGAAACTGTTCTTGACCCGCTCCAGCGCCTCGATCAGATCGACATGCCCGACGGCGAAGCCAACGCGCAGGCCGGCCAGCGAGCGCGACTTGGACAGCGTCTGCACCACCAGCAGGTTCGGATATTTGGCGATCAGCGGGATCGCGCTGGCGCCGCCGAAATCGACATAGGCTTCATCGATCACTACCACCGAATCCGGATTGGACTGCAACAGCCGTTCGATGTCGGTCAGCGGCAGCGGACAGCCCGTCGGCGCATTCGGATTGGGAAAAATGATTCCTCCGTTCGGCTTGGCGTAATCGCCGACCCGGATCGAATAATCGTCAGCCAGCGCGATTGTTTCGAAATCCACCTGGTACAACCCGCAATACACCGGATAAAAGCTGTAGGTGATATCGGGGAACAGGATTGGCCGCGCCTGCTTCAGCAAGCCTAGAAAGATATGGGCGAGAACTTCATCCGAGCCATTGCCGACGAAAATATTTTGCGCATCGATGGAGTGAAATCTGCCGATCGCGAGCTTGAGCTGCTCGGCATTCGGGTCAGGATAGAGCTTCAGCGACTCTCCCGTCGCGGCGCGGATCGCCTCGAGCGCGCGCGGCGAAGGCCCGTAGGGATTCTCGTTGGTGTTGAGTTTCACCAGGTTGGCGAGCCTGGGCTGTTCACCCGGCACGTAGGGCTTGAGCCCCTTGACGACATCGCTCCAGAAACGACTCATGGCTAGACGGAATGATTGGTGTGGCAGTGATGAATGAGGATCGGGCCCGGCGTGCGGCCTGCTACGCCGATGGTATCATGCAGCCTTCACCCTTTTGCTTGATCAAGACTGCCATGCGGCAAGCCGAAATCACACGCAACACCCTGGAAACGAAAATCCGTGTCGCCCTCGATCTCGACGGCACCGGAGTCTCCAAACTAACTACCGGCATTGGTTTCTTCGACCACATGCTGGACCAGATCGCGCGCCACGGCCTGATCGATCTGGCGGTCGAGGCGAAGGGCGATCTGCACATCGACGCGCATCACACCATTGAAGACGTCGGCATCACCATCGGTCAGGCCCTGGCCAAGGCGCTGGGCGACAAGAAGGGTTTGCGCCGTTATGGTCATGCCTATGTGCCGCTCGACGAAGCCTTGTCGCGCGTGGTGGTCGATCTGTCAGGTCGGCCGGGCCTGGTGTTCAACGTGCCCTTCACGCGGGCCACCATCGGCGAGTTCGATGTCGATCTGGTGCGCGAGTTCTTTCAGGGGCTGGTGAATCACGCCGGGATTACGGTACACGTCGATGCCATGCGTGGTGACAACTCCCACCATCAGGCCGAGACCGTGTTCAAGGCCTTTGCCCGGGCGCTGCGCATGGCGGTGGAAGCCGACACGCGCGCGACGGGGGCCATTCCATCGACGAAGGGCACGCTCTGACCCTTCCATGAGCACGGTTGTGGTTGTCGATTACGGTATGGGTAACCTGCGCTCGGTGGCCAAGGCCATCGAGCACGTTGCTCCGGAGGCCGAGGTCCGCGTCAGTTCCGATGCCGGAGAGATCGCCGCGGCTGACCGGGTCGTCGTGCCCGGCCAGGGCGCGATGCCGGATTGCATGCGTGAGTTGTCGGCGCGCGGCTTGCGCCAGGCGGTCGTGCGCGCCGCCGCCGAAAGGCCTTTCCTCGGCATCTGCGTGGGCTTGCAGATGCTCTTCGGCCATGCAGAGGAGGGTAACGTTATGGGACTCGAAATTCTGCCGGGCCGCGTGCCGCGTTTTCCGTCGGTGGCCATGGTGGCAGCCGACGGCACGCGGCTCAAGGTGCCGCACATGGGTTGGAACCAGGTGCAGCAGGCCGAGGCCCACCCCCTGTGGGACGGCATCGAGGACGGCGCGCGCTTCTATTTCGTGCACAGCTACTATGTCGAACCACAAAGCCCCGAGGTGATTGCCGGCTCAACGCACTACGGTATTCCCTTTACCAGTGCGGTTGCCCACGCTAACATCTTCGCAGTTCAATTCCACCCCGAAAAAAGCGCTCAGGCCGGGCT
>JANXRC010000036.1 GCA_025353195.1 Rhodocyclaceae bacterium
GGTTCATGGGACTTCTGGTGGCCGGACTGCTGGGCATGTTCAGCGGCGTTGCCAATGCTGCCTGGGAACTCAATCTGCAGGACCCGGCGACAGCCACGGCCCGGCGCGTCTACGAGTTGCACAGCCTGTTGTTGTGGGTCATCGTCATCATCTTCGTTGGCGTCTTTGCCGTCGTTGCCTACTCCATCGTTTTTCATCGCAAGTCGAAGGGCCACAAGGCGGCTGATTTCCACGACAACACGGCAGTGGAACTAGCCTGGACCATCATCCCGGCGCTGATACTGATCGCCATCGCCTTTCCGGCCACCTTGACACTGGTGCAGATGCGCGATACCTCGCAGCCCGATCTCACGATCAAGGTCACCGGATATCAGTGGAAGTGGGGCTACGAATACCTCACCGGCGACGCGGCCGGGGTCAAGTACATGAGTGCGCTGGCCACGCCGCGCGATCAGATCGAGAACAAGGCGCCCAAGGGCGAGCACTATTTGCTGGAGGTCGATCGCCCCCTGGTGGTGCCGGTTGGCAAGAAGGTGCGGATGCTGACGACCGCGACCGACGTCATCCACAGCTGGTCGGTGCCGGCGTTCGCCGTCAAGACCGACGCCGTGCCGGGATTTTTGCGCGACACATGGTTCCGCGCCGAGAAGGAGGGCACTTATCGTGGTCAGTGTTCCGAGCTTTGCGGCAAGGACCACGGCTTCATGCCGGTAGTAGTCGAAGTTGTTTCTGCCGAGAAGTACGCGGCCTGGGCTGCCGCCCAGAAGAAGGAAATGGCTGCGGCGATGGATGATCCCGCCAAGGTGTGGAAGCTTGACGAATTGCTTGCCCGTGGCGAAAAGGTTTATGCCGCTACCTGCGCGGCGTGCCACCAGCCGACCGGGAAGGGTTTGCCGCCGGTATTCCCCGCGCTCGACGGTTCCCTGATCGTCAAGGGGCCGAAGACGGCTCACCTTGATCGCGTCATGAACGGCAAGCCGGGCACCGCGATGGCGGCCTTCGCCGCCCAGTTAAGTGATGCGGAGATCGCGGCCGTTGTAACCTACGAGCGAAACGCATGGACCAATAAACTCGGCGAGGTGATTCAGCCGGCCGAAGTCAAGGCACTTCGCGGCAAGTGATCGCGCGACGGGCCCTCAGGAGAATCTGATTATGCAAGCCACCCAAGCCGCCGGTCATGCCGGCCACCACGACGACGCCGGCCATGGACACGGTCCGACCGGGTTGATGCGCTGGATAACCACGACCAACCACAAGGACATCGGCACGATGTACTTGTGGTTCAGCTTCGTCATGTTCCTCGTCGGCGGCGCGATGTCGCTGATCATCCGGGCGGAACTGCTGTCCCCGGGATTGCAGTACGTATCCCCCGAGTTCTACAATCAGATGCTGACGCTGCACGCGCTGATCATGGTGTTCGGCGCGATCATGCCGGCCTTCGTCGGTTTCGCCAACTGGATGATCCCGCTGATGATCGGCGCGCCTGACATGGCGTTCGCGCGGATGAACAACTGGAGCTTCTGGCTGCTGCCGCCCGCCGCCATTCTTCTGACTTCCTCGATCTTCGTGCCGGGCGGCGCCGCCGGAACCGGCTGGACCATGTACCCGCCGTTGTCGGTGCAAATGGGCATGGGCATGGACATGGCGATCTTCGCCATTCACATCCTCGGCATGTCCTCGATCATGGGTTCGATCAACATCATCACCACCATTCTCAACATGCGCGCCCCCGGCATGACCCTGATGAAGATGCCGCTGTTCTGCTGGACCTGGCTGGTGACGGCGTTCCTGCTGATCGCCTCGATGCCGATTCTGGCCGGCGCGGTGACGATGTTGCTGACGGACCGCCATTTCGGCACCAGTTTCTTCAGCGCGGCCGGCGGCGGCGACCCGGTATTGTTCCAGCACATATTCTGGTTTTTTGGCCACCCCGAGGTCTATATCATCGCCTTGCCGGCCTTTGGCGTGGTTTCCCACGTGATTCCGGCGTTTTCGCGCAAGCATCTGTTTGGCTACACCTCGATGGTGTATGCGATTGCGGCGATCGGCCTGATCTCCTTCTTTGTCTGGGCCCACCACATGTACGTGACCGGCATCCCGCTCACGGGCCAGCTCTACTTCATGTATGCGACGATGCTGATTGCGGTACCGACAGGCGTCAAGGTGTTCAACTGGGTCACCACCATGTGGCGCGGCTCGCTGAGCTTTGAAACACCAATGCTGTTCGCGCTCGGCTTCCTGGTGCTGTTTACCATCGGCGGGCTTACCGGCCTGGTGCTGGCGATGACAGCGGTGGACATCCAGTTGCAGGATACCTATTACGTCGTCGCCCACTTCCACTACGTCATGGTTGCCGGAGCACTCTTCTCCGCCTATGCCGGGCTTTATTTCTGGCTGCCGAAATGGACCGGGCACATGTACAACGAGACGCTGGGCAAACTTCACTTCTGGCTCTCGATGATCTTTTTCAATATCACCTTCTTTCCGCAGCACTTTCTCGGTCTTGCCGGCATGCCGCGCCGGATCCCGGACTATGCCCAGCAGTTCGCCGACTTCAACATGATTTCCAGTATCGGCTCGTTCGGCTTCGGCATCAGCCAATTGCTAGTCCTGGTGGTGGTCTTCAAGGCGATCAAGGGCGGCCCCAAGGCCGCGGCCAGGCCCTGGGAAGGCGCGCGCGGTCTGGAATGGACCGTGCCCTCCCCGGCGCCCCACCATACGTTCGAAGAGCCTCCCGTGTTCGATCCCGCCGAGGCACACGCATGAGTGCCAATGCGTCGCGCGAACAGGGCAACCGTCGCATTGCGATCGGCCTTGCCCTATTCGCTGCAGCCGTGTTCCTGAGCGTCATATTGCGGCAATGGATGTCCAACGCTTGAATCCCGGCCTCAGCCCGGACGGCGCCGCTGCCGCCCATTCGCTGCCGCGGGCGACCGGTAACCGACGCATTGCTGCCGGTTTGCTCGCTGTCGTCGTTGGCAGCCTGCTCTTTGTTTCCGTCCAGCCGCGCCTGTACCGGGCCTTCTGCGAATGGTCCGGCCTCTACGATATCGACCGTGCGGAGCAACTCGCCACGTCTCTGATTCCGGCCCGTCCGGTGACGCTTGAGTTCGATGCCAACAGCCACGACAACGGCCTGCGCTTTCGTCCCGAGACCGCCAGCCTTGCTGTCAAGACCGGCGAGATCGTGAATGTGATGTACCGGGTCGAGAATACGCGAGACGTCACCGTGATCGGCCAGGCGGTGCCCAGTTACGGCCCGCAACATGCAGGTGGCTACGTCAAGAAGCTGGAATGCTTTTGCTTCAAACAGCAGACCTTTGCTCCGCATGAAGTGCGCGACATGCCGGTGGTCTTCGTGCTCGACAAGAAACTGCCAGATGACGTGAACACGGTTACGCTGTCATACACGTTTTTCGAGGTGCCGGCCGGCAGCGTCAAATCATCGGCGGCGCCTGCCGAAAGCCGGATGTGATCGATGCCGATGCCGAATTCACCGTCGCCGAAGGACAGCTTCCTGCGCACCATCCGTACGGTGGCCTGGGGCCTGTTGGGCGTGCGCGGCCACAAACTGCCCGAGCAGGACGCGCCGCCTTTGTCGCCGTTGGCGATATTGATCACGGCGCTGGTCTTCATGCTCATCTTTGTGATTACGCTGGTGACAGTGGCAATCAACATCAGCCATCGGTGATTGAAAGCATGAACACGGTAACAGGGCAATAACGACAATATGATTTCGAGGAGGTCAAGATGAGTCACCCCGCGTCCGCAACCCGCTATTTCGTTCCCCAGCCTTCCCACTGGCCGCTGGTAGGCTCGCTGGCGCTGCTCCTGCTGGCGAGTGGCGCCGTGCTGACGATGAATTCGATCGCCAACGGCGGCTTCGTGCTGATGGGCGGGTTTGCCGTGCTGGCAACCATGCTGTTCGGCTGGTTCGGCCGCGTGATCGGAGAATCCGAGAATGGCAGCTACAACCTTCAGGTCGATCGTTCCTTCCGCTGGGCAATGGCCTGGTTCATCTTTTCGGAGGTGATGTTCTTCGCTGCATTTTTCGGGGCGCTGTTTTATATCCGCGTCTTGTCGGTTCCGGATCTGGCGAGCCCCGACCAGGCCTTGCTGTGGGAGGGCTTCAAGGACCAGTGGCCCAGCGCCGGACCAGCGGTCAAGGACGCCTTTACGCCGATGCACGCCTGGGGCATCCCTGCAATCAACACCCTGCTGCTGCTGAGTTCGGGCGTCACCGTGACCTGGGCACACTGGGGATTGATCGCCAACAAGCGGCGCCAGTTGATCATCGGTCTGGCCTTGACGATTCTGCTCGGCCTAACCTTTATCAGCCTTCAGGCCTACGAATATGCCGAAGCCTACAGCCACTTGAATCTCAAGATGACGACCGGCGTGTACGGCTCGACGTTTTACATGTTGACCGGCTTCCACGGCTTTCACGTCACGCTCGGTGCGACGATGCTGATCGTGATTCTGATACGGACCCTGAAGGGGCATTTCACCGCCGAGCGCCACTTTGCCTTCGAAGCGGTCGCCTGGTACTGGCACTTTGTGGACGTCGTCTGGCTCGGCCTGTTTGTCGTCGTCTATTGGTTGTAAGGGTGGAGGTGCAGCGCACCGGGGGTGCGCTGCGCAGGATCACAGGCGTTCGCCAATCCAGCCAAGCCGGTACGCGGCCATCAGCAGCAGAAACAGAACCAGGGAAAGACCCACGCGCAGTGACAGTGCCTTGACCGCCCGGGTCTTGCCCTGACCTTGATCGCGATAGACAAAGAACAGGGCACTGCCGAGGCTGGCGATGATGGCGATCAGCATCAGCACGACGATCACGCGCATGGATTTTCCTTCCGAAAATGTGCAGTCTACCGGACTCGCGGTTCGCACACGACCTCAACCCGGACAAACCGCTCTGCCAATGTCGACTCTTCGTCCCAAGCGTGCCTATCTGCGTCCGCTGCTGGTCATTCTATTGATTCTGACCTGCCTCGGCATGGCGCGACTGCAGCTCTGGCGCGCGGAAACCCGTGGGGCGCGGTTCGAGCGCGAGCAGGCGGCCCTTGTCTCGACTCCGATCAGTTTGGCGGCGCGGCACCGCGAGCGTGAGAAACTGCTTGATCGCGCGGCGACGGCGCGCGGTCGTTGGCTGCCAACGAAGACCCTGTTTCTGGACAACAAGATCTATCACAGCCGCGCCGGCTATCAGGTCCTGACGCCCTTACAGTTGTCCGGCAGTGACGTGGTCGTGCTGGTCAACCGCGGCTGGATCGTTGCGCCGCGATTGCGCTCCGAGGTCCCGTTGGTCGGCACGCCCGCCGGCGAGATCGAGATTTCCGGCGTAACCCGCAGCTTCGAAACCCGGACCTTTGAACTGCAGAAAGCCCCGCCGCAGGGCGTCGTCTGGCAGCATGTGCGTGAAGCGGACTACCGCCAGCTCAGTGGCCTCGACGCGCTGCCGGTGATCCTGCTGCAAACCGGCGCGGACGGCGATGGGCTGATCCGTGACTGGGATGCTCCCGACAATCCGGCGGCCAAACACTATGGCTATGCGGCGATGTGGATGGTTTTCGCCCTGATGGCCGCGGCCTACGGCCTCTTTGCATGGCGAAAGAAATGACCACCGACCAGCAGGCAAACAACGAAGTCGAAGGCACCCCGAGTCCGATGGCTGCTACCACTCCTTCCAGCCCGTTAAAAGGCCGGCTGATCATATTGGCGATTGTTGCGATCGGCGTGCTGCCGCTACTCGCCGCCTTGTACTTTCGTTATGTCTCGCCGCCAGAGGTCAAGGCGACGGTGGGCCAGTCGCTGGATCCGATGCCGCTGCCGTTCGAGTTCTTGCAGCGCCTGGATGGCGTGGCGCTGGAACATCCGGCAGTCAGCGGCAAATGGCTGCTGATCTTTGCGGCGCCCGGCGCCTGCGATGAGCAGTGCCAGCACACGCTTTACCTGACCCGGCAGGCGCGCACCGCACAGGGCCGCAATTTGGCACGTATCGACCGGCTTTGGGTTATCACGGATGCAACCATACCAGCGGCAGACCTCTTGGCGGCGCACCCGGATCTGGTTCTGGTCAAGGCGACCGACGCCAAGCTGTTGCAGGTGCTGGGTGGCAGCGGGAGCCGCCATCTCAATCTGGTCGATCGGCGCGGCCTGCTGGTCTTTCGCTACTCTGACGATCCCGAGCCCAAGGCCTTCATCAACGAACTCGGGAAGCTGATCAAGTTTTGATTGCAGGGGCGACTGATGGAGCTGTTTTCAGCGTTGCGTGGTTTGCCGGCCGGGTGCCGGCGGATAGCGCATCGTGCAGCTAAAACCTCATCCATGAGGCTGTCCGGCGAACAGGCACGTGATAAACTCGCCACTCGTTCCAGGTTCAATCATTTATTCCTCAAGCATGAAATCGACTACCCTTAGACTGCAGCAGGGCTCCTACCGTCTGCGCCACTATTTTCAGCTGGCGAAGCCGCGCGTGGTGTCGTTGATCGTGTTTTGTGCGGTGATCGGAATGTTCCTCGCTGTTCCGGGAATGGTGCCGTGGCGCATATTGCTGGCAGGCACTGCCGGCATCGCCCTGGTGGCAGGCGCGGCAGCGGCGGCGAATTGCCTGATTGAACAGAAGATCGATGCGCTGATGGCGCGCACGCGCGGCCGGCCGTTGCCGCAAGGTGAAGTCAATTCGCTGGAGACCCTGGTGTTCTCGGGCCTGATCGGAGGTCTCGGGCTTTTCCTGCTCTATGCCTGGGTGAACCCCTTCACCATGTGGCTGACCTTCGCCACCTTCGTAGGCTATGCGGTGATCTACACCATCTTTCTCAAGCCCAATACGTCGCAGAACATTGTGATCGGCGGTGCGTCCGGCGCCATGCCGCCGGTGCTCGGCTGGGCGGCAGTGACCGGCAATGCACCGGGCCAGGCGTGGTTGCTGTTTCTGATCATCTTCGTGTGGACGCCGCCGCACTTCTGGTCGCTGGCACTGTATCGGACCAAGGAATACGCCGCTGCGGGGCTGCCGATGCTGCCGGTAACCCACGGCGCCGAATACACCCGGCGTCACGTGTTCCTATACACCATCGGCCTGACGCTGGTGACCCTGGTGCCCTATGTAATTGGCATGTGCGGCTGGTTCTACCTGACCTCGGCGGTCCTGCTCGACACCATCTTCCTTGGTTACGCATGGCTGATCTGGCGCGACTATTCCGATGCCGTGGCGCGCATCACCTTCCGCTGGTCGATTCTCTACCTGGCGCTGCTGTTCGCCGCTCTGCTGGTTGATCACTACCTGCCGTTTTGATGCGCGAGTTCGCGATCGACCAAAAAAAGCGCCGAGCATTCCGGGACCCAAAAACAAAGGGCAGCCTCATCTTCTGAGGCTGCCCTTTGTCGTTGTCATGACGTCCTGTTATGCCGCGAGTTGGCCTTTCATCTTCTGCATGGCCTTGACCTCGATCTGGCGGATGCGCTCGGCCGATACGCCGAATTCGGCCGCCAGTTCATGCAGCGTTGCGGCTTCTTCCCCGTCGGCCACCAGCCAGCGTCGCTGGACGATGGTGCGACTGCGCTCGTCAAGGCTTGCCAGCGCCGAACTCAGCCCCTCGTCCTGCAGGCGGTCATACTCCTTGCGCTCCAGAATCGCGGATGGCTCGATGCTGCGATCCGCGACCAGGTAGGTGATCGGTGCGTAACTGTCCTCGTCGTCATCCGACACGGGTTCCAGCGATACATCCGCACCGGTCAGCCGCGTTTCCATCTCGATGACTTCCGCCGGCTTGACGCCGAGCCGCTTCGCTACCGATTTCACTTCCTCGGCACCCAGGGTGTTGAAGCCCTGCGGCGAGTCGACGTCCTGCGCCAGGGCGGCCTTGATACTGCGCAGGTTGAAGAACAGCTTGCGCTGTGCCTTGGTCGTGGCGATCTTGACCATGCGCCAGTTCTTCAGAATGTATTCGTGAATCTCCGCCTTGATCCAGTGCATGGCGAACGATACCAAGCGTACCCCGCGATCGGGATCGAAGCGCTTGACTGCCTTCATCAGGCCGATGTTGCCCTCCTGAATCAGGTCGGCGTGGGGCAAGCCATAACCCAGATAGCCTCGCGCAATGGCAATCACCAGCCGCAAATGGGAAGTCACCAGTCGACGCGCAGCCTCGACGTCGTCGTTCTCGCGTAGACGCCGGGCCAGCGCCTGCTCTTCCGCATGGCTCAGCATCGGCACGCGGTTAGCCGCCGATATGAACGCCTCGATGCTGCCGCTTGCGGCAAGCATCGGAAAATGGTCAAGAGACACGGTATGACTCATGGTACGACCTCCTTTAGGGCAATATTAGCACTCTTGGATTGAGAGTGCTAATATCCGCAGAAGTTCCTGACAAATTTAGTCGGGAATTGTCGGCCGCAGGAGCCAGCTGTAGCGCCTCGGGGTGCTCTGCACGCCCGGGATTCCCCTTCGGGGGCAGGCGTCCGCTTTATTTCCCGCAGGGACCGTATCCACCCGGGCGCGGGCCGGGGTCAGGTTTTCGGCGGCCCCCCGGCCGGGCGCTTCGACTTCTTGAAGAAGCGCTTTGCAGGCTTGACTCCGGGTGCCGAATCCTGCCGGCGCGCCTGCTCCGGGCGCCGTCCCTGAACATGGCCTTGGCCGGCACCCTGACGTCGTCCCGGTTCCGGCTGGGCTCCCGCTCCCTGAACGCGGTTGCCGGGTGCCAGGCAGATTTCGAGTTCGATGATTTCGTCCCAGATGGCGTCAGTGCGCTGGTGATCGGGAATCGCCAGCAGTTCGCGCAACCGGCGGCGTGGATCCGGGAGCTGCGGTTCGTTGCGCACGGGCTCTGGATTTTGCTGCTCGGTGGGCGCTGACTCGAGCGGTGGCTGTTCAATGGGTTGTTCTTCGTTCATAGCCATATTATCGCTCGAATAGTGGATTCCGATCCAGTGTTGCCAGTTGCGTGAAACGCACTGTGGGCTTTTTCCCTCAGCACTATCTCAAGTGCTGCCGCAAGGAGATCATCGCTCCCAGCCACCCCAGGCCGGCCGCAAAGCCCAGCAGCAGCGCGGAGTCACGCGGGTCAAGCGACTGCAGGACGACCGTGAGGTCATACAGTTGCACCAGTTCGCTCAGGGGTGCGCGCAGCCAGAGCGCCGCCGCGCCGACCAGCAGCCAGGCCACGACGCCCCCGCCGAGTCCGAGCAGGACTCCGTAATAGAGGAAAGGGCGCTGAATGAACGCATCGGTGGCGCCAAGCAGCTGACTCACCTCGATTTCCGCGCGATGGGTGAGCACTTGCATGCGAATGATGTTGAAGCTGATCGCAATCAGCCCGGCACCGAGCAATGCGCCGAGCAGCAATACCGCCGTGCGGCCGAGCTTGAGCAGCGCGTCGAGCCGGCGCACCCAGGCTGAGTCGAGCTGCACATGCTCGACCAAGGGCCACTGGCGGAACTCGGCTGCGAGTTTCTCCATCGCTTCAGGACGCTCATCCGTCGCGGTCACTACAAACGCGTCGGGAAAAGGGTTTCCCGGCAGGGCCTCGATGACATCTCGCAGACCCGGGTTGGTCTTCATTCGCGCCAGCGTTTCATCCCGCGCCATGAACTGAACCTGTTTGACGCCGCCGTACTTGTTCAGACGCGATTCGATTTCAGTCGTTGCCCGCCGCTCGGCATTGGCCGCCATGAAGATTGAAATCTGCGGTACGGCGGAAATCGTGCCGGCCAGATGCACCGCGTTGGCGAGCAACATCTGGCCGCCAGCCGGCAGGGCCAGCGCGATGCCGATGGCCAGCAGGGACAGCAGACTATTGACCGGGGCTGCGGCCAGCCTGCGCAGCGCCAGCAGGGCAGCCTCCCGGTGCTGAACCAGCCAGGTCTTCATGGCAGCAATTTTCCGTGACTTAGCTGCAAGCGTCGCGCACCCGGAAACAAATCGTCGGCGTAGGTGGCGATCAACACCGTAACGCCGACATGGTGAAATTCATGAAAGATGCGCGCTACATCGGCCGCGGTTTCGCTGTCGAGATGGGCCGTAGGCTCGTCGGCCAACAGCAGGCTCGGTCGATTCACCACGGCGCGGGCGATTGCCAGACGCTGTTGTTCGCCGCCCGACAGCATGACGGGCAGCGCCTTTTCGCGCGTGGCAAGTCCGACCTTGTCCAGCGCGGCGCGCACACGCTGCGCGGCGTCCCTGACCGGAAAACCGGCGATCGACAAGGGCAGCATGACGTTCTCGAACACGTTGCGATCGAACAGCAGCTTCTGATCCTGGAACACCATGCCGATGCGCCGGCGAAGATAAGGGAGGGCCGAGCGCGCGAGCCCGCTGACGTTCTGGCCACCGACCAGAACCGCTCCACCGGTAGACTTTTCCACTGCCGCAATCAGCTTGAGCAGGGTTGATTTCCCGGCTCCCGAGTGGCCGCTGACAACGACCATCTCGCGTTCCGCCACGTCGAAACTGAGGTCCGACAGCGCATCGATACCCGGCTCGTAGCGCTTTGAAACGCGATCGAAACGGATCACTGAGAGGGTCCCAGCAGTGCCTCGACAAACTCACCGGCGCGGAAGGCCTGCAGGTCATCGATGCCTTCGCCGACACCGATGAAGCGCACCGGCTTCGGACACTGGCGGGCGATGGCGGCGAGTACGCCGCCCTTGGCGGTGCCGTCGAGCTTGGTGATGACCAGGCCCGTTACGCCGATCGCCTTGTCGAAGGCCATGACCTGCTGCACGGCGTTCTGGCCGATGTTGGCGTCGAGTACCAGCAGCACCTCGTGGGGGCCCGAGGCATCGGCCTTCTGGATCACGCGGCGCACCTTGGCGATCTCCTCCATCAGGTGCAGTTGCGTCGGCAGGCGACCCGCGGTGTCGGCCAGCACGACATCGATCTTGCGCGCACGGGCGGCGTTGATGGCGTCAAACACCACGGCCGCCGGATCGCCGGATTCCTGGGCGATAACCATCACACCGTTGCGGTCGCCCCAGGCCGTAAGTTGCTCGCGCGCAGCGGCGCGGAAGGTGTCGCCGGCGGCGAGCAGGACGCTCTTGCCCTGGCTCTGGAAGTGTTTGGCCAGCTTGCCGATGGAAGTGGTCTTCCCGGCGCCATTGACGCCGGCGATCATGATCACGAAGGGTTGATGGCCGTCCGCCTCCAGCGGCTGCTCGAGCGGCATGAGCAGTGTTCGCAGGCCTTTTGCGAGGGCCGATCGCAATTGCGCCGGGGTTTCCAGCTTGTCGCGCTTGACGGTGGCCTTGAGTTCCGCCAGCAGCCAGTGCGTGGCCTCGACGCCGCAATCCGCCATCAGCAATGTGGTTTCCAGATCTTCGAGCAGTTCGTCGTCGATCCTGGCCCGGCTGAAGAGTTCCGTCAGCGGCGTGTTGAGGGTGTCGCGGGTGCGTGAAAGCCCGGCCTTGAGGCGTTCGTCCCACGAAGCTCGTGGCGCCGGAGACACGGGGGCCTGGGCGGCGGGGTCGTCCTTCGTTTTCAGGAAACCAAACATGCGGAATGCGGTCGGAAGCAGGAGCCGCGCTAAGATGCGCGACGTGAGAATTCTAACAGAAGCCCTTTTTAGTTCCGGCATAACGCCCGCTAACGCGGGCATGAGCCTTCTCTGAAACTACGTTTTCCCCAACCACGCCGACCGCCGACCTCCGACATGAAACCATTGCTTGCCGCGGTAGCGGCGCTGGCCTTCGCCGTATCGCCAGCGCCGACTCTTGCCAACCCGTTTGAAACCCAGCTCGCCAACGGCTTGCGCGTCATCGTCAAGGAAGACCATCGCGCGCCGACCGTCGTGCATATGGTCTGGTACCGCGCCGGCAGCATGGACGAAAAGGACGGCACCTCGGGCGTCGCCCATGCGCTGGAGCACCTGATGTTCAAGGGCACCAAGACCCTTCCCGCGGGCGAATTCAACAAGCGGGTGGCCGAAGCCGGCGGGCGCGACAATGCCTTCACCAGCCGTGATTACACCGCCTACTTCCAGATCGTGCCGAAGGCCGCGCTGCCCGAGATGATGCAGCTCGAAGCGGACCGCATGGCGAATCTGAAGCTGGACGCCAAGGAATTCGCGTCCGAGATGAAGGTCGTGATGGAAGAGCGGCGGTTGCGCACCGACGACAATCCGCACGCGCTGGTGAGCGAAGTACTGAATTCGCTGATGTTCCAGGCGCATCCCTATCGGCGTCCGATCATCGGCTGGATGGATGATCTCGAGCACATGACCTGGCAGGACGCCCGCGACTGGTATCGGCAGTGGTACACGCCGAACAATGCCTATGTCGTGGTGGTGGGCGACGTCGATCACCGCGAAGTGTTTCGCTTGGCGCAGAAGTATTACGGCACGATCAAGAAGCACGCATTGCCGGAACGCAAGCCGCAGAACGAGCCGGAACAGGTCGGCATCCGCCGCGTGAGCGTCAAGGCGCCGGCCAAGCTGCCCTACCTCGCCATGGCCTGGAAGGCGCCCAAGCTGCATGATGTGCAGAAGGATCGCGACCCTTACGCGCTGGACGTGCTAGCGACGGTGCTCGATGGCCACGATGCCTCGCGCTTCGCCCGTAATCTGGTGCGTGGCAGTCGCGTCGCGCAGTCGGCCGGTGCCAGCTACGACGCCACGCTGCGTGGCGAGGCAGACTTCGTCCTCGACGGGCAGCCGGCCGAAGGCAAGACCATTGCCGACCTGGAAGCTGCGCTGCGTGGCGAGATCAAGCGTATTCAGGACGAAGGTGTGTCGGCCGAGGAACTTACCCGCGTCAAGACCCAGTCCATCGCCGCACAGATCTACAAGCGCGATTCGCTGATGGCGCAGGCCATGGAAATAGGCGGCATCGAGGCGGCCGGACAGTCATGGCGCGACATCGACACCCTGCTGGAAAAGATCAAGAGCGTGACCGCGGAAGAGGTGCAGGCCGCGGCCAGGAAATACTTCACGGACGACACCCTGAGCATCGCCGTGCTCGATCCGCAGCCTATCGATCAAAGCAAACCGAAGAAGCCCTCCGGGGCAGTGAGGCACTGATGAAGCATAGCAAATTGAACGCCCCCCACCCCCATCCCCGCCCCGGGGCGGGGCTACTGGTCGGCTCGCTTCGCTCGATTATTGTGGGGCGCTCACGAGCTCGTTTCACGTTGATCTGTCTGCTGACGGCCCTGGCATCGAGCATGGCCCTGGCCGGCGTCAAGATCGAGCACTGGATCGCTCCCTCCGGCGCCAAGGTGTATTTCGTCGAGACACGGATGCTGCCGATCCTCGATGTTCAGCTCGACTTTGCTGCCGGCTCGGCCTTTGTGCCCGCGGCCAAGGCCGGACTTGCCGGCTTGACTCAGGGCCTGCTGGAAACCGGCGCCGGCGATCTGGATGAAGAACACATCGCCGGGCGCCTGGTCGACATCGGTGCGCGACTGGGAGGCGGGGCCGACAGCGACCGCGCCAGCGTCAGCGTGCGCACTCTGTCGAGCAAACCCGAGCAGGAGGCCGCGCTCGATCTGCTGCGCGCCGTGCTGTCAGCGCCGACTTTTCCTCAAGCTGTGCTGGAGCGTGAAAGCGCGCGCGCCATTGCCAGCATCCGCGAAGCGGAGACGCGACCCGATGCCATTGCCGGCAAGCGCTTCGCGGCGGCGATCTATCCCGGCCACCCTTACGGCGTCAGCCCAACCGTGGAGAGCGTGGGCGCGATTACTCGCGAAGATCTCGTCGCATTTCACCACCAGCACTACGGTGCCAAGGGTGCGGTCGTGTCCATCATCGGCGACGTATCGCGAGCCGAGGCCGAGGCCATCGCCCAGCGCCTGACCGAAGCGCTGCCTGCGGGTGGTGGCGACCTGGTCCCGCCGGCAGTCACACAGCCGGTGCGGGAAACGATCAAGATCGCCCATCCCGCGGCGCAGAGCCACATCCACATCGGGCTGCCGGCGATCCGCCGCAGCGACCCCGACTATTTTCCGCTGCTGGTGGGCAACTACACGCTGGGCGGCGGTGGCTTCGTCTCGCGCCTGATGAAGGAGGTACGCGAAAAGCGCGGCTACGCGTACAGCGTGTACTCCTACTTCGCGCCACGCAAGCTCGAAGGCCCGTTCGAGATCGGATTGCAGACCAAGCGCGACCAGGTTCCCGATGCGCTGAAGGTGGTGGATCAGGTGCTGACCGAATACATGGCCAAGGGGCCGACCCCGAAGGAACTCGCCGCGGCCAAGAAGAACATGGTCGATGGCTTCGCGCTACGCATGGACAGCAACGCCAAGCTGCTCGGCTATCTTTCCACGATCGGGTTCTACGACCTGCCGCTGACCTACCTCGAAGATTTCCCGGCGAAGGTGAAAGCCGTGACTGCCGATCAGGTGAAAGCCGCCTTTGGCCGCCATGTGAAGGCTGACAACCTGGTCACCGTGATCGTTGCCGCCGATTGAGCTGGGCCGTGAGCCGCATCCGCGTCACCGGCGGCGAATGGCGCAGCCGCCTGGTCCAGGTACCCGACGCGCCGGGCTTGCGGCCGACGCCGGATCGGGTGCGCGAAACCCTGTTCAGCTGGCTGGGACAGGATCTCAGCGGACTCAGCTGCCTCGACCTTTTCGCCGGCAGCGGAATTCTCGGCTTCGAGGCCGCTTCGCGCGGCGCAGACTATGTCGCCTTGGTCGAACGCTCGCGTCCCGCATTCGCGGCGCTAAGGAAGCATGCGGAGGCCTTTGCGTGTTCGCGCCTCGAACTGTTTTGCTGCGATGCGTTAAAATTCGCCCCCCCGCCGGGTCGACGCTTTGATTTGATATTTCTTGATCCACCTTATGGTCAGGGCTGGCTGGCGCGGGTAGAGTCCCGGCTGGATGATCTGGCGGCCGCGGGCGCGAGGTTGTACGCAGAGGCCGAGATGCCTCTGGAGCGGTTGGGCCGCTGGTCGGTGGCGAAGCAGGGGCGGGCCGGCCAGGTTTTCTTTCACCTGCTGGAGCAGGCATGAGCAAAAGTATTGCCGTTTACCCGGGGACCTTCGATCCCCTTACCAAGGGTCACGAGGATCTCGTGCGACGCGCTTCGAGCCTGTTCGAGCGGGTCATCATCGGCGTGGCCGAGAGTCGTAGCAAGAAACCCCTGTTTTCGCTGGCGGAGCGGGTCGACATCGCCCGCGAGGTGCTGGTGGGCTATCCCAATGTCGAAATTCATGGTTTCGATTGCCTGCTCATGGATTTCATGCGCCAGCACCGCGCCGGAGTGATCATGCGCGGTTTGCGCGCCGCCTCGGACTTCGAGTACGAGTTCCAGATGGCGGGCATGAATCGCAATCTCTACCCCGACGTTGAAACCGTATTTCTTACGCCGTCGGATCAGTACATGTTCGTCTCGGCGACGATCGTGCGGGAAATAGCGTTGCTGGGTGGCGACGTCTCCAAGTTCGTTCCGCCGCAAGTCCAGAAACGGCTTGCCGAGAAGATTCAGCAGCGCAACTGAAATTTTAGAGAAGGTCCAAAGGAAAAACCATGTCTTTGATGATCACCGATGAATGCATCAACTGCGACGTGTGCGAGCCCGAGTGCCCGAACAACGCGATTTCGCAGGGCGATGAGATCTACATCATCGATCCCAAGAAATGCACCGAGTGCGTCGGGCACTTCGACACGCCACAATGTCGCGAAGTCTGCCCGGTGGACTGCATTCCGGATGATCCGAACAATGTGGAATCGAAGGATCAACTGATGGCGAAGTTTCTTCAGCTGACGGCAAAGTAAGGGCCCCGCTATCGCTGGCAGCCCGCGCAGAAGAAGGTTGCGCGCTGTCCCTGCCGCAGTTCCCTGATTGGCCGGCCGCAGACATGGCAGGGTTCGCCACTGCGTCCGTAGACAAAATACTGTTGCTGGAAATAGCCTGAACTGCCGTCGGAGTGGATGAAGTCGCGCAGGCTGCTGCCGCCGGCGTCGATGGCCGCGGCCAGCGTCGTCTTGATGGCGGGCACCAGATGCTGCAGGCGTTTAAGGGATATCCGGCCGGCTGCCGCGCGAGGGTCGATGCCGGCGCGGAACAGGCTTTCCGATGCGTAGATGTTGCCGATGCCGACGACGCGATGGCTGTCCATCAACGTCGGCTTGATGCCCGCCGCGAGACCGGATAGTTCCCGCTTGAGCCATGCGGCACTGAACTCCTCCGTCAGCGGCTCGATGCCGAGCACAGCCAGCAGCGGATGGGTTAGCGGGTTGCCCTCCAGCCAGAGGATGGCGCCGAAGCGGCGCGGGTCGCGCAGCCGCAAGGCCATCGCCTTGCCTTTGATGGTGAATACCAGATCGAAATGGTCGTGCTTTTCGGCAGGGAGCCTCGCGGGCACCAGTCGCAAGCTGCCGGACATGCCGAGGTGGATCATCAGATGTCCGTGACCGAAGTCCAGCAACAGGTACTTGCCTCGACGGTGGACGGCGACCAGACAATGTCCGGCGAGCGTCCGGTTCAAATTCTCCGGCAGCGGGTAGCGCAGCGCCGGAGTCCGGGTGATCACACCCGAGACGTGGCGGCCGGTCAGCACCGGCGCAATGCCGCGACGGGTGACCTCGACCTCGGGCAGTTCAGGCATGCCGGGACTCGCACGAAACAACGGGTGAAACTGCTAACATCGCCGCATTGTATGCGACAGGACAGTCGTGCTTCGCCAGGTGCCGCGCCCATGAACTACTTATTCCGCCTCTTCGCGCTGTTGCCGGCGTTGGCCAGTGCCTGCGCCTGGGCGCAGGCGCCCGCCGCGCCGCAGGAATCCGCTGCGCAGCCGGCGCCCGCGAAAGCAGAGGATCGGCTGCCGAAGCAGGAACTGACCGGGCAGATTCTCTACCAGTTTATGCTCGCGGAAATAGCCGCGCAGCGAGGCGATCTGGCACTTTCGTCCAGCGCTTATGTTGATCTGGCAAAGAGCACGCGCGATCCGCGAATTGTTCGCCGGGCGGCAGAGATCGCCTTTCATGCGCGCCAGTACGATGCCGCCCTGGAAGCGTGCCGGCTGTGGCTCAGCCTCGAGCCGGAGTCGGCGCAAGCCAATCAGATGCTGTCGAGCCTGTTGCTCGCCAGCGGACGCGTCGAAGAACTGGCCGGCAGCCTCGCCCGGGATCTGGCGGCGGACGCCCCGCGCGTGGGTGATGCCCTGATGCGGCTGATTCGCGCTTTCGCCCGCTACCCCGACAAGCTTGCAATCCAGCGTCTGTTCGACCAGTTGACCCAGCCTTATCTCAACCTTGCCGAAGCGTATCTGGTGCGTGCTCAGACGGCGGTTGGTGCAGGCGATGCAGAACGCGCACGCCGCGAGATCGACCAGGCGCTGCAACTGCGCCCGGCGTGGGAACTGGCGGCCTTGTTCAAGGCGGAGTTGTTGCCCAAGGGGGCTGCACAGCTGGATTTTCTGAAAACCTGGCTGGCGGCCAATCCGGAATCGCAGGATGTGCGTCTGGCTTATGCCAGGGGGCTGGTGAGCGAAAAGCGTTACGAGGCATCGCGTACCGAGTTTCGCCGTCTGCTGGAGGCCAGTCCGAACAATCCGGACATGCTCTACGCTGTCGGCATACTCTCGCTGCAGGTCAATGATGTCACCGAAGCCGAGCAGCAGCTCAAGCATTTCGTCGAAATCGGGCGCGGTGACCTGGATCCGGCGCGCTTCTATCTGGGGCAGATCGCCGACCAGGCAGGGCGCCCGGACGACGCCCTGCGCTGGTTTGACCAGGTTGCAGCCGGCGAGCATGCCTTGTCGGCCAAGGTACGGGCTGCCCAGGTCCTGCTGCGCCAAGGCAAGCTCGACGAGGCCCGTGAGCGGCTTGCGGCCGCGCGTGCGAACGCGCCGGACGACAGCCGCCTGGTCGTGGCCGAGGCGCAATTGCTGCGTGATGCCGGGCGTCACGCCGACGCCTATGCCTTCCTCGCCAAGATGCTGGAAGTGCAGCCCGATCAGCCCGAGATCCTTTACGAAACGGCGCTCTCCGCGGAGAAGCTCGGCTACGTCGATGTGCTGGAGCACCACCTGCGCCGCCTGATGGTCCTCGAGCCGGATTCGGCGCAGGCCTACAACGCGCTCGGCTATTCGCTGGCTGATCGCAACCTGCGCCTGGATGAAGCGGCGAAGCTGATCGACAAGGCCTTGTCGCTGACACCGGATGACCCCTTCATTCTCGACAGCAAGGGCTGGCTGTTGTTTCGCCAGGGCAAGCCGACCGCGGCTCTGGAGGTCTTGCAGAAGGCCTTTGCCCAGAAACCCGATGCCGAGATTGCCGCCCATATCGGCGAAGTACTGTGGGCCCTCGGCCGGACCGACGAGGCGTTGGCCGTATGGCGCGAGGCGACCAAGGCCCATCCGACCAACGAAGTACTGGCGGCGACGATCAAGCGATTCGTACCTTGATGCGCTCCTGGCTGGCTTGCCTGATAGCGCTGTTGCTGGCGGCGTGCGCCGAGCTCCCGCCGCCGCCCGGTGCTTCCCTGGCTCTGGGTCCGCCCCTGCCGCACCTTGCTGCCGAGGGACGCATTTCGCTGCGCCAGGGCGACCGTCGCGATCATTTGCGGTTTCGCTGGGAGCACACTCCGGGCAGTGATGTCGTGCTGCTCATGTCGCCGCTGGGGCAGGGACTGGCCGAACTGGCACGCGATGCGACCGGCGCGCGGCTGTCGCAGCCGAATCAGGCTGTGATTGCGGCCGACACCCTGCCGCAACTGGCGCAGCGTGTCTTCGGCGCGCCGCTGCCGCTGGAAGCCATGGCTGACTGGCTGCGCGGCGCCCGGCCGGCCCTGAGCGGCGAGGTGGACGGCTGGCGCGTGATCATCAGCGAGACTTCGCCGTTCCGTCAGGGCCGACTCTTGCGGGTGATGGAAGCCAGTCGCGCGGATGTCGAATTCAAGCTCATAGTCGACGAGTGGGATGTGCCGGAATGAACGGCTGGGAGCGCGACTGGCCGGCCCCGGCGAAGATCAACCTGTTCCTGCATGTGGTCGGTCGCCGGGCCGATGGCTACCACCTGCTGCAAACCGTGTTCCGCTTCCTTGATTTCGGCGACACGATACGCTGCGAGCCGCGCAGCGATGGCCGCATATTGCTGGCAAATCCGCTGCCCGGCGTGGCTCCCGAGAATGATCTGACGGTTCGCGCCGCGACGGCTTTGCGCGCTGCGACCGGCACCACGGCCGGGGTCACCCTGCATGTGGAAAAGCGAATTCCCCTGGGCGGCGGCCTCGGCGGCGGCAGCTCGGATGCGGCGACGACGCTGCTGGTGCTGAATCGTCTGTGGCGCACCGGCCTCGATTCGCTGCAGTTGCAACGGATCGGCCTTGCGCTGGGCGCCGACGTGCCGATCTTCATCCATGGCCGCAGCGCCTTCGCCGAGGGCGTCGGCGAACGCTTTGCCGACGTCATTCTGCCGGCAGCGTGGTACCTGGTGCTGGTGCCCGCCGTGACCGTGCCTACGCTCGAAGTCTTTCGTTCCGCGGCGTTGCGCCGCGACACGCCCCCCATTGCTGCCGCCGATTGGCGCCCGGGCTTCGGCCACAACGATCTCGAGCCGGTGGCCGGCGAGCTCTATCCCGAGGTGAGACGCCATCTCGACTGGTTGCGGCACTACGGCGACGCGCGGATGAGCGGTTCCGGCGCCTGCTGTTTCGTCGAATTTGTCCGGGAGTCGACGGCGCGGGCTGCTTTGGCCGCTCTGGATGCCGATATGCACGGCTTTGTTGCCGCCGGAATGGACCGGCATCCCCTCGCCATGATTTGACAGCAGCGGCGAAAACCCCGAAAATGCGCGTCCTTTCGACGTCCGCCCTCAAGGCGGAGTGTTGATGTTGGGGAGTCGCCAAGTTGGTTAAGGCACTGGATTTTGATTCCAGCATGCGAAGGTTCGAATCCTTCCTCCCCAGCCAACCTTTTTCACAGTAGAACGACATGGCCTACGACAGCCTGATGGTGTTCACCGGAAATGCCAACCGCAAGCTGGCGGCCGATGTCGTCAAACGCCTGCACATTTCGCTCGGTCGCGCCGATGTCGGCCGTTTTTCGGACGGCGAGGTCAGCTGCGAGATCCTCGAGCACGTGCGCGGCCACGACGTCTTTGTGTTGCAGTCGACCTGCTTTCCGACCAACGACAACCTGATGGAACTGATGGTCATGGTGGACGCCCTGAAGCGGGCCTCCGCCGGACGCATCACGGCCGCCATCCCGTATTTCGGCTACGCGCGCCAGGATCGCCGCACCCGCTCGGCGCGGGTCGCGATCACCGCCAAGGTGGTCGCCAACATGCTGCAGACCGCCGGCGTGCAGCGCGTGCTGACGGTCGATCTGCATGCCGACCAGATCCAGGGCTTCTTCGACATCCCGGTGGACAACGTTTATGCGGCGCCGATCCTGCTCGGCGACATCTGGAAGCAGCGCCATGAGGACCTGCTGGTGGTGTCGCCCGACGTTGGTGGCGTGGTGCGTGCCCGAGCGCTGGCCAAGCGCCTGGAGTCGGATCTGGCGATCATCGACAAGCGGCGGCCGAAGGCCAATGTATCGGAAGTCATGAACATCATCGGCGAAGTCGATGGCCGCACCTGCGTCATCATGGACGACATGGTGGATACCGCCGGCACGCTGTGCAAGGCGGCGCAGGCACTCAAGGAGCATGGGGCCAAGCGCGTGCTGGCCTACTGTACCCATCCGGTGCTGTCCGGCAGCGCGGTGTCGCGGATCATGGAATCCGAGCTCGACGAACTGGTGGTGACCGACACCATTCCGTTGTCCGAAGAAGCCCACGCCTGTCCGCGCATCCGCCAGATATCGATTGCCGAGTTGATGGCCGAGACCATGCTGCGCATCAGCAACGAGTCCTCCGTCTCCTCGCTGTTCATGGACTAAGTTTTCTTACCCCCTTGCCTGGTCGCGGGCGAGGGATATCACTGCAGCACCTACTGGAGTAAATCATGCAACTCGAATTCAACGCAAACAAGCGCGATGATCAGGGCACCGGAGCGAGCCGCCGCCTGCGTCGTACCGGCCGTGTTCCCGGCATCCTCTACGGCGGCCCGACTGCGCCGCAGTCCATCGATATCGACCACAACGAGCTGTTCCAGCTGCTGCGCAAGGAGGCTTTCTATTCCTCCGTGCTCAACGTCAAGCTGGATGGCAAGACGGAAATGTGCCTGCTGCGCGATGTGCAGCGCCACCCCTACCGGCCGGTGATCCTGCATGCGGATTTCCAGCGCGTCGATGCGAACAAGAAACTGCACCAGAAGGTGCCGCTGCACTTCGTCAATGCCGATGTCTCGCCGGGCGTCAAGCTCTCCGGCGGCATGGTCCAGCATGTGATGACCGACCTCGATGTGCGTTGCTTGGCGAAAGACCTGCCGGCCTTCATCGAAGTGGATCTGAAGGACATGGCCACCGGTCATTCGATGCACGTCTCGCACCTCGTGTTGCCGGCCGGCGTCGAAGCCATGGTGCACAAGGGTGAAGACCCGGTGGTGGCGACTGTCATCGTCCGCGGCGGCAAGGCCGAGGAAGAAGAAGTGGTCGAGGCCGAGGTGGCACCGGTTGTGGCGGCTGCACCGGTTCCTGCCGAGAAGAAGTCCGAGAAGACCGACAAGAGATAATCGCTTGCAGGCTTCGCTGCGTCTGATCGTCGGCCTCGGCAACCCCGGGGCCGAATACGCTGAAACCCGGCACAACGCCGGGTTTTGGCTTTGTGAGCGTCTGGCACGCGAACTCGGCGTCAATCCGAGCCGCGAATCGCGCTTTCACGGCCTCGCCGGTGCTCTGCATGCCGGGGATAGCGCTTCGCGCGCCGGCAAGGCGCGCGCCGAGAATATGTGGTTTTTGCTGCCGCAGACTTTCATGAATCGCTGCGGCCAGTCGGTACGGGCGCTGACCCAGTTCTACCGGATCGAGCCGGCCGAAATGCTGGTGATGCACGACGAACTGGATCTGCCGCCGGGGCAGACGCGGCTCAAGTTCGGCGGTGGCTTGGGTGGCCATAACGGGCTCAAGGACATCACGGCGCACTTGGGTACCCAGGATTACTGGCGATTGCGCATCGGCATCGGCCATCCCGGCGACCGCAACGAGGTGGTCGACTACGTGCTGAAGCCGCCGCGCAAGGAAGAACGCAACGAGATTGACGCCGCCCTGGATCGCGCCCTGCTCGCCTGGCCGGCTCTGGCCCGGGGAGATTTCGGCGCCGCCACGCAGCGTATCAATTCAAAGCCGCCGCCACCAGAATCAGACGCTTCAATGAAAGAAAAACAATGAGCCTCAAATGCGGCATCGTCGGCTTGCCCAATGTCGGCAAGTCGACCCTTTTCAATGCGCTGACCAAGTCGGGCATCGCGGCAGAAAATTATCCCTTTTGCACCATCGAGCCGAACGTCGGCATTGTCGAAGTGCCGGATCCCCGCCTGGACGCTTTGTCCGCCATCGTCAAGCCGCAGAGGGTCCAACCGGCCATCGTCGAATTCGTGGACATCGCCGGCCTCGTGGCCGGGGCCAGCAAGGGCGAGGGTCTTGGCAATCAGTTTCTCGCCAACATTCGCGAAACCGATGCCATCGTGCATGTAGTCCGCTGCTTCAGCGATGACAACGTAATTCA
>JANXRC010000038.1 GCA_025353195.1 Rhodocyclaceae bacterium
GACCTGCTCGACGACGTGAATCGCGCCAAGATCGTCATCACCAACTACCACGCCTTCAAGCGGCGCGAGCGCATCGACATTTCCAAGGGCGGGCGGCAATTGCTCAAGGGCCGCACCGGGGATGAAATCATCACCGCCGAAACCGAAGGCCAGATGCTTCAGCGCGTGATGCCCGACCTGATGGGCATGAAGAACATCCTCGTCATCAACGACGAAGCACATCACTGCTACCGCGAGAAACCGAAAGACGCAGACGAAGAAGCCCTGAAAGGCGACGAGAAGAAAGAGGCCGAGAAGAACAACGAGGCCGCGCGCCTGTGGATTACCGGCCTCGAAGCCGTGAATCGCAAACTCGGCGTTGCCCGTGTCATGGACCTGTCCGCCACGCCGTTCTTTCTCAGCGGCTCCGGTTACGCCGAAGGAACGCTGTTCCCGTGGACCATGAGCGATTTCTCGCTGATGGACGCCATCGAGTGCGGCATCGTCAAACTGCCGCGCGTGCCGGTCGCCCAGAACATACCGGGGCAGGAAATGCCGATGTTCCGCAACCTTTGGGAAAACCTCAAGGACGCTCAACCCCGATTGCCGCGAGGGGGGCGTACCGTCGCCGGGGCACTCGATCCGCTCAACCTGCCAACCCTTTTGCAAACGGCGCTACAAGCGCTCTACGGCCACTACGAGAAGACCTTCAACAAATGGGTGGAGAGTGGCATCAAGGTGCCGCCCTGTTTCATCATCGTTTGCCAGAACACCGCCATTTCCAAACTGGTTTATGACTTCATTTCCGGTTTCCAGCGCGAGACTAACGAAGACGGCACCATACCGCCGCCATTCTTCGGCGCCTTGCCGCTGTTTCGCAATTTCGACGATGTCACCGGCAACCCGCTGCCGCGCCCGAACACCCTGCTCATCGACAGCGAGCAGCTCGAAGCCGGCGATGCGCTGGACGAAAACTTTCGCGGCATGGCGGCCGACGAAATCGAGCGCTTCCGCCGCGAGATTGTCGAGCGCAGCGGCGATGTCCACTCCGGCGACACCATCACCGACCAGGAACTGCTGCGCGAAGTCATGAACACCGTCGGCAAGCATGGGCAGCTTGGCGGCTCCATCCGTTGCGTCGTCTCCGTGTCCATGCTTACCGAAGGCTGGGACGCCAACACTGTCACCCACGTCCTCGGCATCCGCGCCTTCGGCACCCAGCTTTTGTGCGAGCAGGTGATCGGTCGCGCACTGCGCCGCCAGTCCTATGACTTGAACGAGGAAGGGTTGTTCAACGTCGAATATGCCGACGTCTTCGGCATCCCCTTCGACTTCACCGCCAAGCCGGTCATCGCGCCGCCACAGCCGCCACGCGAGACGGTGCAGGTCAAGGCCATGCGTCCGGAGCGCGATGCACTGGAAATCATCTTCCCCCGCGTCGAAGGCTATCGCGTCGAGTTGCCGGAAGAACGGCTCGATGCCAAATTCAGCGCCGAGTCCGTTCTGGAACTCAACCCCGGCCTGGTCGGGCCAACCATCACCGTCAATGCCGGGTTGATCGGAAAGTCGGAAGACTTCGACGTCAAGCACCTGGACGATATTCGTCCATCGACCGTGCTGTTCAACCTGACCCAACGCCTGCTCTATACCAAGTGGCGCGACCCCGGCGAACCGCCCAAGCTTCACCTCTTCGGCCAGCTCAAGCGCATCACCAAGCGATGGCTGGACACCTGCCTGACCTGCAAGGGCGAGACCAATCCCGGACTGCTCATGTATCAGGCGCTGGCCGACATGGCGTGCAACAAGATCACCACGGCGATTACCGCAAGGTTCCTCGACGAACGCCCGATCAAGGCGCTGCTCGATGCCTACAACCCCACCGGCTCGACCAAACACGTCCGCTTCAACACCTCGAAGACCGACCGCTGGCAAACCAGTTCCAGCGCTTGCCACATCAACTGGGTCGTGCTCGACAGCGACTGGGAAGGCGAATTCTGCCGCGTCGCCGAATCGCATCCCAAGGTTCGCGCCTATGTGAAAAACCACGGCCTCGGCCTGGAAGTGCCGTATCGCTACGGCTCCGAGATGCGCAAATACCTGCCCGACTTCATCGTGCGGGTGGATGACGGCCATGGCCCCGACGATCTGCTCAACCTCGTGGTCGAGATCAAGGGTTACCGGCGCGAGGACGCGGTGGAGAAAAAATCCACCATGGACACCTACTGGGTGCCCGGCGTGAACCACCTTGGCACCGAGTTTGGAATGGGCCGCTGGGCCTTTGCCGAGTTCACCGACGTGTTCCAGATGCAGGACGACTTCGGCAAGAAGGTGGAAGCCGAGTTCGACAAAATGATCGGGAGCGTAATGTGAAAACGGAAGTCGTCGTATCGCTGACGGATCAATTCGAAGCGCATGCGCAGAACACGGACGGCGGTGTCGAATTCTGGCTGGCGCGCGATATCCAGCACCTGCTTGGCTACACGAAATGGGACAACTTTCTCAATGTCGTTTCCAAGGCCAGGACCGCCTGCGAAGTCAGCGGCCATGCGGTCTTCGATCATTTTGCCGACGTCGGCAAAACGATCACGATGCCCAAGGGAGCGGAGAAGGAAGTTCCCGACATCATGCTGACGCGCTACGCCTGCTACCTGATCGCCCAGAACGGCGACCCGAAGAAGCAGGAAATCGCCTTCGCCCAGACCTATTTCGCCATGCAGACCCGGCGCGCCGAGCTGATCGAGCAGCGCCTGCTGGAAGCCGAGCGTGTCCAGGCCCGCAAAAAGCTCTCGGCGACCGAAAAGGAATTGTCTTCCGTCATCTACGAGCAAGCGGGCGGCAATCAGGACTTCGCCCTGATCCGCAGCAAGGGCGACCAGGCCTTATTCGGCAAATCGACCCAGGCGATGAAAGCCCAATGGCAGGTGCCGGACAACCGCCCCCTGGCCGATTTCGCTCCGACCATCATCCTCAAGGCCAAGGACTTCGCCGCCGAAATCACCATCTTCAACGCCCGGCAACACCGCATGGGCAGCGAGGCCGCCATCTCCAAAGAACACATCACCAATAACGAAGCCGTGCGCAAGACACTGCTCGAACGCGGCATCCGCCCCGAAAGCCTGCCGCCCGCCGAAGATGTGAAGAAAGTCGAACGGCGCCTCCAGGCCGACGACAAGAAAGCCCTGAAGAAACCCGACGCCCTCGACGCCTGAGTATCGATTGATCACCATGGCCAAACCATCACATCCCAAGACCGTCGAAACGCTCAAGCACGAGCAGAAGCGCAAGAACATTCCGACCGCCGAGTTGCAGTCCGTGCTGACCACGGACGATCAACAGACCAGGCAGATTCGCTACCCGCGCAATACCGACCTCGACCCGCAACTGGTCTGGCGCGGCAAGGACGAGCAGGACTGGTCCGACCTCGTCGTGCATGCGCCGCCGCTCTACATCCAGGAGAAGGTGCACCCCAAGGCGCTGATTGACGA
>JANXRC010000045.1 GCA_025353195.1 Rhodocyclaceae bacterium
CGCCGATCGGATCGGTCGTGAATGCCAATATCTATGGGAGTCTGAACAGCGCGATGCTCACGGCGGATTTCGTCAATCGCAACATGACTGTTGGCATCACGGCCAGCAATACGAATGGCAGTGTCTATTCAATGAGTGGCAGTTCTGGTTTCAGCGCAGTCTCGGGACGCTTCGGCGCCGCCTTCGCCAGCGGCAGTTGTACTGGAACTTGCGCGAACCCCCTCGGCAACACATTGGGCGGTTCTTTCGGAGGCATGTTTGCCGGCCCCAATGCCGAGGCAGCAGGCGTCGCGTTCAGCTACGGTTACGGCACTAACGGCGTGACCGGGGCAATCGCATTCAAGCGCTGAGTGGCAGATTGCCGCTGTTGGACCTGGGCGCGGTGACAGGCTGATCGGGAGGCGGCAACGGTTTGCGGCAGGTCCGACGGCCGCGAATTGCCTTGCGCCTGTTGCAGCCGATGGCCAGCTTGGCCACGGTAGATCTGCGCGACCCGTTCGTGCCCTCTGCGGCCAACGGCGCTGCATCACAGGTGCAGCAAGCCCACCACGCCAACTGCCACGCCGGTGCCCGCCGCACCGAAGACGCCGTATAGCAGCCACTGCTTGCGAGTCAGCAGCGCAATGGCGGACAGGGCAATGGATATTTGCAGCAGCGTGGTCGATAAGGCCCAGCGGCCATGAACGTGCATTTCCATTTCGCTCATCTTGTCGGCCTCCCTGGCGGCTGCTTCCAATTTGTCGGCATCGGCCTTGATGTCGGACTTTTCCTTCTTGTAGCGCTCGATTTCCTGCGTGAAGCGCTCGCGCTCCGCACCGCTGGTGAGAATCACGGAGAGTTCGGCCAGATTCTGCTTGTTGCTCTTGGCCTGATAGTAGTTCCACTGGTTGGAGGCCGCTGTTTTCTGGATCGCGGCCTCGTTCTTGTAAAGCAGGGCGGCGTTCTGGGTGTGCCCGGCCTCGTAGCCGCCGACGGCGCCCAGCGTGGAAAGAATGGCCGTGGTGACGGCAATCCTGGCAACGAAGCTGTCGCCCTCGCCATGACTGCCGCCGTGCGCGGCGTGCTCGACGGCGTGGTCATGGGGACCATGTACGTGAAAGTGTCCACCGGACATTGTGATTCTCCTCAGTTTCTCTGATAAGTGACGAACGCATAGCCGAAGCCGGTCTCGTCCTGATGGGATTCGCGCGCGGTTTCCTGCCAGTGAGGGCGGTCGATGGCGGGGAACCAGGTGTCGCCCTCGAAAGTGGCGTCGATCTCAGTCAATTGCAGGCGGTCTGCCAGCGGCAGCGCCGTTGCGTACAGTTCCGCACCGCCGATGACGAAGGCTTCGCCGCTCTGCGCCGCGGCTATGGCGGCAGGCAGGGATGTGGCGATCGTGGCGCCTTCGGCATGGTAGCCGGCGTCGCGCGTAACGACGATGTTGCGACGACCCGGCAGCGGGCGGAAATTGGCCGGCAGCGACTCCCAGGTCTTGCGCCCCATGATCACCGTGTGTCCCAGCGTCAGCGCCTTGAAGTGCTTGAGGTCGGCGGGCAGGCGCCAGGGCAGGCGGTTGTCGATCCCGATTACGCCATTTCTGGCGACGGCGGCGATTAGCGTGAGAACGGGCTTTGGCATCGGGCGGCGATTATAGCCGCTGGTAAAGCTCGACATACTGCCGGGCCGCTGCCGCCCAGCTCGAATCGCGCGCCATGCCTTGCTTCTGCAGTTTGCGCCAGCGGCCGGGATCGTGCCATGCCTTTGTGGCGCGCTGCAAAGCCTGGAGCAGGGCTTCCGCGGTGGCCGGGCCGAAGACGAAGCCGTTGCCGTGCTTTTCGTCGGCGGCATCGATCACGGTATCGGCGAGTCCGCCCGTGGCGCGCACCACCGGCGGAGTGCCGTAGCGCAGGCTGTACAGCTGGTTGAGGCCGCAGGGTTCGAAGCGCGACGGCATGACGAAGATGTCGGCCCCTGCCTCGATGCGGTGGGCCAGCGCCTCGTCGAAGCCGAGGGTCACTGCGCACTGGCCGCGATGCTTGCGCGCCAGCGCGGCCCAGGCTACCTCCAGCGCGTGCGAGCCGGTGCCGAGAACCGCCAGTTGCGCCGGCAGCTTGAGCAACTGCGGGGCGGCTTCGAGCAGGAGATCCATCCCCTTTTGTTCGGTGAGGCGGCTGACCACGCCCAGCAGGGGAAGGTCCTCGCGTTGCGCCAGACCGAGTTGCGCCTGCAGTTCAGCCTTGTTGGTGTCCTTGCCATCCAGGCGACGGGCGCTGTAGCTTCGATAGAGGTGGTGATCGGCGGCCGGGTTCCAGATCCTGGTGTCGATGCCGTTGAGGATGCCTGAAAGTCGTTCCGCACGATGGCGCAACAGGCCGGCCATGCCCATGCCTTCGGCATCGGTCTGAATTTCATTGGCGTAGGTCTGGCTTACCGTATTTATGGCGTCGGCATGCTGCAGTCCGGCCTTGAGAAAAGACAGGTATCCGTAATATTCGACGCCTTCGATGCGCCAGGCCTTGTCCGGGAGGCCCAGTTCGAACAGCGAAGCGTGGTCGAACAAGCCCTGAAAGGCCAGGTTATGCAGGGTAAATAGTGACTTTGCCCGCTGCCCCGGCAGGTAGTGCAGATAGCTTGCGGCGAGTCCGGTTTGCCAGTCATTGCAGTGGACAATATCCGGCTGCCAGGCAAGTGTGCTGGCCTCCGATCCCAGCCATGCGGCGACACGCGACAGGAGCCCGAAGCGCAGATGATTGTCGAGCCAGTCGCGTCCCTCGGGGCCAAGATACGGGCTTCCCGGGCGATTGAAGTAGTGCGGGTAATCGAGCAGCAGCAAGGGTGTGCCATCAGGTGCGAGGGCTTGCCTCAGGACCGGGGCGGGCAACAGACCGCCGAGCCCGCGGGGCTGCGCGATTTCCTCTGCATCCGGGAAATTCTGCAGCAGTGCGGGGTAGGCCGGGACCAGCACGCGAACATCCAGTCCCAGTGCGCGCAGCGCGGCGGGCAGGCTGCCGGCAACCTCACCCAGACCGCCGGTCTTGACCCAGGGCGCAAGTTCCGGGGTAGCAAAGAGGATCTTCATCGCTCGCTCAACCGCTGCGGCAGGCGGCGACCAGTCCGGCGGTGGAACTGTCCAGCTGTTCGCCTTGGGCCGTACCAACGATCACCGGCAGCAGGCGGCTGGCAAGTTGTTTGCCGTACTCCACGCCCCACTGGTCGAAGGGGTTGATGTTCCAGATCACGCTCTCGACAAAGACCTTGTGTTCATAGAGCGCCACTAGTGCGCCGAGGGTGAAGGGATCGAGGCGCGGCAACAACAACGTGGTCGAAGGCTGGTTCCCGGGAAAACTGCGGTAAGGGGCGAGCAATGCCACCTGCGCGGCTGTCATGCCGCTGGCGACGAGTTCGGCCGTGGTTTCGGCCAGCGTCCTGCCGCGCATCAGGGCCTCGCTCTGGGCGAAGCAGTTGGCCAGCAGTTTCTCGTGGTGCCCGGACAAGGCGAAGTCGGGCTGCCGGCAGACGATGAACTCGCAGGGCACCAGACGGCCGCCCTGATGGATCAGCTGGTAGAACGCGTGTTGGCCGTTGGTGCCGGCTTCGCCCCACAGGATAGGCGCCGTGGCGCAGTGCAGCGGCAGGCCCTGCCGATCCACCTGCTTGCCGTTGGATTCCATTTCGAGTTGCTGCAGATAGCGCGGCAGCAATCCCAGCGACTGGCTGTAGGGCAGCAGGGCACGGTTGTCGGCGCCGAGAAAATTGGTATTCCAGATCTCGAGCAGCGCAAGCAGGCCCGGCAGGTTTTCCTCAGGCGGCGCGGAAAAGAAGTGCTCATCCATGGCATGAGCGCCGGCCAGCAGCTGGCGGAAATTATCGAAGCCGACTGCCAGCGCCAGTGGCAAGCCGATTGCCGACCACAGCGAGTAGCGCCCGCCGACCCAGTCCCAGAAGGCGAAGGCGTTGGCCGGGTCGATGCCGAAACGGGCGACTTCCGCCAGATTGGTCGACACCGCGACAAAGTGCCTGGCCACCGCGGCCTCACCCAGCGCCTGGACCAGCCAGTGGCGCGCCGAGGCGGCATTCTGCATGGTCTCCTGCGTGGTGAAGGTTTTGCTGGCAATGATGAACAGGGTGGTGCGCGGCTGCAATCCGGCCAGCACGGTGGCCAGGTCGGCGCCATCCAGATTGGCCACGTAATGAACCGTCAGCTCCGGGTGGCGAAACGCCGCCAGTGCCTGGGTGGCCATGCGCGGCCCGAGGTCAGAGCCGCCGATGCCGATGTTGACGATGTCACTGATCGGCTCGCCGGTAGCGCCGCGCCAGTGCCGGCCATGGATCTGCGCGACAAAGCGCTGCATCTTGTCCAACTCGGCCAGTACGGCAGGCATGACATCGTGCCCGGCATGCAGGATCGGCCCCGCGAACGCCGGCCGGCGCAGGGCAATGTGCAGCGCAGCGCGTCCTTCGCTGTGGTTGATTGCCTCGCCGGCGCGCATGCGCGCAATCCAGCCCGGGACATCGGCTGTGTGCCAGAGGCCGTGCAGCAGCGCCATGGTTGCTGTGGTCACGCGCTGCTTGGAATAGTCCAGCAGCCAGTCGTTCCACGACACCGACAGACTCGCGAAGCGTTGCACATCGGCAGCGAACATCTCGCGCAGGTGAAGCCGCTCCGAAGCCTCGGCTGCGCGCGCGAGCGCTTGCCAGGTGGCGTGCGTGTCAGGCTTCATCGCCAACCCTTAGAGCCACAGCATCATGCCCATCTCGAAGGGATGGGTCAGCAGCGGATGCGTTGGAAACACCCGGACCCGGTACTCCATTTTCCCGCACTGGTCCGGCGTCAGTTCTCGCGAGAAGAGCTGCTCGCCATTTTCCAGGGCCCGCTCGTGGTGCAGCACATAGCGTCGGGACTTGGCCGAGGTTGGCTCTCCGGGACGGGTGAACACCAGCTCCACCGTCAGGTCCTTCGGCGTCAGACCGTTGAGTTGCACGGCTACCTGGAAGTGCAGCGTCTCGCCGTAGCGGATGCGCGCTGTTGCCTGGTCGACGCGGCGCAGACCGATGCGGGGCCAGGCGGCGCGAATCCGCGCCTTCCAGTCGGCGACATGGCGTGCACCTGAAAAGTCGTCGCCGGAATGCTTGCGCCACTGTTCCGCGGCCGTCGAATAGAACTTCTCGGCATAGTCGGTCAGCATGCGCTGCATGTTGAAGCGGGGCATGATCGACGCAATCGACTGCTTGGCCATCGCCACCCATTCCGGCGAATAGCCGAGCGAGGTGTTGCGGTAGTACATTGGTATAACGCTGTCCTGCAGCAGTTCGTACAGAGTGCGTGCTTCGTCCATGTCGCGCTGCACCGGACTGAGTCCTTCCGCCGCCGGCTTGATCGCCCAGCCGTTCTTGCCGTCGTAGCCTTCGCCCCACCAGCCGTCGAGCACCGACAGGTTGATGGCGCCGTTGATGGCCGCCTTGATGCCCGAGGTGCCGGAGGCTTCCAGCGGATAGATCGGGTTGTTGAGCCAGACATCGACCCCCGCCACCATGCGCCGGGCCAGATGCAGGTCATAGCCTTCGACCAGAAGTATGCGGCCCTCGAATTCGCGCTGATGGGAGAGCTCGGCGATCTGGCGAATCAGCTGCCGTCCCGGCTCGTCGGCCGGGTGCGCCTTGCCGGCAAAGATGAACAGCACCGGACGCTGTGCATCGGACATGATCTCGCGCAGCCAGTCGAGGTCGTTGAACAGCAGCGCGGCGCGCTTGTAGGTAGCGAAGCGCCGGGCGAAGCCGATGGTCAGGACGGTCGGATTGGCCGGGTCGGCGGCGCGCAGGACGCGATCCAGGTGCGCCTCCGAACCCTGGTTGCGCAGATGCTGCTGGCGTACCCTGGCGCGCACCAGGTGCAGCAGCTGGGCCTTGAGCGACTGACGAATGCTCCAGAATATCTGATCCGGAATGCGATGTATGCCGTTCCAGCAGCTTTGATCGGTGAGGCGGTGCTGCCAGCCGAGGCCGAGGTGCCGGTCGAAGGTCTCGTGCCAATCGGTCGCGAGAAAGGTCGGCACGTGCACCGCATTGGTGACGTAATCCATTGGGTTCTCGTTCGCGGTGACTTGCGGCCAGATGTCGCCGCAGATGCGCGAGGACACCTCGCCGTGAATGCGCGAGACGCCGTTGTGAAAGCGCGAGCCGCGCAGGGCCAGCGCCGTCATGTCGAACTCGCCGCTGCCGACGCGGCCCATGCCGAGCAGGGCGTCGCGGTCGAGCCCGACCGCCTTGCAGTAGCCGTCGAAGTAGTGCATGACCATGTCGTCGGCAAAATGATCGTGGCCGGCGGGCACCGCGGTATGCGTGGTGAATACCGTGTTGGCAGCGGCCGCTTCTAGTGCGGCGGCGAAGGGAATGTTCTGGCCGACCAGATTGCGAATTCGTTCCAGCACGAGGAATGCGGCATGGCCTTCGTTGATGTGCCAGACGGTAGGGTGCAGCCCGAGTGCGTTGAGGGCGCGCGCGCCGCCGACGCCGAGCAGGATTTCCTGCTCGATGCGGGTGCGCCGGTCGCCGCCGTAGAGCTGGTGCGCGATGCCGCGATCGGCCTCGCTGTTATCCGCCAGATCCGTGTCGAGCAGGTAAAGGCTGTTGGTGCCGACGCGTGCCCGCCAGATCTTGGCCCACACCGTACGGCCCGGAAAATCCACGCCGATCCGCAGCTCGCGGCCGTCTTCCGCGCGTACCGGCTCGATTGGCATGTCATCGAAATCGTTGTCGCCGTAATGCGCGGCCTGATTCCCGTCGCGGTCGATGGTCTGGCGGAAATAGCCTTGCCGGTAGAGCAGGCCGACTGCGACGAAAGGCAGGTGCAGGTCCGAGGCACCCTTGCAATGGTCGCCGGCAAGAATCCCGAGGCCTCCCGAGTAGATCGGCAGGCTTTCATGAAAACCGAACTCGGCGCAGAAGTAGGCGATCAGATCGGTCGCCTGCAGCGGAGGCTTGCCGGGCAGGTCCAGCCTGGGTTCCGCGTGATAGGAATCGTAGGCCGACAGCACGCGGCTCATGGTGCCGAGGAATACCGCATCGTCGGCGGCCTCGGAGATCTTCTTCTGATCGATACGCTTGAGGAAGGCCTTGGGGCTGTAATGCACCGCGCGCCACAAGCCCGAATTCAGGCGCGCGAACAGCGAACGGGTCGGCCTGTCCCAGCTGTACCACAGGTTGTTGGCGAGTTCTTCGAGGCGCGCAAGGCGCGGCGGAATCTCGGGATTGACTTCAAGCTGATAGCGGGTGCCGGGCATGATCGTTGGGTGTGGAAAAGTGGAAGAATCGATCGGATGATTCTACGGTGCAGGAACCACCCTGAGTGTGATGTGCTGGTCGACACCGGCTGCCGGCGACCAGGCCAGCGCGACGCAGACGGCTTGCATGATTTTCTCGAAGCCTGCCTCGGATTGAGACACCGTCCGGTGCGGTCGGGCTGCGAGGTGAACCGGCTGCCTGGCCTCGATTTGCAGCGCGCCGCGCAATTCGGTGTCGTCGAGAGTGATCTTGTGCATGCCATCGAGTTCCAGCGCGTCGCCGAAACCGCCGGGAATGCTGCCGTCGGCAAGCACATAACGTCCGCCGTAGCCATCGCAGCTGGGCAGGGCGAGATTGAGTTCGGTCTCGATCAGGGCGGGTAGTCCGCTACCCTCGGCGCGGAAAACCACGCTCAGGGTGTCGGCCTCCAGGCGATAGGTCTTCTCGATACGCCAGCCCTCGCCAGTGGCGATCCAGGCGCTCGGCCGGTCGCCGGCATGGTAACTGTCGAGTGGCTGGAGCGTGCCGCTGCTGCCGGGGTCACCCGTCCGCTCCAAAAAAATGCCCCGCGGACGCAGGTCGGGGGCCGCGTCCTCGGGCAGGATGGGGTGGAGGAAGGCGACCCGGTCATGGGCCGAGGCGATGCCTGCGCCAGCTTGGTGTCCCGCCTGCTCCGCCGGTGCGTGATGGATTTTGGCGTGATAGGCCTCGGCATAGGCGCGCAGCGTGTCGCCGAAGTTGTGGGTCAGGGTCAGACTGGAAAATTCCACCAGCGCAGCGTCGCCATCGTCACGAACGAAGGCCTGTAACTCGCCGTTGCGCAGCGCGATTTCGGAATGGCCGTCATGGTCGAGATCGGCCCGCTCGAAAGTCGGCGCTGGCGCCACGGCGGCCAGCGCGGCTTCCAGCGCCAGCAGGTTGTTCCACACGGCGCGGCGCAAGTGCGGCAGATACAGGCCGCCGAACAGCCCGTGCCAGTAGGCGTCGTTGGCCTGCGCCCGATGCAGGTGCTCCTGCATGGCGGCGCCATGCAGCGCCGGGGGCAGCGCCGCCAGACGCCGCGACGCGTCGAGCATGCGCTTGTGCATCCAGTTGGCTTCCGGGTAGCGCGACATGAAGTTGCGCCAGATGCCGCCGCGCAGGAACGGCTTGTGCGCCTCGAAGCGGCCGGCCGCCTTTTCCGTTTCAATCAGGGCGTGATAAGTGGCGGCGCGCGGTGCGGGCAGCGTCCATTCGTTCATCTCGATGTAGGAGGTGGTCGGCAGGTAGACGATGCCCCGCGTCTTCTCGCGGGCGTGATAAGCGGCAAATGTGTCGGTTCCAATCAGTGGTGAGGCCAGCACGCCTTCGACGAACTGCGTCAGCCAGCCCTTCTCGAAAACCCACTCATAGGTCTCCGGCCAGATGCCGAACTTCTCGATGTCGTCGAAATAGATCGCGGCGCGATTACCCTGCCGCGCCAGATTCTCGAGCCAGGCGACTGCTTCGGCGGCCGGCGAAAAGGGCAGCCGGTAGCGCGCCGCTTCGGAAATCGGAAACAGGTCGAGGCACTGCCCGTCCTCTTCCGTGGTGTAGAAACTGTCGAGCCTGGCACCATCTTCCCCGGCACAAAGAAAGTGGTAGTCGTCGACGGCGACATAGCGGATGCCGGTCTCCACCAGCGCCGGCACTACCGAAGATTCCCAGACTCTTTCGGTCAGCCATACACCCGCAGGCCGCGTGCCGAAGCGTCGCTCGATCTTGTCCGACAGCGTGGCGATCTGCGTTACCCGGTCGCGGTGCGGAATGGCCGCCAGTACCGGCTCGCAGTCGCCGGAGCCGAACCACTCGACCTGCCCCCGGCGAGTCATCGCCGTCAGTCGCGCCATGTCGTCGGGGAAACGCTCGAACAGCACATCCAGCAACCAGCCCGAAAAGTGCACACTGAAGCGGAACTCCGGATAGCGCTCCATCACGCGCAGGAACATGCCGTAGCTGCGAATATGCGCGTCGTCGATGACCGCAGGAAAGTTGCCGACCGGTTGGTGGGCGTGAACCCCGAACAGGAGGGTGATCGCCATGACTGACCCTAGCCCGGCGTCAGGGTGGCGCGACGCATGGAACCGACTGCTGCGGGGCCCGATCCGGCGCAAATGGGTGTTTCGAGGTGGGGTGGTGGTTCCAGTTGCAGCAAGCCGTAGAGTCGCGCCAGGTTGCGCCGGTACAGGCTGTCGAAGCTGGCGACGGCGACGGACGGATTATCGTCGCCGAACCACCAGAACCAGTCGGAGCTCTCGCAGATGGCCAGCTGTGCCTCGACCGCGGCGACTTGCCTGGTATCGAGCCGGCCGCTGGCGAGAACCCGGTCGCAGCTTTGTTTGGCCTCGCACAGCAGATCCCAGCCGCGGTTTTTCGCCTCGTCGCCGATCCAAGTCGACAGCGTTCCATAGACCCAGCTGCCGGCGGTCAGGTGCGGCAGTATGGTGGCGCCCGGTGGATTTGCCTGCGCCAGCAACTCGGCGTAGGTCGTGGTGCGGAGGCGTGGATGCTCAACCAGCAGGCTATAGAGATCGTCGAAAAAATAGTAGCCATTGTAGGGATAGTGCTCCCAGGCATTTTCACCGTCGAGAATGATGCTGACCACCGGTGTTTCGTTCTCGGCGGCGGCATCGAGGATGGCCTCCAGCTGCAGGACGAGGTGTTGCGCTGCGTCTCGACCGTGCCATTTGGCGTAATCAAATCCGATCAGGTCCGAGAGCCGCTCGTCGCGGAAAAACAGCGTCAGCCCGGGTTCTTTCGCCAGCCGCCAAGGATGGTAGGCGGCACGCGGGTCGGCCATGCCGCTGGCGGCGAGGCTGTTTCTGAGCACCCCTTCACCGCTGGCGATCCAGCGGCAGCCGGCCGCTGCCAGATGTTTGACAAAGTCCTCGGAGACCGCTCCTTCGGCCGGCCACATGCCCACCGGTGGTGTGCCGAAACGTCTGGTGTGGCTGGCCCGCGCTGCGTCGATCTGGGCGACGACGCGACTGCGTCCGCCGGGATAGGCGGCAGCGAAGGGCAGCCGCGCATTGGGCAGGCTTTCGCGCGCGGCATGGAAGTCCAGCAGCAGCGGCGACAGCGGGTGTGTTTGCGGTGTCGATGAGAGTTCGACCTGGCCGCTTTCAGCGAGCGCCCGCCAGCGCGGAATCAATCCGGCGATCAGCTCACCGATGCTGTTCAGCAATTGCGCCCGGTCGTCCGCATCGTAGCCCTCGCCCTGGCTCATCAGCGTGGCAATCAGCGGATTGCGACGGCGCTCGGTCTCGCCGGTCCAGGCCAGGTGGTACCAGGTCACGAGGTCGGAGAAATAGGCGCCGGAGAGATAACTGAAGGCGGTTTCATTTTCGTGGGTGAGCAGCAGGTACAAGTCGTGCAGGCGCTGGTAGTGGGGGAAGGGTGCCAGCATCGTGACCTGATTGCTGCGGAAGCAGGTGTCCAGCAGCAGCTTGCGGTCGGCTTCGCTGATGCGCGCCAGGTCGGGCGTGGCCAGCATGCGCAGCAGCGGATCGCGGAATTGGCCGCTGGCAAACTGCTGCGCATAGTCTTCGATCTGATCGAGCAGTACCGGCACGAAGTTGACCACGCAATGGATCTTCGGATGGCGTTCAAGGTGCGCCGCCATGTCTACGTAATCCTTCATCGCATGCAGGTAGACCCAGGGCAAAACGAACTCTCCGGTCGCCGTGCCGCCATCGCCGACTATCGCGGGCTCGATTGCGCCATGGTCGCGGTAGTCCGGCTGGTGCATGTGCCAGAGAAAGACCAGGTCGAGAGTTTTCATCGGCGGATTTCCACTTCTCTAACGGATGTGATGCGCCGGCTGGCCGAGCATTTCGGGCGTCACCAGGGTGATGCCGCCTTCGCTGACATGGAAGCGCTCGCGGTCGGCCTCGATGTCGTAGCCAATGGTCATGCCTTCGGGAATGCGGCAATGCTTGTCCATGACCACCCGGCGCAGCTTCGCATGGCGGCCGATGTCCACATCCGGCAGGATCACCGAGTCCTCGATCTCCGCGTAGCTATGCACATTTACGCGTGAGAACAGCAGCGATTTGCGCACGATGGCGCCGCTGATGATGTCGCCGCCCGAAACCAGGGAATCAACGGCCATGCCGCGCCGGCCGTCGTCGTCGAAGACGAACTTGGCCGGGGGCAATTGTTCCTGATGGGTCCAGATCGGCCAGTCATCGTCGTAAAGATTGAGTTCGGGCGTGACCTTGGTCAGTTCCATGTTGGCCTCCCAGTAGGCGTCGATGGTGCCGGCGTCACGCCAGTAGGGAATCCGTGTGCTGTCCACGCCGACGCAGGAGTCGGCGAAGTTGTGGGCGAACACGCGATAGCGCCCGACGCAATGCGGGATGACGTTCTTGCCGAAGTCGCGTGACGAGCAGGGATCGTCGTGGTCGCGGATCAGCTGCTCGTAGAGGAAGTCGGCATTGAACACATACACCCCCATGCTGGCCAGCGCGCGATCGGGGCGATTGGGCATTGGTGGCGGGTTCGCCGGCTTTTCGGTGAAGGCCACAACGCGCTGGTCGTGGTCGACATGCATCACGCCGAAGCCGCTGGCTTCCGCCAGCGGCACGTCGATACAGGCCACGCTGAGATCCGCCTGCCGCTCCACATGCTCGGACAGCATGCGCCGGTAGTCCATCTTGTAGACGTGATCACCGGACAGCACCATCACATGCTTGGGCCGGCTGCGCCGAATCAGATCGAGATTCTGGAATACCGCATCGGCCGTACCCTGATACCAGTTTTCACTGACCTGTTGCTGCGCCGGCAGGATGTCCACGAACTCGTGGAAGCGACCGTCGAGGAAGCTCCAGCCGCGCTGCAAGTGCCGGATCAGGCTCTGCGCCTTGTACTGTGTGGCGACACCGACCTGGCGGATGCCCGAATTGACGCAATTGGAAAGCGTGAAGTCGATGATGCGGAATTTGCCGCCGAACGGCACCGCCGGTTTGGAGCGCCAGTCGGTAAGTTGCATCAGACGGCTGCCGCGACCGCCGGCCAGCACGATGCCGAAACAGCTGCGGGTGAGCTCGCTTACGTGCATGGACGTTTCCCCTTGCCGGGTGCATGCTGAATGGGCTGGCCGCCGCCCCGGGGGTCGTTCGACTGCATGGTGGTTTCTCCGTTGCGGCTAGAATCCGCACGATAGCAAAAAAACTGTTCAAATATATACCCATGCCCAACCGTTCCTGCGCCGCACTGCTCGAAGCACGCGAATATGATCCGTTTTCCGTGCTGGGTGTCCATGCGGAAGGCGCCGGCTGGCGCCTGCGGGTGTTCCGCCCGCAGGCGAAAGCGGTCAAGGTGGCGCTGGCCGATGGCGAATGGGCGCCGCTCAAGCGCCGCAGCGGTTCGGATCTCTTCGAGTGGCAGGGCGTCTCGCCGCCGCCACGGCCGTGGCGCCTGAATATCGATGGCGTGACGCAATACGACAGCTACGCCTTTCCGCCGCAGCCGCCGGCCGATGACCTGTATCTGTTCAACGCCGGGCGTTTGCGCCAGGCCTGGCGCACCCTTGGCGCGCTTCCCGAAACCCGCGAGGGTGTCGCCGGCGTCTGCTTTCGCGTCTGGGCGCCGAATGCCGAGCGGGTATCGGTGGTAGGTGGCTTCAATGGCTGGGATGGCCGCGTGCATCCGATGGCGACCCTGGGCGCCTCGGGTGTCTGGGAACTGTTCATTCCCGAACTTCCGGCGGGGGCCTTGTATCGATTCGAATTGCGCGTGCGCGGCAGTGGTGCGCTGCGGCTCAAGATCGATCCCTATGCGCGTGGTTTCGAGCGGCGCCCGGCCTCGGCCTGCTGCGTGACCCCGGGTCCGGCGCACGTCTGGAATGACAGCGGCTGGATGCAGGCGCGCGCAGCGCGCGACTGGTTGTCGGCACCGATGAGCACCTACGAAATGCACCTCGGCAGCTGGATGCGGCATTCCGATCGCAGCTTCTACAGCTACCGCGAACTGGCCGAACGGCTGGTCCCCTATCTGGTGGAGCAGGGCTACACCCACGTCGAATTCATGCCGCTGATGGAACATCCGCTCGACGAGTCCTGGGGCTATCAATGCACCGGCTTCTTCGCCCCGAGCTCGCGTTTCGGCAGCGCCGACGACCTGCGTTTCCTGGTCGACAGCCTGCATCAGGCGGGCATCGGCGTCATTCTCGATTGGGTGCCCGGCCACTTTCCGGCCGACGACTGGGCGCTGGCCCACTTCGATGGCACGGCCCTCTATGAACACGCAGACCCGAAGCAGAAGATGCATCCCGACTGGGGCACCCATGTGTTCAATTACGGGCGCAACGAAGTGCGCAGCTTCCTGTTGTCCTCCGCGTACTTCTGGATGTCGGAGTTCCACATCGATGGCTTGCGGGTCGATGCCGTCGCCTCGATGATCTACCTCGACTACTCGCGCAAGGCCGGCGAGTGGACGCCGAACGTTCATGGCGGGCGCGAGAATCTCGAAGCCATTGCCTTCCTGCGCGAGATGAACGAAATGGTGCATGCAGACTTTCCCGGCGCGCTGACCATTGCCGAAGAGTCGACTGCCTGGCCGATGGTATCGCGGCCGACCTGGCTCGGCGGCCTGGGCTTCTCGATGAAATGGAACATGGGCTGGATGAACGACACGCTGGAGTACATGCAGCAGGATCCGGTGCATCGGCGCTACCACCACGAGCGGCTGACCTTCGGCCAGCTCTATGCCTACACCGAGAACTTCGTGCTGCCCCTGTCGCACGACGAAGTGGTGCATGGCAAGAGTTCCCTGTTGGGGAAAATGCCGGGCGACGAGTGGCAGCGCTTTGCCAACCTGCGCCTGCTGCTTGCCTACCAGATGACGGCGCCGGGCAAGAAGCTGCAGTTCATGGGCGCGGAGATCGGTCAGTCGTGGGAGTGGCGAGCCGGCGAAGAACTTCCCTGGCATCTGCTGCAATACCCTTTGCACGCCGGCGTGCAGAGCCTGGTGCGCGAGCTCAACCAGCTGTATGTGAGCGAACCGGCGTTGCATGAACTGGACTTTTCCTCTGCAGGCTTTCAGTGGATCGATTGTCACGATGCTGATCAGTCGGTGGTGAGCTGGCTGCGTCGCTCGCGTGATGGCCGTCATGCGGTGGTGGTGCTCAACTTCACGCCGGTGCCGCGCCACAACTACCGCCTTGGCGTACCGTCGGCCCAGGACTATGTCGAGCGCATCAACACCGATTCGGCGCACTACGGGGGCAGCGACCTCGGCAATGGCGGCCGTGTCAGCGCTCAAGCCAAGCCTTGGATGGGTTTCCCCGCCTCGCTTACGCTGACCTTGCCGCCCCTTGCGGCATTGGTGTTGCTGCCGGCCTGAGCAGCGCCGGCCTCATCCGCGCAGGCGTCCTTCCGCCAGCAGGCGATCAATCTCGGCTTCGGCCTGCACCCAATCGTCGAGCAAGTTACCCGGAGCAAAGCCGCGCCGCTCTGCGATGTAATAGGCGGCCATCTCGATGTAATTCCTGCGCCGCTCCGGCGGGACGCTTGCCGGCTTCCTGGCGACTGCTTTGGGCGCAACTTTCGCTTTCGGAACCGTCTTCGCTTTGGGGCTCGTTTTGGCTTTGGTTGCTGGTTTGACCTTGGCTGCAGTGACCGCTTTTGCCGGTGCCGGACGCTTGGCGGGCAAAGCCTTTGCGCTGTTCTTGGTGGTTGCCATGGCTGCTTCCTCCTGATTGTGGAAACACTGCGTTCATGCTGCGCTCATTACATGACAAGGTATTGACAATCGTCAACAGTTACATGCGCGCCAGTCTCAGCGCGCCATGCAGTCCCAGCGTGGCATCGGTGGCGACGTGGATCGGCATGCGCGCGGCGATCGCGGCGTGTTCGGCTTTGGCGTTGAAGGCCGCCAAAAAACCGCCTTGCCGCAGCATTGGCAGCAGCCTGGCGGCGATGCCACCGGCCAGGAAGACCCCGCCGCGGGCCAGACAAGCCAGCGCCATGTCGCCGGCAAACGCTCCGTAGGCGGCGAGGAACAGGTCCAGCGAGCGATGCTCGGTGCTATTCGGGCCGGCCAGCGCACGGCTTGCGATTTCGTCCGGCCGCAAGGTGACTCCGGCGACAAATTCGTGGATGGCCACCAGCCCCGGCCCCGAAACCACTCGCTCCCAGGTGACGCGGCCATGCCGCGCGTGGAGAAATGTCCACAGCGCAAGTTGCTGCTCATCGGCGGGGGCGAAGGCGGCATGGCCGCCTTCGCCGG
>JANXRC010000051.1 GCA_025353195.1 Rhodocyclaceae bacterium
TGGCCGAGGCCCTGCAGGTGCCTGAATCAGACCTGCGCCTCTTCGGCAAGCCCGAGAGTTTCGTCAAGCGCCGCATGGGCGTGGCCGTGGCCAATGCCGACACGACCGACGAAGCACGGCAGCGTGCGAAACTGGCGGCGAGCCGCGTGAAGCCGGTGACAGGTAAATGAGGGGGTGAAGGATTTTGCGGTTCGGCTGATCCGCTGGCACCAGCGCCACGGCCGCCATGACCTGCCGTGGCAAAACACCACGGATTCATACCGTATCTGGCTCTCGGAGGTCATGCTGCAGCAGACGCAGGTAGCGACGGTGATTCCGTATTACCGGCGCTTTCTCGAGCGCTTTCCCCAGCTCGCCGACCTCGCCGCCGCCCCGGTCGACGAGGTCATGGCGCTATGGAGCGGACTCGGCTACTACGCCAGGGCACGCAACCTGCACGCTGCGGCGCGCGCCGTGATGGCGCAGCACAACGGGATATTTCCGCGCGATCCCGATGTCATTGCGCGGCTACCCGGCATCGGCCGCTCCACCGCCAACTCGATCGCCACCTTTTGCTTCGGCGCCCATGCGCCGATCCTCGACGGCAACGTCAAGCGCGTGCTGTGCCGCGCTTTCGGCATCGAGGGTTTCCCCGGCAGCGGCACGGTGCAAAAGCGCCTCTGGGCGCTGGCCGAAGAGCTGATGCCGAAACGCCACGCCGCCATCTACAATCAGGCACAGATGGATCTCGGCGCCATGGTCTGCACGCGGAGCAAACCGCGCTGCGAGTCCTGCCCGCTCGATGACATCTGCGTCGCCCGGGCCACCGGCCGCACCGCCGAGCTACCGCAAGCCAAACCGCGTCGCGAAATTCCGCAACGCCACGCGACGCTGCTGGTTCTGCTGGACGGTGATCGCGTGCTGCTCGAAACCCGTCCGCCGTCCGGCATCTGGGGCGGGTTGCTGTCGCTGCCCGAACTGCCTGATGGTGCCGACGTGCAGCAATGGTCCGAGCAGCGCTTCGCCTGCCGCGTCATCGCCGTTACCTGCCCGCGAAGCGGAAGCCCAGGTACGCAGAGCGAGCCAGCGCCGACCCTGGTACACGCCTTCAGCCACTTCCGTCTGCACATCACGCCGCTGCTGCTTCAGGTAACTCGGGGCCACGCCGCCATGGAGCCGGGATGGCAGTGGCTGGACTTGGCCGAAGCGGGCAATGCGGCATTGCCGGCTCCGATCCGGCGCATCCTCGACACGCTTCAAACGTCCGGCAGCAAGCCCTTGCTCTCCAGAAAGCGATAGATGATTTCGAGGCGGTCGATGCTGTCGTCGATTTCCAGCAGCTTCTGTTTGGCGGCGACCGGGATCGGCAGCACTTCCGCATAGCGCATGCCCAGCCAGCCGGCGTCGAAGAAGCGGTGCGGCGTCGCGGGGGCGTTGGGCGCATCGGCAGCCATCTCGCCGACGATGGCGCGCAACAGCGGCACCAGTCGCGCGTAAGGGCCGGGAACAGGCAGCACGGTAGGGGTGGAAATCAGTTCGATCTCGCCCTTCAGCAGGCCGGAAGCCTCGGTCCAGTGACGCAGCAAGCGGAAGCGCTCGCCGCCTTGCGCAATGATGTTGAGCACGCCAAGCTGTGGCATGTCCCAGTCGGCAATGTGCGCCAGGGTTCCCACCGCGTGCGGTTCGGCAGGCTTCCGGCCGGCGCGGGCGACTTCCTCGCCGCGCGCAATAAGGCAGATGCCGAAGAAACCGGACTCCTTGAAACAGACCTTGGCCATGTCCATGTAGCGCTGTTCGAAGATCCTCATCGGCAGCCGCCCGCCAGGGAACAGCACCGACTGCAGCGGAAACAGCGGAATGATCACGACCCGCCTTTCAGCACGGCGGGCACGGCAACGGGTGCGGCCAACAAGCGCGCCGCAACGAGGCCGTTGATGCTGCCGAAGACCAGCGCCGCGGTGGCGAATAGCGGCAGCAGATAGAACACGCCGTTATGCGGAACCAGCCACAAACGGGCGAGCACCAGCTGGCCGCTGATGTGGGCGAAAGCCGCGAGGACGCTGGCCGAAACCGGACCGAAAAGGCGCGGCGGCAGATGCTGCGCCAATGCCAGCACGGCCAGGCTGCATACCGCCCCGGCCAGTGCCAGGAAAAACCCCGGCGCGAGAAACTGGCCGATCACCAGGCTGCCCGCCACCACCCGCAACAGGCTGACCCAGGCGGCATCGCGCCAGCCGTAGCGCGCCAGCACCACCAGCACGATGATGTTGGCCAATCCCGGCTTGATGCCGGGCAACGGGCTCGGCAAGGCCGCCTCGGCCACCGTCAGCGCGATCGCCGCCGCCGCGTAACGCGCGATGCGGTAGTCATCGACGGTGACCGGCAGCTCAATAGTTGAGGGTGTCATACGTCTCATTCTGGCCGCCGCGTCCGGACAGTTGCAGCGTGACGTGATTCGGCGCGCAGATCGCCACGGCATTGGCGCGCTTCAGCCAGCCTTGCTGCACGCAATACTGGCGCGGACCGGGGTCGGAAAGCACGCGGGCGCGGCCGGGCTGCACTTCGATCACCGTGGTGCCGATGGCGCCGGTGACTTCATACTTGCGCGCGACGTTCAGCGCCAGCTCGGTGACCACCTGGCCGTCGCGCTTGACGATCGCGCGATCCGCCGTGCCACCGCGCCACAGCAAGGGATAGGACGCCGCGACGAGCACGCCAGCAGCCAGCAGCAGCGCCCAGTCGCCGGGCTTGAGCAGCGTGCGCCACGGCGCATGGCTGGCGCCGGCGGCGTGCGCCAGCAGTTCGCGCAGCCCGCCGGGAACGGTGCCTTTCATACGATCAGGGCGCGATGCCGTACCAGAACTCTCGCCGACTCGCGAAAATGTGCGGCGAGCTTTTCGGCGAGATACACCGATCGGTGCTGCCCGCCGGTACAGCCGATCGCCACCGTCAGATAGGAGCGGTTGTCGCCGATATAGGCCGGCAGCCAGTCGCCGATGAAACGGCGCAGATCGGTCTCCATGCGCGCTACTTCAGGTTGCGCTTCGAGGAAGCGAATGACTTCCGCATCGCGCCCGGTGAGCGAACGCAGCTCGGGATCGTAATGCGGGTTGGGCAGGCAGCGCACGTCGAACACCAGGTCGGCATCGAGCGGGATGCCGTTCTTGAAGCCGAAGGATTCGAACAGCAGCGTCAGCCCGCTGCGCTCATCGAGCGCGGCGAACTCCTTGACGCTGGCGCGCAGCGCATTGGGCCGCAAATTGCTGGTGTCGATATGGTGGCCGAGCGAGGCCAGCACTTCCAGCGCCTCGCGCTCGCGGGCGATGGCTTCCTCCAGCGTCACGTCGTCACCGGCCAGCGGATGACGCCGACGGGTTTCCGAAAAGCGCTGGATCAGCACATCGGTGCGCGCGTCGAGGAACACGAAGCGCAGCGTGATGCCCTGCGCTTCCAGATTGCGCAATTGCGGCGGCAGCGCTGCAATGCTCGACCCGCCGCGCATGTCCACCGCCACCGCCGCCAGGCCATGCCCCTCCAGCCGCAGATGCCCGATCAGTTCCGACAGCAACGGCGCCGGCAGGTTATCGACGCAGTAGTAGCCGGAATCCTCCAGCACATTGAGGGCGATGGATTTGCCGGAACCGGAAAGACCGCTGATAAGGACGACTTGCATAAGTGAAAGGATAGCGGATTACGGGGAACAGGGGCAGAGGCGGCGCTGGAGCCGCATCTCACACCCGCGACGGACGCGCCGACCCCGATGATTTGCCCATGGTTCGCAGTAAGATTAGCCTCATGAGGAGAATCATGACTTCATCATTGCGCCACTTTCTGACCGCGCTGACATTATCGATCGTCAGCATCTTCGTGCCGCTGGCGGCGATTGCCGACGCAAGCCCCGTGAAGCTCGGGATCGTTCTTATGCATGGCAAGGGCGGTTCGCCGACGGCCTATGTCTCCAGCCTGGCCTCGTCGCTTGAGGAACAGGGATTCCTGGTCGCCAATCTGGAAATGCCCTGGTCCGGAAAACGGGATTACGATGTCAATGTCAGTACGGCGGAAAAGGAAGTCGAGTCGGCCTTGAATTCGCTGCGGGACAAGGGAGCCAGGAAACTGTTTGTTGCCGGACACAGCCAAGGCGGACTGTTTGCCCTGTATTTCGGCGGCAAGCATGCCCTTGACGGCGTCATCGCGATTGCGCCCGGGGGGAATGTGGCGGTACCGATTTTTCGGGAGAAGCTTGGAGAGTCTGTAAATCTGGCACGCAAGCTCGTCGCTGAGGGCAAGGGTGAAGAAAAGGCCAAGTTTCTTGATTTCGAGAACGCGAAGGGAACCTATCCGGTCGTCGCTCCCCCTTCCGCCTACTTGACCTGGTTCGACCCGGAGGGCGCGATGAACCAGACGAAAGCGGTACGAAACATGAATCCGGCCGTTCCGGTCTTGTTCATAGGCCCTACAAACGACTATCCGGGACTGCGCGGGGTCAAACAACAAATGTTCGATGCTCTTCCCAAGAATCCGCGTACCAAGCTGTATGAGCCGAACTCAAGCCATTTGAACGCACCGTCGGCATCGATCAAAGAGATCGTCGAATGGACCGCGGCCGTAGCAAGCGCACAGCAATAGGGACAAGGGTTCGGAAGGCTATCCGGGTTGGCAGCGGATTGATTGCCATGACAACATGAATCGCCGTCCCGCCAGCGCCGACTTTCCGCAAATGACCAATGCCGCGTAATCTAATCCGAAGCCGGCCCCATATCGGGTATTGTTGGCTCTTCGTTCGTCAGGCCCTTCTGGAGATACTGCCGTGTCCAAGCCCGTCGTCGTATCGGCTATCGCTGCACTGGTTGTTGTTGCCTTGGCGTTCGCGCTGAATCCTTCGCCCGAGAAGCATCGGGAGGAGATCAGGAAGGCAGTGGGAGAGCGCAGCCCAATCGCCGCCGTTCTTGGCCTGGGCGCCCTGACCGCGTTCGTTTCCACCTACCATCCCCTGGGTTTCGCTTCCTACACCACGGTCAATGATCGGGTGGTCTCGGTCGGGGCCTTCGGAGTGGTCGTTTTCATCGAGCCGTCGAAGGACAAGTGAGCCGCTGACAAGAGATTCGGCGCGACGTCAAAGCGCTAGCCCCGCTTCTCCGGAATCAGCATCTCCGCCACGTCGGCGCGGCCCGGGTTGTAGGCATTGACGGCATGGTCGCTCGGCCAGCCCAGCGCAAGCCCGCACAGCAGCTTGTAGGCTGGCGGCACGTCGAAGGCCTCGCGCACCGGCCCGGCCCAGGTGCCGAGCGCACCCTCGGCGCAGGTGCCGAGACCGCGCGCCTGCGCCGACAGCATCAACGATTGCAGGAAGATGCCGGCGTCGAGGACGGAGTAGGCGCCGAGTTCCTGGCGCACGAAAACAAACATCACCACGGGCGCACCGAAGAACTCCCAGTTGCGCCGCATCTGGCGCTTGCGCGCGGCGCTGTCTTCGCGGGCGATGCCGAGCGCAGCATAGAGGCCGAAGCCGGTGGCGCGGCGGCGCGGCGTCAGTTCCTTCGGATACTCGAAGCGCGTATTGAAGTCGCCGTCGGGCAGGCCTCTGCGGGTCACCAGCGCCCACGCCCGGGCCAGCAGGCTGCCGCCCTGCAGCTCCACCGAGGCGTCGTAGCGGGCCAGCAGCTGCGCCTTGAGCCGGTCCTTCAGCTCGCCGCTGGCGACGGCGATCTTGTAGGGCTGCGTATTCGACCAGCTCGGCGCCCAGCGCGCGTCGTCGAGGATGGCCTCGATCAGTGCCGCGGGCACTTCCCGTGCGGAGAAATCCCGGATGCTGCGACGCTCGCGCAGCAGGCGGGCCAGCGTTTCGCCATCTCCGGCATCAGTGATGATGGAATCCCTCCATTACGGCGCCATGGTCGGCAGGATCCAGCCGTCGCGCAACTCGATGGACCGCGAGCGCAGCAGTTCGCCGAGCAGCCAGGAGGCGAAATCTTCATCGGAAAATCCCAGCATGCGCTGGTTGACGCTGTCGAAGAAGGGCACGCTCTTGAGGTAGGCCGGCAAGTCGTCTTCGCGCAGCCGTTGCAGGTCAAGCAGGTTGAAGGTGAAGCAGGCGCGCACGGCATTGCGCCCGACTCGCGTGGGGTCGGTCTCGAAGGAGGCCAGGCGCTTGAAGGCGCGGCCCATGGCGGCATCGAAATCGTCGAAGGGCGCGCCATGCCCGGGAATGACGATATCGACGCCGAGCCGGCCGATCGTTTCCAGCGTGCTGCGCGTCGCCGGCAGCGCGTCCTTCCTGCCCATCAGTTCGCCGAAGATGATGCCGAAGCCGTCCTGCCACAGCGCGTCGCCGGAAATCAGGATGCGCTTCTCGGCGCAGTAGTAGATCAGCGCTTCCATGTCGTGTCCCGGAGCGGGCAGCGCCTGCCAGGTCAGCCCGCCCATTTCGAATTCGCTGTTGGCCTCGATCACGGCATCGTGGGCGAAGCGGTCACCGCGCTGCTTCGCCGCATCGAGCAGCAGGGCATCGGTATCCCATTCGGTGATCATGCGTTCGATGCCGGCGGGAATCACGATCTTGCAGCCGAACGCGGCCTGCAGCGCGGAGTTGCCGCCGATGTGGTCGGAATGCGAATGGGTGTTGATCAGGCGGCTCAGTTTGACTGATGCACGCCGTACCGCCAACGCCGACTTTACGAGTTCCACGGTCTGCGGCGCGTGACCGACATAGCCGGCATCGACCAGCGTCGCCGACTCACCCTCGAAGAACAGTACGTTGTTCGACGACAACCAGCCGCGCTCGATGACGAGGATCGATTCGGGAAGTTTCATGGCAGCGGCTCGAGATGAATGCGCCGCTGCGCCACGGCTGCCAGAATCAGCCGCTTGTCGTCGTCACCGGCATTGGCCCAGCGGGCAATCTCGTCGATGGTGCGAAAGCAGCCGGCGCACAGCCCCTGTTCCATTTTGCAGACATTGATGCAGGGCGACATCACCGCGGCGCTACCCCGGTCACCTTCTTCGGGACGCCCGGTCACGCCTTTTCGGCAGCCCGCTGCATGGCGCGCCGGGCCAGAATGGCGCGCGCCACGTGCGAGGCCGGTTGGCGCTTGAGCTGCTTCGAGATCCAGACACCGGTGTCGACCAATTCATCGAGGTCGATGCCGGTATCGATGCCGAGCCCCGACAAGAGCCAGACCACGTCTTCGGTCGCGACATTGCCCGATGCGCCGGCGGCATAGGGACAGCCGCCGAGGCCGGCGACGGAGCTGTCGAAAATTCCGATGCCCATCTGCAACGAGGCGTAGATATTGGCGGCGGCCATGCCGTAGGTATCGTGAAAGTGGCCGGCGATCTTTTTCAGCGGAATGCGCCGGGCGACGGCCTTGATCATGTCCTTGGTGCGCTCCGGCGTGCCCGCGCCGATGGTGTCGCCGAGGCTGATCTCGTAGCAGCCCATTTCAAGCAGCGCCTGCGCCACGTCGGCGACGTGCAGCGGCGGGACTTCGCCCTCGTAGGGGCAGCCGAGGACGCAGGAAACGTAGCCGCGCACCTTGATGTCAGCCGCCTTGGCCGCTTCGACGATGGGACGGAAGCGCTCCAGCGATTCCGCAATCGAGCAGTTGATGTTCTTCTGCGAAAAGGATTCGGAGGCGGCCCCGAATACCGCGACTTCCCTTGCCCCCGCCGCGAGCGCTGCCTCGAAACCCTGCATGTTGGGCGTCAGCACCGGATAGGCGACGTCGGGCAGTTTCTCGATCGCGGCGAATACTTCCGCGTTGTCCGCCATCTGCGGCACCCACTTGGGCGAAACGAAGGCCGTCGCTTCGATGCTCTTGAGTCCGGCTGCACCCAGGCGGCGGATCAGTTCGACCTTCACCTTGGTGGAAACCGGGTTCTTCTCGTTTTGCAGGCCGTCACGCGGACCGACTTCGACAATGCGTACTTTGCTGGGGAGGGTCATGCCAATTCACGTCGGTTTTTGCTCAGCCTCGAATTCTACTAGCTCGGCGCCATCGCTAACCTGCTCGCCGACATTGAAACAGAAAGCTTTCACCACCCCGGCGGTGGGCGCGGCGATCGTATGTTCCATCTTCATGGCCTCGAGAATCAGCAACGGCGCGCCCTTCTCCACCTTGGCGCCGACCGCCGCTATCAGCGCGATGACCTTGCCCGGCATCGGCGCCGTCAGCCCGCCCTCGGCGCCGCCGCCGCTGCCGGCGTGGAACAGCGGGTCAATCGCGGCAAAGATGAAGGAGACGCCGTCGATGAAGACATGGCGCTTTTCATTGGCCGACACCACGGTGACATTGATGCGGCGTCCGCCGAGATCGACGCGCAACTCGCTGCTGCCGGTGAAGCGACCGGAAGCCGTGGTGTGCCGGCCTTCGAATTCGAGCGCGAAACTGTCACCGGCATAGCCGGCATTGACGACCCTTTCGATCTCCCCGGTGCGCAGCCTGATCTCGCGTCGCGCATTGCCGTTGAGGCGCCAGCCGTCGCGCGCATGCCAGGGGGAAAATGGATCGCTGCTCGCGGTGGCTTCTGCCGCCGCATACTGCTGGTCGCGAATCAGCTCGGCCAGCGCGGCAACCAGCCAGGCTTCCGCCGGCGGCTCGGCCGCTTCCGGGAAGAGGAAGGCGCGCTCGCGTTCGATCAGCCCGGTATCTAGATCGGCCTGGGCAAAGGCCGGGCAGGCCACCACTCGCGAGAGGAAACCGATGTTGTTCGACACGCCCACAACGCGGTAGTCGGCCAATGCCTGCAGCATGCGCGCCAAAGCCAGATCGCGACTTTCGTCCCAGACGATCAACTTGGCGATCATCGGGTCGTAATGCGGCGAGATTTCATCGCCCTGCTCGACGCCGGTATCGACCCGCACATGCAGTGTTTCTGCCGGCGGCGCGAGGTGGATCAGGCGGCCCACCGACGGCAGGAAGCCTTTGTCGGGGTCTTCGGCATAGATGCGCGCTTCCAGCGCATGGCCGCGGATGACCAGCTGTTCCTGGGTCAGCGGCAGCGTCTCGCCCGCACCGACTTTCAACTGCCACTCGACCAGATCGAGGCCGGTGATCATTTCGGTTACCGGATGCTCGACCTGCAGCCGCGTGTTCATCTCCATGAAATAGAACGTGCCGTCCTGCGCATCTCCCTGCGGAACGATGAACTCGACCGTGCCGGCACCGACGTAGCCGACCGCCTTCGCCGCATCGACCGCCGCCTTGCCCATCGCGGCGCGGCGCGCGGGCGTCATGTTGGGCGCCGGGGCTTCTTCCAGCACTTTCTGGTGGCGGCGCTGCACCGAGCAGTCGCGCTCGAACAGATAGACGCAGTTGCCGTGGCTGTCGCCGAAGACCTGAAACTCGATGTGGCGCGGGCGCTGCAGATACTTCTCGACCAGCACGTGCCGGTCGCCGAAGCTGGACGCCGCCTCGCGCTTGCAGGAAGCCAGCGCATCGAGGAAGTCCTCGCTCCTGTCGACGGCGCGCATGCCCTTGCCGCCGCCACCGGCCGCCGCCTTGATCAGCACCGGATAACCGATGCCATCGGCCTGGTGCCTGAGGAAATCCGGATCCTGGTTGTCACCGTGGTAGCCGGGGGTGAGCGGCACGCCGGCCTTCTCCATCAGCTTCTTGGCTTCCGACTTGGAGCCCATGGCGCGAATCGCCGCCACCGGCGGGCCGATGAAGACGACGCCGTTCTGCGCACAGGCTTCGGCAAGATCCACATTCTCGGAAAGGAAGCCGTAGCCCGGATGAATGGCCTGGGCGCCGGTCGCCTGGGCCGCGGCGATGATCTTGTCGACCACCAGATAGGATTCCTTGGGCGGCGGCGCGCCGATGCACACGGCCTCGTCGGCCAGCCGCACGTGGCGCGCGCCGGCATCGGCTTCGGAGTACACCGCCACGGTGCGGATGCCCATGCGCCGCGCGGTCTTGATGACCCGACAGGCGATTTCCCCTCTGTTGGCAATCAGGATTTTCTTGAACATGGTTTCAGCCCTGGGCGATCCAGTTGGGTTTGCGCTTCTCGAGGAAGGCATTCATGCCTTCGCGCCCCTCGGCGCCGGCGCGCAGACGCGTGATTCGCTGCGCGGTGTCTTCGATGACTACCGGGGAGAGTGGTTTCCACGCCACTGCCGCGATCAGCTGCTTGCACTCGGCCATTGCCTGCGGCGCGTTGTTCAGCAGGGCGTCGACAATCTCGCCGACGGCCCCGTCGAGCGCGGCAACGTCGGTCACCAATTCGTGGAGGAGTCCGATGCGGTATGCCTCGGCGGCCGAAAAACGTTCCGCCGTCAGCATGTAGCGCCGCGCGTAGCGTTCGCCGATGGCGGCGATGACATGCGGGCTGATCACCGAGGGGACGAGGCCGAGCTTGACCTCGGTCAGCGAAAACTGAACGTCGAAGGTGCCGATGGCGACATCGCAGCAGGCCACCAGGCCTACGCCACCGCCATACGCTGCGCCCTGGACGCGAGCGATGGTCGGCTTCGGGCATTGCGCCAGGCGTCGCAGCATCTCGGCCAGCGCGCGTGAGTCGTGCAGGTTCTCGACGCTGGAGTAGCCGGCGGCGCGCTTCATCCAGTTGAGATCGGCGCCGGCGCAAAAACTCTTGCCGCTGCTCGACAGCACCAGCACGCGCACGGCGGGATCGGTCGCCATTTGGTCGATGGCCGTGGACAGTTCGGCGATCAGCGCATCGTCGAAGGCATTGTGCCGCTCGGGTCGATTGAGCGTAATGATGCCGATGCCGAGGTCGATTTCAGTAACTATGTTGTTGTACATGATCAGCCTTACATGCGGAAGACGCCGAACTTGGTCGGCAGGATGGGTGCATTGAGTGACGCCGAAATTCCCAGGGCGAGGGTGCGCCGCGTCTGCGCCGGGTCGAGCACGCCGTCATCCCAGATGCGCGCCGTGGCGTAGTAGGGATGGCCCTGCGTCTCGTACTGCTCGCGGATCGGCGACTTGAAACGCTCTTCCTCCTCCTTGCTCCACTGCTTGCCGGCAGCCTCCATGCCGTCGCGCTTGATGGTGGAAAGCACGGATGCGGCCTGCTCGCCGCCCATCACGCTGATCCGCGCATTGGGCCACATCCACAGCATGCGCGGGCTGTAGGCGCGGCCGCACATGCCGTAGTTGCCGGCGCCGAAGGAGCCGCCGATGATCATGGTGAACTTCGGCACCTGTGCCGTCGCCACCGCGGTGACCATCTTCGCGCCGTCCTTGGCGATGCCGCTGTTCTCGTACTTGCGGCCGACCATGAAGCCGGTGATGTTCTGCAGGAACAGCAGCGGAATGCCGCGCTGGGCGCAGAGCTCGATGAAGTGCGCGCCCTTCTGCGCCGATTCGCCGAACAGGATGCCGTTGTTGGCGACGATGCCGAGGGGGTAACCGTGCAGCCGGGCGAAACCGGTGACCAGCGTGGTGCCGTAGCGCGACTTGAACTCGTCGAAGCGCGAACCGTCGACCAGCCGCGCGATGACTTCGCGCACGTCGTAGGGCTTCTTGGTATCGACCGGTATCACGCCGCCGAGCTCGCCCGGGTCGTAGAGCGGTTCCTCCGGCGCGGCAATGTCGAGCGAGACGGGTTTTTGCCAGTTAAGGTTGCCGACGATGCGCCGCGCGATCGACAGCGCGTGGTGGTCGTTTTCTGCGAGATGATCGCAGACGCCGGAAATCCGCGTATGCACGTCGCCGCCGCCGAGGTCCTCGGCACTGACCACCTCGCCGGTGGCGGCCTTGACCAGCGGCGGGCCGCCGAGAAAAATCGTGCCCTGGTTGCGGACGATGATCGATTCGTCCGACATGGCCGGCATGTAGGCGCCGCCCGCCGTGCAGGAGCCCATGACGACGCCGATCTGCGGAATGCCCAGGGCGGACATGTTGGCTTGGTTGTAGAAGATACGGCCGAAGTGGTCGCGGTCGGGAAACACCTCGTCCTGGGTCGGCAGGTTGGCGCCGCCAGAGTCGACCAGATAGATGCAGGGCAGGCGATTCTGCAGCGCGATTTCCTGCGCGCGCAGATGCTTCTTCACGGTCAGCGGGAAGTAGGACCCGCCCTTCACCGTGGCGTCGTTGGCGACGATCATGCACTCGACGCCCTTGACCCGGCCGATGCCGGTGACCACGCCGGCCGAGGCCACGTCGCCGCTGTACATGCCCATCGCGGCGAGCGCCGAGAATTCGAGGAACGCCGCCCCCGGATCGAGCAGCGCGTTGATCCGCTCGCGCGGCAGCAGCTTGCCGCGCGCCTTGTGCTTGGCCGCGGTTTCCGGGGAGCCGCCGGCCGAGACGGCGACGGTCTTGGCGCGCAGGTCGGCGACCAGCGCGCTCATCGCTGCGGCGTTGGCCTTGAACTCCTCACTGCGGGTGTTGAGTTTCGATTTGATGACGGACACTAGAAGCCTCCCGTGGCAAGCCACTTGTCGATCTGCGGCAGGCGGTCGGCGCCCCAGAAGGGTTCGCCATCCACCATGAAATAGGGTGCGCCGAACATGCCCTTGGCAATCGCCGCGTCGGTTTCCTGCTTGAGGCGATCCTTGATTTCCGGCGTCGCGATGGCCGCCGTGAAGGCATCGCGGTCGATGCCCAGCCGGCCCGCGATTTCCAGCACCACCGGCAGTTCGCCGATGTCGCGACCTTCGACCCAGTAGGCGCGGAACACGGCATGGGCGAACTCGCGCGCCTTCCCGCAGTCCTGGCCGTGCAGCCAGTAGTAGCCGCGCGCGGCGGCCAGCGTGGCGAGCGGGAACTTTGGCGGGAACTTGTAGGGTATGCCGAGGAAGCGCGCCGAGCGGTCGAAGTCGCGCTTGCTGTACTCGCCCTTGAGCGGGATGGTGATCAGCAGCGGCATGTTCGAGGCCTTGAATGCGGCGCCGAGCATCATCGGCCGCCACTTCACCTTGCGCCCGTGCTTCGCCGCGAGATCGTCGATCCGTTCGCTAGCGAGATAGGAATACGGCGAGGAAAAATCGAACCAGAACTCGATGGGCTCTTTCATTTGTTTTCTCCTGTTCCCCAGCCGGCCAGCGGATGGCCTGGCATCAGTTGGTAGGGGTGCTGCCAGCCGGGCAGGCCGGCGATGCGCGCGGACCAGTCGCGGATGTTCGGGTAATCGTTCCAGTCCACGCCGATTTCCTCGGGCCAGAAGACATAGCCGGCGAGAGAGAAGTCGGCGATGGTGGGACGGCGGCCGACGACCCATTGACGCCCGCCGAGGTGGGCGTCGAGCACTTTCCATGCGGCCTCGGCGCGGGTGCGGAACGCGGCGAGTACCGCCGGGTCGGTGCCCGGCACGAAATTGCGCAGGTAGCGCAACGTCGCCGTGTAGCTGGTGAACTTGTGATTGTCGAACAGCGTCCAGCGCAGAATCTCGCGCCGCTCGTCGTTGTCCTGCGGGCCGAAGGCACCGAGGGTCTCGGCCAGGTAGTCGAGGATCACGCCGGTCTGCGACCAGATCCGGCCGCGATGTTCGAGCAGCGGCACCTCGCCCATGACGTTCAGCGCCCGGTACTCCGGCGTGCGCGTCGCGCCGTGGAAGAAGTCGACGAAGCGCGGCTCCCAGTCGGCGCCTGACAGGGCCAGCATCAGCACCGGCTTGTAGGCGTTACCGGACTGGGCGAAGCAATGCAAGGTGTATTCGGCCATGGTTGCTCCCGCGTATCGTGGCTTAAAGCTTGTGAAGAAATCGTAGCGAGCGGGCCGCAGCGGGGTGCGGCCGGAGCGCAGCTGCCGGAATGTACGTCTCTGTACATGAGGATAGCGAGCACCGCCCAAGCCCCGATCCGGCACGCGCAGTAGATTTATTCATAAGCTTCGGCCGATCACGAGCCGCTGGATGTCTGAGGCGCCTTCGTAGATCTGGCAAACGCGGACGTCGCGGTAGATGCGCTCGACCGGAAAATCGGTGACGTAGCCGTAGCCGCCGTGAATCTGGATCGCGTCGGAACAGACACGCTCTGCCATCTCGGAAGCGAACACCTTGGCCATCGAGGCCTCCTTGAGGCAGGGCCGGCCGGCGTCGCGCAGGGCTGCGGCGTGATGCACCATCTGCCGCGCCACTTCGATCTGGGTCGCCATGTCGGCGAGGCGGAAATTAACGGCCTGGTGCTCGAAGATCGGCTTGCCGAAACTCTCGCGTTCATGCGAGTAGTGCAGCGCCGCCTCGAACGCGGCGCGGGCCATGCCGACCGCCTGCGCCGAGATGCCGATGCGGCCGCCTTCCAGATTGGACAAGGCGATGCGATAGCCCTGCCCTTCGCTACCCAACAGATTTTCGGCGGGGATGCGGCAGTCCTCGAACAGGATCTGCGCCGTGTCGGAGGCGTGCTGGCCGAGTTTTTCCTCGACCCGCGCGACGATATAGCCCGGCGTATCCGCCGGCACGATGAAGGCCGAGATGCCCTTCTTGCCGGCGCCCGGATCGGTCACGGCGAACACCACCGCGACTTGCCCGTTCTTGCCCGTGGTGATGAACTGCTTGACGCCGTTGAGCACCCAGTGATCGCCGTCGCGGACCGCCTTGGTGCGCAGCGCCGCGGCGTCGGAACCGACATGCGGCTCGGTCAGGCAGAAGCAGCCGAGCCATTCGCCGCTGGCCAGCTTCCTCAGATATCTTTCCTTCTGCGCATCGCTGCCGAAGGCATTGATCGGGCCGCAGACCACCGAGTTCTGCACGCTGACGATGGTCGAGGTGGCGCCGTCGCCGGCGGCGATTTCTTCCAGCGCGAGGGCCAGCGAAACGTAGTCGAGCCCCGCGCCGCCCCATTGCTCGGGCACCACCATGCCGCAGACGCCGAGTTCGCCCAGCGCGCGCAGTTCCTCGCGTGGAAAGTGCGAAGTCCTGTCCCATTCGGCGGCCTTCGGTGCCAACTGTTCGCGCGAGAAATCGCGCAGCATGTCGCGGATCTGTTCCTGTTCCGGGGTGAGGATCATTTGTAGTCCTTGTAGCTCTTGCTGCCGGGGATCGGCTCGCCGGAATCCCGCATGCGCACGGCCTCGTGGAAGCCCTTTTCCTCGGCGTAGTGCTTGAACCACTGGCCCTCGGGCGAGTGGCGCGTGATGCCGTCGAACAATGCGGCGATCATCTGGGTATTCGCCAGGCCCATGTTGTCGTAGGCCTGATTGATCATCAGCTTCTGCATCATGAGCTGGTTCTTCGGCACGCCGGCCATGCGGTTCGCCAGCTTGAGCACCGCGTCTTCGAGTTCCGCCTCGGGCACGGCGTCGATCACCAAACCCCACTCTTTCGCGGTCTTGCCGTCGATGGTGTCGCCGGTCAGCAGCATGCGCTTGGCCTTTTCGGCGCCGAGGCGATAGACCCACATCGCGGTGGTCGGGCAGCCCCAGACGCGCGCCGGCATGTAGCCGATCCTGGCGTCCTCGGCCATCACCACCAGGTCGCAGCACAGCGCGATGTCGCTGCCGCCGGCCACGGCGAAGCCCTGCACCTTGCAGATGGTCGGCTTGTAGCTGCGCCACAGGCTGAAGAAGTCGTCGGTGAAGCCCTTCATGGCGCGGTAGTCGACCATCGGGTCCCAGGGCATCGATTGCGTGCAGGGCGTATCGACGTCGGCTTCGGCGAAGTCCTTGAGGTCGTAGCCGGAACAGAAAGCGCGCCCGGCCCCCTGCAGGATGATGACGTGGATGCCCTCATCGGCGTTGGCGCGCTCCACGGCGAGGCGGATCTCGCGTGGCATCGCCGGCACGATGGCGTTGAGCCGCTCGGGGCGATTCAAGGTGATGCGCGCAATGCGCCCCTCGGTCGTGTAGGTGAGGGTCTGCAGGGTCATGGTTGGCTCAGCTCAGCTCGATTCCGACGGCCGTGGCTTCGCCGCCGCCGATGCAGAGGCTGGCGACGCCGCGCTTCTTGCCGTATGTCTTCAGCGCGCCGATCAGGGTGACGATCACGCGCGCGCCGGAGGCGCCGATCGGGTGGCCCAGCGCGCACGCGCCGCCGTGCACGTTGACCTTGTCGTGCGGCAGCTTGAGGTCGTGCATCGCGGCCATGGTGACGACGGCGAAGGCTTCGTTGATTTCCCAGAGATCCACGCTGTCCGTGGTCCAGCCGTTCTTCGCCAGCAGCTTCTTCATGGCGCCGACCGGGGCGGTGGTGAACAGGCCGGGTTCCTGGGCAAAGGTGCTGTGGCCGACGATG
>JANXRC010000056.1 GCA_025353195.1 Rhodocyclaceae bacterium
GGCGGCCAGGAGTCACAATCTGACCGTGGCGGACATACAGGTGACCGCCGGCGACTCGGTCAAACTGGGCAAGCTCAAGATCGGCACCGACATCGATACGCGGATGCTGACGTTCTACTACAAGGACCGCGACGGCAGCCCTGCCTTCCAGGTCGATTCGTTCTTCGACGTCAAGAGCGGCAAGATTCCCTATGAGAAGTATCGCGACAAGATCGTTCTGATCGGGCCGACATCGTCTTCGGTCGGCAGCGTATTCGTCACCCCGGTCAACGCGGCCATGCCTGCCGTGCTGATGCAGGCGCATGCCGTATCCAGCCTGCTTTCAGAACACTTTTTCGTCGCGCCGACCTGGGGCTTCTGGGTCGAAAAGCTGGTGTTCCTGCTGATCGCCGCCTACCTGATCGGCCTGCTGCCGAGAATCAAGGCCGGCATGGCGGCAGGGATTACCGCGGGCCTGCTGGTGGCATTGATCGCCACGCACTTCGTGCTGATGACGACGCAATTGATGTGGATTCAGTTGATGGTGCCGGCCACGCTGCTGCTGGTCGGCCATCTGCTGCTGACCACCAAGCGTTTTCTGGTCTCCGAACGCGGCAAGGAAAAGTCGGATGCCGATTCGGCAGAATCCAACCGCATGCTGGGCTTGGCTTTCCAGGGTCAGGGACAACTCGACATGGCCTTCGACAAGTTCCGCAAGTGTCCGATGGACGAGCCATTGATGGAAAACATGTACAACCTGGCGCTCGATTTCGAACGCAAGCGCCAGTTCAACAAGGCGGAGGCTGCGTTCCGCTACATATTTGATTTCAACCCGAAGTTCCGCGACATTGAATCCCGGGTGAATCGCGCCAAGCAGCTTTCGGAAACCGTGATCCTCGGCGGCGGCGGAGGTGGGCGCAGCAACGCCAGCCTGATCGATACTGCCGGCAATGTGGAGAAGCCGATGCTGGGTCGTTACGAGATCGAGAAGGAACTCGGCAAGGGGGCGATGGGCGTGGTCTATCTGGGCCGCGATCCGAAGATCAATCGTGTCGTTGCGATCAAGACCATGGCGCTGTCGCAGGAGTTCGAGGCGGACGAACTGGTCGAGGTCAAGGAGCGCTTCTTCCGCGAGGCCGAAACTGCCGGACGCCTCAACCACGCCAACATCGTGACCATGTTCGATGCCGGCGAGGAGCACGATCTGGCCTACATCGCGATGGAGTTCCTCAAGGGCAAGGATCTGGTGGCTTACTCCAAGCCGGGCAATCTGATGCCGCTGCCGCGCGTCATGAGCATCGTCGCGCGCGTGGCCGATGCGCTGTCCTACGCCCACGAATACAATGTCGTGCATCGCGACATCAAACCGGCGAACATCATGTACGAGCCGGAATCCGACCAGGTCAAGGTGACTGACTTCGGTATTGCGCGCATTACCGATTCATCAAAGACCAAGACCGGCATGGTGCTCGGCACGCCCAGCTATATGTCACCCGAGCAACTGGCGGGCAAGAAGATCGATGGCCGTTCCGACCTTTTCTCGCTGGGTGTGATGCTGTACCAGATGTCCTGCGGCAAGCTGCCATTCGAGGGCGATTCGATGGCGCAACTGATGTTCCGCATTGCGAATGAACCGCAGCCGGACATTCGCAGCATCAATCCCGATCTGCCGGACTGCCTGGTGGCGATTATCGACCGGGCGATGACCAAGGATCCGGACGCGCGCTACCAGACCGGGGCGGAATTCGCGCGTGACATTCGCACTTGTATGGCCATGACCCCCGGCAGCGCCGCCGCCGGTGATTCCGGCGTCGATATCAGCATTTGAGGGCCGAACCATGGATATGAGCGCTGTTCTGGAAATTGTCACCCAAAGCAATCCTGGCATGGTGCGCACGAACAATGAGGACTCGGTCATGGCCAATCCGCTGCGCGGGTTTGCCGTGCTGGCCGATGGCATGGGTGGCTACAACGCCGGTGAGGTTGCCAGCGGCATGGCCACGGCGCTGCTCGGCACTGAACTGGAAAAAGCCTTTATCGAGCGTGCACCGAGCAGCAAGGACGCTTCCGGCAAGTCCTGGGCACATGTCACAATCGAGGCTGAAGTCGCGCGAATCAATGGCGCCATCTATCAGAAGGCGCAGAACGAGCCGCAGTGTGCCGGCATGGGCACGACCCTGGTGGTGGGTGTGTTTCATGACAACAAGGTGACGGTCGGGCATATTGGCGACTCGCGGTTCTACCGTTTGCGTGGCGAGGATTTTCAGCAGGTCACACGCGACCATTCGCTGCTGCAGGAGCAGATCGAGGCCGGCCTGATCACCCCCGAACAGGCGCGCCATTCGCAGAACAAGAATCTGGTCACGCGTGCCGTCGGCATTGATCCCGAAGTAGCGGCGGAGATACACGATCACGACGTGTTGCCCGGCGATGTCTACCTGTTTTGTTCCGATGGCCTCAACGACATGGTTGAGGACGAAGAGATAGGCATGACGCTGGGCGCTCTGTCGGCCAATCTGGAGTTGTGTGCATCGCAGTTGATTGAGATGGCCAACGACAACGGTGGCCGCGACAATGTTTCGGTAATCCTGGTCAAGGTGAAGGGTGAATATCCGGCCGCGCGCGGCTGGTGGGCCCGTTTCCTGACTTGGTTCAAGTAATGCAGCGCTCAGTGACCTCGAAGGACAAAGAAAATGGCTAAGCTCATACTCAGCATGGAAACCACGATGCTCAAGGAATTTCCCTTGACCAAGGAGCGCACCACGATCGGTCGCAAGCCGCACAATGATATCCAGATCGATAATCTGGCGATCTCCGGTGAACACGCGGTGGTGATTACCATCCTCAATGATTCCTTTCTGGAAGATTTGGGCAGTACCAACGGCACCTTCGTCAATGGCCAGTCGATCAAGAAGCACTTCCTGGTGAACGGCGATACCGTCGAACTCGGCAAGTACCGCCTGAAGTATGTCAGCGAGGTTCCGCAGCAGACCTCAAACGCAGACTTCGAAAAGACCATGATTCTGCGTCCCGGCGCCGCGCCGAAGCCGGCTGCCGAGGCGGCCGCCGGCGCTCCCGCGGCTCCCGCTCCAGCAACTCCCGCTGCTGCTCCTGCGGCCGCAGCCCATGCTGCGACCTCCCCGGGCATGGTGGCGCCGCCACCTTCCGCCGCGCCAGCAGCGGCTCCCGCTACTCCGCTTCCGTTGGGAGTGATTCAGCTGCTTTCGGGCGGCAATGCCGGCAAGGAAATGGAGTTGACCAAGACGTTGACCACGCTGGGCAAACCCGGCGTTCAGGTCGCAGTCATCGCCCGTCGCCCGCATGGCTACTTCATCACCCATGTTGAAGGCGCCACCTTCCCGGTAGTCAATGGCAAGGCGCTCTCCACCCAGGCGCATCAACTCGCTGACCATGATGTGATCGAACTGGCGGGGATCAAGATGGAATTCTTCCTGAAGAGCTGAATCCGAAAGTGATGCAACCCCAGGAGACGTATTGAAACAGTATCTTCCCCGCTACGGACTCGGACTTCTGATCCTTCTGGTCCTGCTCGGCCATTCCGCGCGTATTTTCCAGATTCCGTTCATCAATCACATGGACGCGCTCATCTACGATGCGAAGGTGCGTCTGACGATGCCGCAAGGAATTGACCAGCGCGTGGTGATTCTCGACATCGACGAAAAGTCGCTGGCGGAACAGGGGCGCTGGCCATGGGGCCGCGACAAGCTCGCGACCTTGATGACGAAACTGTTTGATCAGTACGGAGTCAAGTTGGTCGGCTTCGACGTCGTCTTCGCCGAGCCCGACGAGAGTTCTGGCCTCAAGTCACTGGAATCCCTGGCGAAGAAGGAACTCAAGGATGTGGCTGGCTTTCAATCGACGTTGCGCGAGCTGCGGCCGCGGCTTGATAACGATGCGCGCTTCGCTGCAGCGCTAAAGGATCGACCGGTCATCCTCGGTTACTACTTTTCCAGCAAGGAAGGCGGCGTGAGTTCCGGCGCGGCTCCGGAAGCGGCATTCCCGGCCGGCACTTTCAACGGTCGCAACATAATATTTACGCGATGGGTCAGCTGTGGCGGCAATCTGCCAGAATTTCAGAAGGCGGCGGCTGGCGCGGGGCATTTCAACCCGCTGGTAGACCTAGATGGTGTTTCGCGGCGAGTGCCCTTGCTGGTGGAATACAACGGGAAGTATTACGAGTCACTCGCCCTGGCGATGGTGCGTAATCTGCTGGGCAATCCTCCGATTACACCGGGCTATCCGGAAACCTCTCCGGGATCCTACGCGGGCATGGAGTGGCTCGATCTGAAGGCGGCCGGTGGCGGAGTGATGCGCATTCCGGTGGACGAAAATGCAGCGACGCTGATTCCCTATCGCGGCTATCAGGGAAGCTTTCCCTATATTTCGATTACCGATGTGCTCAACGATCGCGTGCCCAAGGAAAAGCTCGCCGGGCGCGTGATAGTGGTCGGCACCACGGCGCCGGGACTCATGGACTTGCGGGCGACGCCGGTCGGAGCTGCCTATCCGGGGGTCGAGATACATGCCAACCTGATCGCGGGCATGCTGGATGGCATCGTCAAGCACAAGCCTCCCTATATTCTCGGTGCCGACGTACTGCTGGTGCTGATTGCCGGCGCGGTGATGGCTTTCCTGTTGCCGATGCTGTCGCCGTTGCGCGCAACGCTGGTCGGGGTCATCGTGCTGGTGCTGCTGCTCAGCGTGAATTTCAGCTTCTGGCATGTCGCCAATGTCGTTCTGCCGCTGGCCAATGGCATGATCGCGATCGTGCTCCTCTACGCGATGAACATGTCGTGGGGTTATTTTGTCGAGTCGCGAACCAAGCGCCAGCTGACCGGGCTGTTCGGGCAATATGTGCCGCCGGAACTGGTTGAGGAAATGAGTCGCGACCCGGAGCACTACAGCATGGCCGGGCGCAAGGCCGAACTTACCGTGCTGTTTTCCGATATACGAGGATTCACCACCATTTCCGAAGGCCTGGAGCCGAACGAGTTGGCAACCCTGATGAACGAGTACCTCGGCGCCATGACCCTGATTGTGCGCAAGCATCGTGGTACGCTCGACAAATATATTGGCGACGCCATCATGGCATTCTGGGGTGCGCCGGTCGATGATCCGGAACATGCCAGGAATGCGGTGCTTACGGGGCTGGAAATGCATGTTGCGTTGCAGGAGTTGAACAAGAATCTGGTGGCGCGCGGCTGGCCTGCGCTCAAGATCGGCGTCGGCGTGAATACGGGTCCGATGACGGTCGGCGACATGGGATCTAGCGTGCGCCAGTCATACACGGTGATGGGCGACGCGGTCAACCTTGGCTCCCGCCTGGAAGGCATCACCAAGCAGTACGGGGTTGGCATGATCGCCGGCGAAAGCACGCGGGAACTGCTGAAGAAGGAATTTGTCTTCCGTGAACTGGATCGCGTGCGCGTCAAGGGGAAAGTGGATCCGGTCGGCATTTATGAACCGGTCGGCGAGGAGGGCAAGGTCTCGGCAGAGGACATGGAAGAGATCAAACTGTGGAATCAAGCATTGCGCGCCTACCGTGCGCAGGACTGGGACAAGGCGGAAGTGACGCTGATGAATCTGCAGCGCATGAAGCCGCGTTACCTCTATGATCTGTACGTCAAACGCGTTGAACACCTGCGCAAAGAACCGCCCGGCGAGAACTGGGATGGCGTCACCATTTTTGAGACGAAATAGAGATAATGAAGGTACGCATTCTCGGTTGTAGCGGTGGGATCGGCGGGCGACATTTGCGTACCACGTCGCTGCTGGTCGACAACGACATTCTGATTGACGCCGGAACGGGCGTCGGTGATCTGGCGATCGCCGAACTCGCCCAGATTGATCACGTCTTCATCACCCACTCGCATCTGGACCATGTCGCCAGCCTGCCGTTCATGGTCGATACGGTGGGCGACATGCGCAATCGGCCGCTGATAGTGCATGCCACCGAGGCAACGCTGGAAATCATTCGCGCGCACATTTTCAATTGGGCCATCTGGCCTGATTTCAGCGAGATACCGACCGCGGAGAAGCCCTTTCTCAGGTTTTCCCCGATACGCGTGGGCGAACCGATAGATCTTGATGGCCGCAAAGTGGTTCCCCTGCCGGCCAACCACACCGTGCCGGCGGTCGGGTATCAGCTTGATTCGGGGCATGCCAGTCTGGTATTTACCGGTGACACCGGGCCATGTCCCGAATTGTGGAAGCAGGTGAACCTGATGCGCAATCTGCGCTACCTGATCATCGAGTGTGCCTTCTCTGATCGGGAAAAGGACCTGGCCGTGGCGTCCCTGCATTTGTGCCCGAGCATGCTGCTGGAGGAACTGACAAATCTCCAGCGAGATGCCGAAATCTTCATTACTCACTTGAAGCCAGGACAAATCGAATTGACCATGCAGGAGATCGAAGATCGCATTGGCAGCGAATTCCGCCCCGGCATGCTGCAGAACAATCAGTTGTTCGAAATCTGACCATGACCGAACCGGTTAGCATCGACCTGCTGGCGCGCCTGCAACCTCTGAAGTCAATCGGTGGGGAGGGTCTGCGGGAGTTGCTGCCGCGCTGTCGCATGCATGCTTTCGCACGCGCTTCCGATCCGTTTAGCGCCACCCACTGGAGTGGCCAGGTGGTCTATCTGGTGCGGGGGCAGCTCTTGGTGAGTATGCAGGATGGCGCTTCGCGTGTTTTGGTGGGTGGTTATGATCTTGCGGCGGTTCCTGTGGCGCGTGGCGGAAAAATCCCCATTCGGAGCAAGGCCATCACTGATGTCGAACTGCTCAGTCTGGAGGAGGACACTCTGGATATCGTGGTGACCTGGAACCAGTTGGTTCCCTCCGGCGAGATCGCGCTGGGCGGTGCCGATCAAACCGACTGGCGCATGATGTCAGGGATGTTCGCCTTGGATAATCTTACGGTTGGCGCGTTTGCTTCACTGCCCCCGGCCAATATTCAGAGGCTGCTGGACAAGTTCAAGCGCGTTCCCGCCAAGCGTGGCGAGACCATAATCAAGCAGGGCGATCCCGGCGATTACTATTACCTGATCGAGAGCGGACGCTGCAAGGTTTCCCGGCTGGTCGCGGGGTCTCCCGTGCAGTTGGCAGAACTCAAGGAAGGCAATGCTTTCGGCGAAGAGGCCCTGGTGGCGGAAACGGTGCGCAATGCAACCGTGACGATGAGTACGGACGGCATGCTGCTGCGCTTGTCGAAGGAGGATTTCGACCAATTGCTGCTGGCACCCCTGCTGCTGAAGGTGACTGGCGAGGAGGCCGCGCGGAAGGTGGCTGCCGGCGCGACATGGATTGACGTACGTTTCCCGGCCGAGTATCAGAGTGACGGCTATCCGGGTGCCATCAACATTCCGCTCAACGACATTCGCCAGGCTTCGGCGGCGCTCGACCCGGCGAAGGAATACATTGTCTATTGCCAGACGGGACGTCGCAGTTCGGCTGCTGCATTTTTGCTTTCCCAGCGTGGACTTCAAGCTGCCCTGCTCGATGGCGGCATGAGGGCGCGCGCTGGTGCCATGGAGTCAGTCAAATGAGTGCCGTTCCTGCCGCACCTGCCGAGGCCGATGTCGACAGCCGCCTCGCCTTCTTCAAGAACCTTCAGGTTGTTACCAACAAGATTCACGCTACCTCCAACATCGACGAAATCATGTTGGAACTATCCGGCGACATCTGCAGCTTGTTCAATGCCGATCGCTTGACGGTCTATTCCATCGGTGACGACAAGGCTTCCATCGTTTCCAAGATCAAGACCGGCCTGAATTCTTTCAAGGATCTGCGCCTTCCGATCGCGGACCAGAGTATTGCCGGCCACGTGGCGCTGGCCAAGAAGACCGTCAATATCCGAGACGTCTATGACGATGCGGAACTCAAGGCGATCAACCCCTCGCTGCGCTTTCTGCAGGAAGTTGACAAGCGGACCGGCTATCGCACCAAGCAGATGCTGGTGGCGCCTATTGTTGATGCGCAGAGCAGCGAGCTGCTCGGCGTTGTCCAGATCATCAACAACAAGGCGGGCACGCCATTTACCACCGTTGCCCAGGAAGGCGCCAAGGGGCTGTGCGAGACGATGGCGATCGCCTTCAACCAGCGCAGCAAGCCGGCGCAAGCCGTCAAGACAAAGTACGACCACCTGGTCTCCGATGCGGTCATTTCGGCGCAGGAACTGGAACTCGCAACGCGTACCGCGCGGCGGAAGAATCTCGACATCGAGGAAGTTCTGGTCAACGAGTTCCAGGTCAAGCATCCGGCTCTGGGCGCTGCCTTGAGCAAGTTCTTCAATGTGCCGTATGAGGCGTTCCGGGCCGATCGGATCAAGCCCGTCGATCTACTGAAGAACCTCAAGCGGGACTTTCTGGAACAGGCCAGATGGGCTCCCGTCGAGGAGGGAGCCGAAGGTGTGATGGTGATCTGCATGGACCCCGAGCAGGTCAAGGGCTCGCGTGTCGTCAACAACGTCTTCCCGCGGGCCAAGGTTGTCTATCGGGTCACCACCAACCACGAGTTCGTGCAGACGATCGATCAGCTCTTCGGCGCCGCCGGCGTCCCCGGCTTCACGGATGACAGTTCGGTCGGTGATCTGCTGTCGACCCTGGATCAGGAAGAGGAAGGTGAAGGTGCGGGCGACGATATCTCCGCGGCGGCCGACAATGAGTTGGTCAAGCTGGTCAACAAGGTCATCATCGATGCCTATCAGATGGGTGCCTCGGATATTCACATCGAGCCGGGCCTCGGCAAGGACAAGGTCCTGATCCGCCTGCGCAAGGATGGCTCGCTGATGAAGTACATCGAAGTGCCCGCCAGCTATCGCAACGCCATGGTGGCGCGCCTCAAGATCATGTGCGACCTGGATATTGCAGAGCGCCGCAAGCCGCAGGACGGCAAGATCAAGTTCAAGAAATACGGTCCGCTGGATATCGAACTGCGGGTGGCGACGATCCCCACCAGCGGCGGTGTCGAAGACGTCGTGATGCGTATCCTTGCCGGCGGCGAACCGATCCCGCTCGACAAACTGGGTGTGCTGCCGACCAATCTGACCAAGCTCAAGGCGACCATTGGCAAGCCTTACGGATTGTTCTTCGTCTGCGGTCCGACCGGTTCCGGCAAGACCACTACGCTGCACTCGGTGCTGGGCTATCTCAACACGGTGGATACCAAGATCTGGACTGCGGAAGATCCGGTGGAAATCACCCAGAAGGGCCTGCGCCAGGTTCAGGTCAACAAGAAGGTGATGGACTTTCCGATGGTGATGAAGGCCTTCCTGCGCGCTGATCCGGACATCATCATGGTGGGTGAAATGCGCGATGCCGAAACCACCGGCATCGGCATTGAGGCGTCGCTTACGGGTCACCTGGTGTTCGCCACCCTGCACACCAATAGCGCACCTGAATCCATCATCCGCCTGCTCGACATGGGCATGGACCCCTTCAACTTCTCCGATGCCCTGCTCGGCATTCTTGCCCAGCGTCTGGCCAAGCGGCTGTGCAAATGCAAGGAGAGCTATACGCCGGACGCCGATGAAATCAGGCTGTTCATGAAAGAGTATTGCAGCGAACTGGAGAATACCGAGCTTTTCCTGAAAGACATGAAGTCCGCCTACGCGGCGACGGAGGAGCGCCTGTTCAAGGATTACGGCAAGGACGGCCACTTTGTGTTCACCCGGGCCAAGGGTTGCGATGCCTGCGGCGGCAGCGGATACAAGGGCCGTGTCGGCTTGCATGAACTGATGATCGGCACCGAGCCGCTGAAGAAGCTGATTCAGGAGCACGCCCGCGTCGTGCAGTTGTTCGCCCAGGCACTCGCGGATGGCATGCTGACACTGAAGATGGATGGTCTCGAAAAGGCCTTGCAAGGGGTAACCGATCTCAAGCAGGTACGGGCTGTCTGCATCAAGTAAGGAGTCGGCGTGGATAACCCCAGCGATCTGTTTCGCCGTCTCGAACAACTGAATTCAATCGGCGTCGCGCTCTCCAAAGAGCGCGACATCAACCGGCTGCTTGAGACCATCCTGGTCGCGGCCAAGACCATCACCCATGCCGATGGTGGAACGCTGTATCGCATGACCGAGGATGGGCAGGCGCTACGGTTCGAGATCCTGCGCACCGATTCGCTCCATATCGCGATGGGCGGCACCACGGGCAACGCCATCAATTTCCCGAATTTGCCGCTGACCAACGCCAAGGGCGAATCCAATGACTCGATGGTGGCCGCCTATGCCGCCATTCATGACAAGACCGTCAATATCGCCGACGCGTATACCGAGGCGGGATTCGACTTCTCCGGGACCCGGAGTTTCGACGCGCGTACCGGCTATCGCTCACAGTCGTTTCTGACGGTGCCGATGAAGAACCACGAGGGCGAGATCATCGGCGTGCTGCAGCTCATCAACGCGATGGATCCGCAAACGCATCAAGTCAACCCGTTTTCATCCGCCGACCAGAGCCTGGCCGAATCGCTCGCCTCGCAGGCCGCCATCGCCCTGACCAACCGCCTGCTGATCACCCAGCTCGAAGAACTTTTCGAGGCCTTCATCAATCTGATCAACCTGGCAATCGACGAGAAGTCACCCTATACCGGGGGTCATTGCCAGCGCGTGCCGGCCCTGACCATGATGCTGGCCGAGGCAACAGACGCGACGCGGGAAGGACCGCTGGCCTCATTCAAGATGGATGAACGCGATCGCTACGAACTCAAGATCGCCGGCCTGCTGCACGATTGCGGCAAGGTCACCACGCCGGTGCATGTGGTGGACAAGGCGACCAAGTTGCAAACCCTGTTTGATCGCGTGCATCTGATCGACACCCGCTTCGAAGTGCTCAAGCGTGATGCCGAAATTCACGCATTGCACAAGCAGCTTGCCCTGCGCGAAGAAGTCGACGCCGCTGCGGACGCGCAGATCTGGCAGGACTACCACGAGGAAGTCCGCGTGCTCGACGAGGACCGGGCGTTTCTGCGCAAGACCAATGTCGGCGGCGAGGCCATGAAGGAAGCCGATCTGCAACGCGTGCGCGACATCGGCAGCCGCCGCAAGTGGCGCAATGTCGACGGCGTGGAGACAGAGTTCCTCAGTGCCGACGAGGTCGTCAATCTGACCATCCGCGCCGGCACGCTGACGCTCAAGGAACGCGACATCATCAATCACCACATCGTGGCCACCATCAAGATGCTGGAACAGCTGCCGTGGCCCAAGCATCTGACCAAGGTACCCGAATACGCAGGCGGGCATCACGAGCGCATGGACGGCAAGGGCTACCCGAAGGGGCTTACCCGCGAGCAGATGTCCGTGCAGGCACGAATGATGGGCATCGCCGACATTTTCGAGGCGCTGACCGCGCGCGACCGCCCCTACAAGCAGGGCATGAAGCTGTCGCAAGCGATGCGCATCATGGCCAATTTCAAGAAGGGTGGCCATATCGACCCGGACCTGTTCGATGTCTTCGTCAAGGAACAGGTCTACCTGAAATACGCGAAGCAGTTTCTCGATCCGGTGCAGATTGACGCGGTGGATGAGGTGGCCCTGACCGCATAGCTTGATCCGGTACCGCGCTCATCTGCACCTCCGGCCGTGGATGAATACCCCGTCGTGCCTCCAAGGTAGCCGCCGTCCCTCGAACTCGCCGAGTACATCTAATGTCTTGCGGCATGACGCGACGGGGCAGGGATGTGACGTTTTTTGTCAGAAATGGCGTTCAGGGTTACCTTAAGGACCGCAGGGAAGTGGGATGGCTCTTGGCACGACTTGTGCATCATCTGCCGCAGCGACACCCGTCGCGCTTTCTCCAGGAGAATTCATATGACCAAGCTGCAAAAGGGTTTTACCCTGATTGAACTGATGATCGTGGTCGCGATCATCGGCATTTTGGCGGCCATCGCGATTCCGCAGTTCACCGAGTACACCAAGAAGGCCGAGAACAAGGCCGCCCAATCGGACGCCAAGAACGTCTTAACCTCAGCGATTGCCAATTCGACCTAGTCCAACCCACAGATACCTGATTGGTTTGATCTATCTGGTTGGTTTGACTTATACAAAGGAAATTAAATGAAAAAGATACTTCTGATAGGTTTGATGTCCGGCCTGTGTTCGACCGGTGCGTTTGCTGCGGCGTGTGACATGGGCGGTACCAATGCAGACGTTACGGCGCCCACCTCTTCGACCGGCCCGACCGGCGAATTGTGTGCCTGCAATGGCGGCATAGCCGCCAAGGTGAAAATCAATGGCGGTTCCGGTACGCCGGTAAACACTCCGGTTTTCGTCAAGACCGGTTTTGACGTTCAGTGCTCGGCAAACACCGGCGTGAGCTTCAACGAAGTTTCGGGTACCGCGTTTGCCGTGGCTTCGGGTTCAAAGAAGGGTAACCAGTCGTTCAAGGGCACCAGCAATGGCGGGGCAGTCGCGGTCCACCTGAAATGCCTCGGCACCAACGACGCTTGCAACGCTGCCGATGTTACGGCGGCCAACGCTGCCGCAACGACGATCGCTTCTGGCTCGTAAGCAGGGTTTTTGTTTCACGAAAGAGCGCACCCAGTGGGTGCGCTCTTTTTGTTAGGATGGCGACATGTGGCAGTTCATGCTTTCCGCCGGGCGTGCCGGCCTTCGCAGCCGGAGCATTCAGGCCATCCTGATACTCGGTGCCTTGCTGGTCGGTGTCGCCTATCTTGCGGCGTCGTTTTCGCCCCGCCAACCGCAGACGGTGGCCCTTGATGTCGGCTTGTCCGGTCTGCGCATCACGCTGATCCTGTTTTCACTGTTCTGGGTCCAGGAACTGGTCGCGCGCGAAATCGAGCGGCGCACGGTCTTGTTTGCCCTGACCTATCCGGTGGCCCGCGGCCACTACATCATCGGGCGCTATCTGGGCGTGTTGGGGCTGATTGCGTTGGCCGCCGTGCTGTTGGGCATGCTGCTGTGGCTGGCAGTTCTGAGTCTGGGCAAGGGCTATGTGCAAGGCTTTGCCATAGCCCCGGGTTTCCCTTACTGGTTCGCGGTGGCCGGGGTGTGGCTCGATGCCGCCGTGGTAGCGGCGTTCGCGCTTTGGGTCGCTAGCTTTTCCACGGTGCCGATGCTGCCGCTGGCGCTGGGCCTGGCCTTCGCCGTGGGCGGCAAGAGCCTGGGCGCGGTGGCCGAGTATCTGGCGAAGGGTGCGGAGGGCGACATGGGCCTGATGCGCCTGGCGCCCGTCATCGACGCCATCCAGTGGGTGCTGCCCGATTTATCGCGGCTGGATTGGCGGGTCTGGCCCATGTATGGCCTGACGCCGGACGGGCAGGCCGTCGGACTGGGCCTCGTGATGGCTGCCAGCTATGCGGCGTTGCTGTTGACGCTGGCGGTGATCATCTTCACGCGCCGGGACTTTGAATAGTCGGCGGTGACGTGACGGCGAGAACGCACTACGTCTACAAGAGTTGGCTGGCGGCCTTGCTGCTGGCGCTGGTGTTCGTCGCCACCGCCGAGCGGCTCAAAACGGCGCCACGCAAATCCGTTTCCGTCGAAATGCAAGTGGCATTGCCGTTGTTCGTCCAGGTGTTCATGGCTATGGGCGACCGCTATCTGGCGGCCAACCT
>JANXRC010000069.1 GCA_025353195.1 Rhodocyclaceae bacterium
TTATGCGAGCGCGACCTGCCTGTCGGCACGCGCCAGCCAAGCGGCCGCGGTACCGGGCCCGCACGCCATCAAGCTGCAGTTCTTCCGCAAGGCGCCGCGAGCGGAAGCCCGGCATCGCGCACCGAACGATTCGATCTGGAACTTCGACGAGGTCAATCTCGGTTTGGGCTCTGCCGAAGCCACCGCCGAAGCCCGCGAGCGCTGCTTCCATTGCGGCGTCTGCACCCAATGCGACATCTGCGTCAATGTCTGCCCCACCGAAGCGATCACGCACGTCGACGGCGCCTATCGGATCGACCAGGGTAAATGCACGGCCTGCCGCGTTTGCGCGGCGGAATGCCCGCGCAGCGCGATCAGCATGCCGCAGACCGGCGTCTGCATTGCCTGCGGCTATTGCACCACCTGGTTCGAGTGCCCGTCACTCAAGAAAGGATCGGATGGCCTGGTCGACATCGACCGACGCACCTGCATCGATTGCGGCATGTGCATCCAGGTATGCGCGCAAGGAGCCATACGGCCGCGGAATTCCCTTCAAATGGAGGCACGCACATGAAATGCCAGACAGTTATCGCCGGTGTCGGCGGACAGGGCGTACTCTTCGCGGCCAAGGTATTTACCGAAATGGCCCGGCGCAAGAATCTGCGGATACTCGGCTCCCAGACATTCGGCATGGCCCAGCGCGGCGGTTCCGTGATGACCCATCTGAAGATCGGCGAGTTCGACAGTCCGCTGGTATGCGAAGGCGACGCCGACCTGCTGCTCGCGCTCGATTGCATGGAGGCTCATCGCACCCTGCCCTATCTCCATGCCAAGCACAACGGGAGAGCCGCCGTGTGCGTGGTCAACGCCCCGGATGCGCAATCTTTTCCCGACCGGCGGGTGGCCGACCTGCTGGGTGAAATGGAGGTGGTCGTCCATAGCTGCAATGCCGACGCCGTGGCGCTGCGGATGAACAACCCGATGGTGGCCAACCTCGTGCTCCTGGGTTTCGGCTCGAGCCGGGAACACTTTCCCTTCACCTACGACGATGTTCGCGAAGCCATCGAGACCTTGAGCGGACCCGCACAGCGGGCTGTCAATCTTGAAGCGCTGGAACGGGGTCGCGCGCTCTGAACCGGAGCCGGACAATTGAGGGTCAGTGATAGCATCACGGCAACTGCCCACGATCTGATACAACCTGCCGCTTGAAACCACTTATTAGCAACTCCCTTTGGTCCAGCGCCTTCAGACCCTTCTATTTCCTCGGCGCGCTCTATGCGCCGCTTCTGGTCGCGGCATGGCTGGGGGCGTTTCTCGGGCTATGGAACCTGCCCTCCGGCGATGTGCCGCTGCAGTTCCGGCACGGCCACGAGTTCATCTTCGGCTTTTCGGCGGCGATCATCATCGGCATTGTGTTAACGGCGCTGCCAAGTTGGGCCGGGACCGAGGAAATCCGCGGCTCCCGGCTGGTTCTGCTGGTTGCGCTGTGGCTGGCCGGGCGTATGGCTTTCTGGGCCGCTCCGTGGCTGCCGCCGCTGGTGCAGCCGGTGGTCGACTGCCTGCTCTTCCCCGCCGTATTCGTCATGGTCACACCGCAATTGCTGCGTGCGCGCAACAGGCTCTACCTGCTCCTGTTGCCCATCCTGCTCGCGCTGTTTGCGGCCAACCTGATCTATCACCATGGCGTTGTCACCGAGAACTACACCGAAGTCTGGCGAGCCCTGCGTCTCGCCCTGTATACCGTCGTCGTCCTGTATGTCCTGAAGGGCGGCGTACTGGCACCGATCTTCACCGGCAATGCCCTGCGCGAAAAAGGCCGCGGCGACCAGGCGCCATTCAACATGAAGCTGGAAATTGCCGCCGTCGGTGCGGTGCTCCTGCTCGCAGTGGCGGAACTTGCCGGCGCACCGGCGACATGGGTCGGCGCCAGCGCGCTGGCCTGCGCAGTGCTGCACGCCTGGCGCACCGCCCGCTGGAAAGGCTGGCGGGTGGCCGACGTGCCATTGCTGCTGGTCATGCACCTCGGCTTCGGCTGGCTGGTGCTTGCCTTCGCGCTCAAGGCCATCGCTGAATTGACCGGAGTCATCCCGGAAATCGCCTGGGTACACGCCTTCACGGTGGGCAGTCTCGGGCTAATGATGCTGGGACTGATGACCCGGGTCAGCCTGCGCCACACAGGGCGCCCGCTGGTAGTGCCACTCGCCATGCGCAGCGCCTACGTCCTGATGTTCATCGCCGCCCTGCTACGGCTGGCGGCCACCGTCCTCGGTCTGGGCAGCGGAGTCGTAGCGCTCGCCGCCGGGTTTTGGGCAGCGGCATTCATGCTCTATTTCATCGTGTTCTGGAAAGCCCTGGTAACGCCGAGCGCGCCACGCAAGGCATAGCTTTTCGGACTGTCCGAGCAGTGAGGTGGTCCGCACGATCCGCTGGTACTCGATTTTGCTGATCGATTCCTGCTCGCGCGACGCCGTGGGTTAGTGCAACGTAAGTTTGATCATTATCAATAACCTTTGGCGCGCAGCCCCTTACCATCACCGAGGAGATGTTGCCGAGAATGACTTGGCGCACGTTTGCAGCCTCAGGGAAGGGAATCTCATGTTCGATCTATTGGTTAAGGATGTTATGGAGGCGAAGCACGCGCTTTCCCTGTCGCCCGAGACCTCTGTCAGCAAAGCTGCAGAATTGATGGCCGAGAAAAAGACAGGGGCGGCAATGGTCGTCGACCAAGGGCGCCTGATCGGAATTTTTACCGAACGCGACGCATTGTTTCGGGTTATCGCGCGCGGGCTGGATACGCGGACCACTCGATTGGCCGAGGTGATGACTGCCGAGCCGCTGACTGTCGGTCCCAACATGTCTTACGGATATGCCTTGGTGATGATGCAGGAAAATGGCTTCCGCCACACGCCGGTGGTCGAGAACGGCAATCCGATCGGGATTGTCTCGTCGCGCAATGCAATGGATCCCGAACTGGAAGAATTTGTTTCGGAAGCCAATCGAAGGGAGCACATCCGCATCGGTCACTAGCCAGCTTCGAGAGACTGAGCCAGGCGCAGCACTGCGAGATGCTGCAGTCAAACGAATCAGAATATGATAATTGTTTAATCTTTAAATGAAAAGGAGATCTAAATTGAAATCGCATTCTGCCCATAGCGCAATTCTCAGCTTTGCATTTGCTGTCGCCACATTCTCATTCTCCGGCGGAGCCTTTTCCTTCGACGAGGAAGCCGCAAAGGCATTGGCGAAGAAAAACGACTGCACCAAGTGTCACGCCGTCGACAAGGACAAGAAAGGCCCGTCCTACAAGAAGGTCGCGGCAAAATTCAAGGGGAAGGCCGATGGCGAGGAAAAGGTAATCAAGAACATGACGACCGCATCGAAGGTCAAATTGACCGACGGTACGGAAGAAGATCACAAGATCATCAACACCAAGGACGCAAAAGAGATCAAGAACCTTGCGCAGTGGATTCTTGCGCAGTAAGCAAGACACGAGTTGATCAGGGCCACCCCCCTCCGGGGTGGCGAAAACCTGAACTGCGTCCGATAGCATCGCGGATGACAGCCGGTCGGAATGTGTTCCGACCACTTATCCCCAGACACCGGCATGGCGATTGTGCGATCGCGGATAATGTTGGATAATTTCGATTGTATACCGCATACACAAACAGGATCCCGCCATGACCGCACCCTTCGCCAATCCTCTGCTTGCCACTCCAACCCGGGCCATGCCTCGCGCCGTCGCGGTAATTGGCGCCGGCACCATCGGCCCCGACATCGGCTACTACCTCAAGAGCGCGCTGCCCGGCCTGAAGCTGTATCTCGTCGATGTTTCGCAAAAGGCAGTGGACAACGCCCTGCTGCGCTTTCAGGACTATTCGAAGAAAGCCGTGGCAAAGGGCAAGATGAGCGAAGCCGATGCGGCGGCCGTGACCTCGAATCTGGTCGGCACGCTCGACTATGCCGACATCGCCGGGTGCGACTGGGTGATTGAAGCCGCCACGGAAAACCTGGTGCTCAAGCGGAAGATCTTTGCCCAGATCGAGGCAGTGGTCCGCACCGACGCCCTGATCACCTCCAACACCAGTTCCCTGCCGGCGGCGCAGATTTTCTCGCAGTTGAAACACCCGGAGCGGGCCACGGTGACGCATTTCTTCGCCCCGGCCTGGCGCAATCCGGCGGTCGAAGTCATTCGCTGGAAGCAGACCGATCCGGCCGTGGTGGAGTACCTGCGCTGGGTGTTCTGCATGACCGGCAAGGTGCCGCTGGTAACCGCCGATGTGGCCTGCTTCATGCTCGACCGCATCTTCGACAACTGGTGCAACGAGTCGGCGATGCTGCTCGACCGCGCCACCGCGGCCGAAGTCGATAGCGTTGCCGCCGAGTTCGTGCATGCCGGGCCGTTCTTCGTGCTTAACCTGGCGCGCGGCAATCCGATCATCACCGAAACCAACACGCTGCAGGCCGAGATGGAAGGCGAACACTATCGCCCGGCGACCCTATTCCGCTCGGTGGACACCTGGGTCACGGTACCACCCGGCAAGCGCGTCCCGGTGGCGGAACCTGCGGCGCAGGCCGTACGCGAGCGCCTGCTCGGCATCCTGTTCTCACAGAGCGTGGACATCGTCGATCGCCAGATCGGCGATGCGGCCGACCTCGATCTGGGCTGCCGGCTCGCGCTCGGATTCAAGAACGGTCCGCTGGATCTGATGCGCACGCTGGGCGAACCGACCAGCGGCCGGGCGCTGATGCGCCTGCGCGAGGAACGTCCCGGGATGCCCATGCCCAGGCGCAGCTTCGACGCCTACCAAGGCTTTCTGCGGCACATTCTGGTCGATGACATCGAAGGCGTGAAGGTCATCACCTTGCGCCGGCCTGAAGCCCTCAATGCATTGCATGATGAGATGACCGATGAAATCCTCTCGGTCATCCGCCAACACGAAAAAGACCCGACGGTAACTGGATTCGTCCTCGTCGGCTACGGCACGCGGGCCTTCTGCGCCGGCGCCGACATCGGCCGCTTCGTCGATCTGCTGGGCAATGCGCCGGCCTCCGCAAAGTACGCACGCGACTGCTCCCGCCTACTGGTGCATCTGGACCAGATGACCAAGCCGGTAGTGGCGGCGCTGAACGGCATGGCGCTGGGCGGCGGCCTCGAACTGGCGATGCGCTGCCACGGTATCGTGGCGCAGAAGCGCGCCTGGCTGCAGCTACCCGAAGTGACCCTGGGCATCGTGCCCGGCATCGGCGCCATGGTGGTGCCTTATCGTCGCTGGCCCCATGCCGCAACGACCTTCAACGCCATGCTGCGGCAGGCAGAACGCCTGAAGGCGTCCCGCGCCCACGAACTCGGCGTGGTCGACGGGCTGGCGGAGGATTATTCGTCGCTGATCAGCATGGCCGTGGCCCGGGTAGGCGAGTTGTCAGGACGGATCACCCCGATCGGCGACGAACCGGTGGCCGTAACCATCGATGTCATCGAAGCCAAGGCTGCAAACGGGCAAGTGCTCAGCCGCGAATGCATTGACATCATCGAGCAGGCCATCCGCGAAGCCGCCGCCGCACTGACCTTTGCCGCCGCGCTGGAAACAGGCTACACGGCCTTTGGCCAGTCGGCCTGCACCGAAGGCGCCCGCGAAGGCATCACCGCGTTCAAGGAGAAGCGCTCGCCGGATTTCAGCCGGACAAAGTAGCAGACCGGACTGCATGACCAATGCGACATGCCGGGGCCAGTTCGTGGCGCCGTGGACGCTTACAGCACATAATGCACGATGACAAAGTAATGCGCGGCGCTGCCGGCGATTACGAACAGATGCCACACCACGCCGAGCAACGATCAGCCACAGGTACCGCGCAGCGTCACCCGGCAAAACGGGGTGTACGTGCCG
>JANXRC010000076.1 GCA_025353195.1 Rhodocyclaceae bacterium
CGAGACGCGCGCCGGCAATAGCCCTTGCAAGGCTATGGTCTGTCGACGGGTGTCCAGCCGGCGGGTAGTACGGCAGAGAGCCTGTTGGCCGAAAGCGCCTTCACCGGCACAAGTTGCACGCCTGAGTACGTCGAACTATTGCGCTTCCAGAGCCATCGGCGGTGCGCTGGCCGTAGCCAATCCGATCCCACCACTGGCGAATCCGCGGCCCTTGTGACTGCGTGCGCTCCCGGTTCCGGACGCACGGTTACGCCCGAAGAGTCCGGATGAACACGATTCTTCCGGTATGTTGAATAACGACTATGGGCAAAATTCTCGATCGTCTGCCTGTAGCCGGCTTCTACCGGAGGACTTGACTACCGCGGTCGTTCGAGTTCTTAACGCCGGTCTATGACCAGCTTTGCATTCGTAGCGGACGGGATCGATCGCAACTCAAGCGTCGCCTTGGGCCAAACATTCGCCGTATCGCCAGCGCCGACTTTCAGCCTTGGACAAGACAGCCGTTGTGGCGAAGCAGCGAACCACCGCCGGCTACCCATATCCCGGGATACCGTCCCGCTCCAAGGAATGCAGACATATCGCTGGGATACCGTCCCCGGCGTCCCGCCGGGGACATAAAAAAAGCCCGCGAAGCGGGCTTTTTATTCAGCCGGACAGGCTCACTTGGCGATCGTCCAGTCGCCATTCTTGATTTCCAGCATGATGAATGCCGATTGATCCAGACCCATGTGATCCGTCGGCGACATAGTGACCTTGCCGCCTGTGCCGATATAGCCCTTGGTCGCCTCGATGGCGTCGCGAACCTTGGCCTTGTCGGTGGAGCCGGCACGCTTGAAGGCATCAACCACGATCATCAGACCGTCGTACGCATGACCGCCGAAGGTCGACACATCCTCCTTGTAGCGGTCGCTATAGGCCTTGCGGTAGGCGGTAACCACAGGCTTCTGCGGATCGTTGGCAGCCAGCTTGTTGGCCACCAGCAGTGCCGCCGCCGGGAGGCGGACGCCTTCGGCTGCAGTTCCGGAGAGCTTGATGAACTCTTCCGATGCCACGCCGTGTGCGTGGTACAGCGGCAAGGTGAGGCCGAGTTGCCTGTAGTTCTTGTTGACTACGGCGGGACCCTGGCCGAGACCAAAGACGAATACGGCCTGCACGCCCGCCGTGTTCTTGATCTTGGTCAGTTGCGGGGTCATGTCCGTGTCCTTGGGCCCGTAGGTTTCATTGGCCACCAAGGTGATTCCCATCTTGGCCGCCATGGCCTCGGTTTCCTTCTTGCCCGACGCGCCGAAGCCGCTCGTTTCGGAGAACAGGGCGACCTTGGTGATGTTGTGCTTCTTCATGTCATCGAACACCTTCTCGGCCGCCATGCGGTCGGTATGCGGCGTCTTGAATACCCACTTCTTCACCGGCTCGACGATGACCACCGCACCGGCGAGCGAAATGAACGGTACTTCGGCCTTCTCCACAAGAGGGATCATCGACATGGTGGAGCCGGTCAGCGTGCCGCCGACAATCACATCCACTTTGTCATCGTCCAGCAAACGCTTGGCGAAGCCGTTGGCCTTGCCGGCATCCGATCCGTCGTCATAATGGAACAGCTGCAACTGGCGCCCGAGGACGCCACCTTCCTTGTTGATCTTCTCGATGTATAGCTGCAGGGTCTTCAGTTCGGGGTCGCCAAGGAAGGCGCCGGGACCGGTGACTGAAAGAACCGAGCCGATCTTGATCGGGTCGGCGGCAAAGGCGGACAGGCTACCGACTGCAATGGCAGCAGCGGTGACGATCTTGAGTAACGAGTGTTTGACCACGGTTATTTCCTCCTAGTGTATTTTTGATAACAGCTATTGCGACAGGGTGATTCTAAAGAGTATTTCCAAGCATGCAACTAAACCAATCCGTTTCGAATCAGATGCCCAGGTAAGCGGACTTGACCTGCTCATTCACCAGCAATTCGCTGCCGGTACCCGAAAGAACGGTTTCTCCGGTCTCGATCACGTAGGCGTGATCTGCAATGGCCAGCGCGGCCTGGGCGTTCTGCTCGACCAGGAAGACGGTCTTGCCATGCTCACGCAGACTGATGATGGCATTGAAGATCTCCTGAATGAGCAACGGCGCCAGACCCATCGAGGGCTCGTCCAGCAGCAGCAATTTTGGTCTTCCCATGAGGGCCCGCGCCATTGCCAGCATCTGCTGTTGACCGCCTGACAAGGTTCCTGCCGCCTGTCTAAATTTCTGCTTGAGGATCGGGAACATGGTGTACATCTGTTCCATGTCTTCCTTGATGGACGCCTTGTCGCAACGAGTATAGGCGCCCAGACGCAGATTATCTTCCACCGACAGCGGGCCAAATACCTGGCGCCCCTCCGGCACCTGGCAGATACCGAGCCGTACCCGCTGGTCCGGGCGAAAATGCGTGATGTCCTGCCCGGCAAAATTCACCTTCCCGCCGGATACCTTCTGCACGCCGGAAATTGCCCTGAGCAACGTACTCTTGCCCGCCCCATTGGCACCGACCAGCGCGACCAGCTGGCCCTGCCTGACTTCGATCGTGACGCCGCGCAGTGCCTGGATGCGCCCGTAATGACTGCTCAGATGATCAACCGACAGCAGCACGGGATGCGCTTCGGCTGGCGGTGCCAAATCCGCAACGAGGCCGAAGCCTATCGGTTCAGGCGCCTGATTGACGATGCGCGACATCAGGGCGCGAAATTCGACGCGGACGCTTTCCCCGAAGAGCGGATCGTGGCTGTCGGCAAAAGCGCGGTTGATTTCGCCCCAGTCCACGTCGGTCAATATCTTGCGCGCCAATGGAAACAGCTCGCTTTCCTCCTTCATGATGTGATGGCGCATCATCAGGATGTACTCCTCGAGTGCCGCCTGAAACTCGGCGACACCTTCCGGATAGTCATGCACCAGGGCTTTCAGCTGAGTGCGAAGCCGCGCAACAATCTCCGGACTGGCAGCATGTTCGCGCTGGAACTCTGCAATCATGTCGTTGCCTTCGCTGGTGCGCTCGAGCACGGCCTTGTAAAGGTATGCTTCCTCCTTGGGCTGATGTACCCGCTCGATGTACTGCTCGATGTAGTTCAAAATAAGGCCGAACAATTCGGCGTCCGGCTTTTCTGCCCGCGTGCCCATCTGCTGGCGAAGCTCGTCGAGCATCATGGTCAACTGCCACATGCTGCGATGCTCGTTGCCGATCATCTGCAGAGCGTCGGTCACAGAGTTCCCCTCCCTGCCCTTTTCATACGCTGCTGCCCAGATAAGCAGCGATCACGTCAGGATTCTCGCGGACCTCCTTGGCCGTGCCTTCGGTGAGCTTCTTGCCGTAGTCAAGCACCAGTATGCGGTCGGAAATGTTCATCACCATTTTCATGTCATGTTCGACCAGTACCACGGTGACGTCGTTATCGGCGACCTTGCGCACAAGTTCGTCGATTTCCGCGGTTTCCTTCGAATTCAGCCCCGCCGCCGGTTCGTCGAGGAAGAGTATCTGCGGCTTGGCGGCGAGCGCGCGGGCGATCTCCAGCCGCTTCAGCGCACCATAAGGCATTGAACTGGCGGCCCGATTCCAGTAGCTGGTGAGGCCCACAAAGCCCATCAGTTCGCGTGCCTCGTCCTTCAACCTATCGTCACGCCGGGCAATGCCGGGAAAGCGCAGCATGGCTTTGACCAGGTTGCGGTCGAGTTGCAAATGCGCCCCGACCATGACGTTCTCCAGCGCCGTCATGTTCATGCAAATTTGCAGATTCTGAAATGTTCGGGCCATCCCCTTCAACGCCAGGGCATGCGGAGCGGTGCCGGCAATCGACTGGCCATCGAGCCGGATGTCGCCCGTCGTCGGCGTGTAAATACCCGTAATCAGATTGAACAGCGTCGTCTTTCCAGCCCCGTTCGGCCCGATCACCGAGTACACCAGTCCGCGATCAACTGCAAAGCTGACGTTCTGCACGGCCGTGACGCCGCCAAAGACCTTGGAAAGATTGTCGACTTCGAGCAGAGCCATCAGAGATCGTCTCTTTCGTTGCGGCGGAAGCGTGCTGCCAGGGTAGGCACCAATCCCTTTGGCATGAAGATCATCGAAAGCATCAGAATCGATCCGAAGGCCACCGTCTCCCATCCCTCGAACGTCGACAGCGCCTGCGGCAGCGCGGTCAGCAGAACCGCACCGATCAGCGATCCGTAAATCGACGCCATGCCGCCGATCACGACCATGGTGACCAGTTCGATGGAATGGAAGAAATCGGCGATATTGGGAGTGACGAAACCGATGTAATGCGCGGTGACGCTGCCCATCAGACTGGCAAAGAAGGCCGACAGAACGAAGATCGCAACCTTGTAGCGGACCACATCGACACCCATCACCTGCGACGCCACCTCGGAACCATGCAGCGCCCGCAGAGCCCGGCCGAAGGGAGAATCGATCAGGTTCCTGGCTGCCCAGAAACTGAATACAAGAGTCGCGGCAAGCACCCAGTACCACTGCTTTTCCCCGGAAATCTCGAAGCCCATCAGGCCGAGCGCGGCAACCGACATGCCGTCCGGCCCGCCGGTATAAGTGCCCTCGTTCTTGATCACCATGGCAATGATCATCCCCAGGCCGAGCGTCGCCATCGCCAGATAGTGTCCCTTCAAGCGAAAGATCGGCCGCGCGACAATCGCCGCGATGGCGCTCGCAATCGCTGAACCTGCAGCCATGGCCAATATCGGGTGCCAGCCGAAGTACGTTGGCAGAATCGCCGAGGCATAGGCGCCGATACCCACGAAGCCGGCGTGTCCGAGACTGATTTGGCCGGCAAAGCCGATAAGCAGATTCAAGCCGAGGACAATGATCGCGTTGATCGCCATGCGTATGGCAATGTCGTAGTAATAGTTGTTGGGCAGTACCAGCGGCAGCAGCAGCAGCACCGCCCCCAGAATCATCAGCGCGTAATGTCGCTTCAGTGACTTCATACCCGCTCCGTGACTTGCGCACCAAAGAGGCCGCGTGGCATGAAGAAAAGAATGAAGAGGATAAGGATGAAGGGAATCGCGTCCTTGTATGCCGATGAGATGTACCCGGCCGCCATCGCCTCGATGATGCCAACCAGCAGCCCACCGACCACGGCGCCCAGGCCGCTGCCCAGACCGCCGACGACTGCGGCAACAAATCCTTTGAGGCCCAACATGATTCCGACGTCGTAGGAGGTCAGGGTGATCGGGGTCAGCAGCACACCGCCAATCGCCCCCAATGCAGCCGAAAGGGCGAAACTCACCAGCAATACCCACTGCGTGTTGATGCCGACCAGTTCCGCGGCTTGCCGATTGCAGGAGGTGGCGAGAATGGCCTTGCCGGCCAGCGTGCGGCTGAAAAAATACCAGAGTGCAACCACTACCAGCGCCGTGGTGCCAAGCACCCAAAGGCTTTGCGGCAGCAGCGTGGCGCCGCCGATTTGAATCGGCTCGCTGCCTGAAAATGCAGGATAGCTGTGGGCGCCCTTGCCAAGCCATATCTGGATCAGCCCGCGAATGACCAGCGAGGCGCCGATGGTTATGATGATCAGCGTCACCACTTCCGCATCGCGCGCCGGTTCGATCGCCAGTTTCTCGAGCAGGATGCCGACCAGCGCCGGGATTGCAATCGCCAGCAAGAGGGCCAGGGGCAACGGCAGACCCGACTGCATGAAGAAGAAGGCCAGCATGCCGCCCAGCATGATGAACTCGCCCTGGGCAAAGTTGATCACGTTGCTGGCGTTGTAGATCAGCGTAAATCCCAACGCCGCCAATGCATAGGTGGCCCCGACCGTAATGCCCGAGAACAGGAACTGCAGGAACTGCGACAACATATCGTCTCCCGGCCCCCTACTTCGGGCGCCGGTCGATCACCCGCCGCGCCTTGCCTACCAGTGTTCTTTCGACTTTGTCGGTTTCGACGACATGAACGTCTGCGCTGACTCCCACCAGAGCCTTGATGTGATGCTGCACCTCGGCCCCGATTTCACGTCGCCTCGCTTCGCCGATGGATTTCGAGAGTTCGGCGCGAACCTCGACGTACACATCCAGTTTGTCGAGGTGGCCTTCGCGCGACACCTGCAGCTGATACTGGGCACAAAGGTTGGGGTTCTTCAGCAGGAGCTCTTCGATCTGCGTCGGGAAGACATTCACCCCGCGGATGATCAGCATGTCGTCGCTGCGGCCGGTGATCTTCTCCATGCGCCTCATGCTGCGTGCCGTCCCCGGCAGGAGCCGCGTCAGGTCGCGGGTGCGATAGCGGATGATCGGCAAGGCTTCCTTGGACAGCGAGGTGAACACCAGTTCACCCATCTCCCCGTCCGGCAGAACTTCACCGGATTCCGGATTGATGATCTCCGGGTAGAAATGATCTTCCCAGATGTGCGGGCCATCCTTGGTCTCGATGCACTCGCAGGAAACTCCGGGCCCCATCACCTCCGACAGTCCGTAGATGTCTACGGCATCGATGCCCAGGCGCTCCTCGATCTCGCGGCGCATTTCGTTGGTCCACGGTTCGGCGCCAAAGACACCCACGCGCAAGCTGCTCTGGTTCGATTTCATGCCCTGCTTGATCATCTCGTCGGCAATCGTCAGCACGTATGAGGGCGTGCACAGGATCACGGTGGGCTTGAAGTCCTGAATCAGTTGCACCTGCTTTTCGGTCTGGCCGCCGGACATCGGAATCACCGTGGCGCCCAGGGCTTCGCCGCCATAGTGTGCGCCCAGGCCGCCGGTAAACAGGCCGTAGCCATAGGAGTTGAGAATGATGTCGTCAGCCGAACAGCCGGCGGCGCGCAGCGAGCGGGCCATGAGATTCGCCCACATGGCGATGTCGTTGGCGGTATAACCCACCACCGTCGGCTTTCCTGTAGTGCCGGACGAGGCGTGCACGCGAACCACGTCGCGCATGGGTGTCGCGAACATGCCGTAAGGGTAGGTATCGCGCAAGTCGAGCTTGGTCGTGAAGGGGAATTTGGCGAGATCGGACAACTGCTTGAGGTCACCTGGGTGCACCCCGGCGGCGTCATACTTTGCACGGTAATGCGGCACATTGTCATAGACGTGCTGCAGCGACCACTTCATGCGCTGCAGTTGCAAAGCCTGCAATTCGTCGCGACTCGCTTTCTCGATCGGGTCCAGGTTGCTTCCCGGCACATTCTGCTTGTTCACGTGACTCCTCCCTATGCGCGTGCTTGATGAACCATTTGTTTGACGAAAGCGAGATTTTCCACGACCTTGCCCTGAATATGTGAAATTTGATCGGGGCTGAGATGACGGAAGCGACCCATCGCCTTGAGATACTCGGTCACCGGCAGCGGATCATCGACCGGCCGGGTGAACTGCAGGCCGGCGCCGGGGGTGTACTCCCAGAGCATCACGAAATTGGTCTCCACCGCCTTGCGCGCGACTTCGATGTTCTGGTCGGTCGGAAAACGCCAGCCGGTAGTGCAGGGAGAATAGACATGCAGGTAGGCAAAGCCGACCTTGGAGGCCTCGATCGCCTTGTCGAGCTTGTCGTAGAGGTCTTCCATATAGGCTGTCGACGCCGTAGCCACATATTCGCAGCGATGGTTGACCATGATCAGCGGCAGGTTCTTGGCATCCTGCGTCTTGCCCTGCGCGGGCATGCCGTCGGATCCCTTGCCGATTGGCGTGGTCGACGTCCATGCGCCATAGGGCGTGCAGCTCGAACGCTGCATCCCGGTGTTCATGTAGCCCTCGTTGTCGACCACCATGAACAGTATCTGCTCATTGCGCTCGGCAGCGCCGGACAAAGACTGGAAGCCCACGTCAGAGGCGCCTCCGTCGCCGGCAATGGCCAGCGCATTGACCTCGCGGCCGACGCGCTTGTATTGCCGCTTGATGCCGGCCAGCATGGCCGCGGTATTGGTCAACAGCGGATGGAAAACCGGGATCTTGGTCCCGGTAGTGCCGTTGAAGCCGACCGAGCCCATGCCAGGCACACAACCGGGCGGCGTCGCCAGCACGGTATCCGGACCCACCCGGCGCAGCGTGTGGCGCATCAGCAACTCTGTATTGCAGCCCTGGCAGCCGGCCAGACCGGGCGCGAACAGGTCCTCCCAATCTCCGACCTCGTTGTAGATGCGCGCGGTGGTGATGTAGGTCAGCGCATCGTGCGGACAGGCGGGTACGCAGGCCGGGGCGCCGTCACAGGTATCGCACTTGGCAACGTGGCCGGTACCGGCGTCGAGGGCGATGCTGGCGTAGGCGCAGCCGATGGTGCATAGCAGGCAATCGACGCATTTTGCCGCGTCCCACTCGATGACGCCGCTCTCGGTACTCTTGGTCAGCGCCGCCGCCGGACAAACCGTGACGCACTTGGGATCGCCGCATTGGCGGCACAGCGCGAGTTCGAACCCGTCATCCGCGCTGCCGACGATCTGGATGCGCGAACGCGTCTGGTCTTCGCTGCCGGTTTTCGCGGTCGCGCAGGCGGTCATGCAGTCGCCGCAGCCGTCACACTTGGCGGCGTCGAAGGCGATGGTGTTGTAGCTTCTTCCCATGATCGTCTCCTAGCGCCAGAGTTGCGACATCAATTCACGACCGACGGCCAGCGGATTCGCCACGAAGCGCTCCTTGACCGCAGACAAATCGACCCGCCGCAGAATCAACTGGCACATGACGCCGCCGTCGAAGAATTCATTGACGCCAAATATTCCCAGCAGGCGGCCATCCTTGAAGATCGCCTTGAGATAACGACCGCTGGCGTCGTCAAAGCGCGTCAGCACCTCGGCGCCGTCCGCCAATTTGCTGCTGCCGACCGAAATCGCATGGCGGCCAAAGAAGTGATAGGTGTTCAGCGGCACGCCGCCCGGGTAGTGCTTCAGGCCGGGATCGCCAGCCATCGCCATGCCGGCGATACGCCCCTGCTCCGTCGCGTCGGGCAGGATCGCATTCATCACCTTGGCTTCCGTAAAGAAGCCCTTGGCCTGCGCGCAATCGCCTGCCGCCCAGACATTGGCAACGCTGGTCTGCATGGTGTCGCTGACGAGAATGCCCTGGTCATGTTCCACAGCGCTGCCGGCTTGATCGAGATAGTCCATGTTCGGCTTGATCCCGGTCGCAACCAGCAGCAGATCGGCTTCCAGAGTCGTGCCGTTTTCAAGGGTCAGCGCGCTACCGATGGCCGATGGAGCCAGCTTCACCACCCGGCTGCCGGTCAGTATCCTGGCGCCGTTGTCGGTAAAGGCCTTTTCGATCATCTGTGCCGCCACCTGGTCGAAATAGCCATCGGTCAGCTGCTTGGCCATTTCCACGATGGTGACGTTGGCGCCGGCCTTGACCAGATTTTCAGCGGCATGCATGCCGACCAGCCCGGCGCCCAACACCACCGCCTGTTTCGACTGCTTGATTGCGGCGTGCAGCTTCTTCGCGTCGTCGAGCGTGCGCAGCACGTGATACGAAACCTGGTCGATACCGGGAATCGGCGGAATTGCAGGTGCCGCGCCGGTGGCGAGCAACAGTTTTTCGTAGGCGATTTCGCTGCCGTCGGCGAGTTCGGCTGAATTGCGCTCTGCGTGCAGGGCTTTCAATTCCGTGCCGCGCTTTAGCTGAACCCGGTTGTCGACGAAGAACTTCTCATCGCGCAGGAAGATCCCGGTAGCTGCCGAGCGCCCGGAAACGACGTAGGGCAAGACGGTCGGCGAATACGGCAGGTACGGATCGCGGGTCAGCAGCGTCAGGCTGCCTTCTGCATCGTGCATGCGGATTGCGGTGACGGCTTCAAGTGCGGCATGGCTGCTGCCGACCACAAGGTATTTGGTGTGTTCCATGTCGGCCCCCTAATCGCGCTCGTTAAGCCAGACGGGCTCCGCCGGAGCCGGGTTGGTCACCAGTTTCTCCGTCGCTTCGATAACGCGATGGAAATGCCCGACCGTGATGTCGGCGCCGGCCAGGCCGCCGATGAAGCTCATCGACGGCACATGCCGGCCAAGACGATACAGGGCGCCCATCATTTCCTGATACATCGGTCCGCAGTTCCAGCGGAAGCCGACGGAGCGGTCGACCACGCCGAGCGCCTGGATCTTGTTCATGGCCTTGAGCAGCGCCTCGACCGGGAAGGGGCTGAAGGTCTTGATCTTGATGAGGCCCACCCGCTTGCCGGCTTCGCGCGCTTCGTCGATCGCATCCTTGGCCGCCCCGGTCATGCTGCCCAGGGTCATGATCGCGTAGTCGGCCCCATCGAGCCGATACTCTTCGACCAGCGGCGCAAAGCGGCGACCGAAGCGCTGCGCCCATTCCTCATGCACTTCCTCGATGACGCGCAAGGAATTCTGCATGCCGCGGCACTGCCCCTTGCGGTAACGAACGAAAGTCGACGGCCCCTTGCCGCCCGAACCGCCGGTCAGCGGATCGACCGCCATCGGTCGCAGCGGATCCAGCGCCACGTGCCAATTGACATCCTTGACGCCCATGAAGGCATCCACTTCCGCCTGATCGGGCAGTTCGACGCGGGAAGTGCCATAGGAAAGGTAGTTGCCGTCGAGACAGACATTCACCGGCAGCATGACGTCGTGGTGCTCGGCAATCTTGAACGCCATGATCGTGGTGTCGAGGACTTCCTGCACCGTCTCGCAATAGACCTGCACCCAGCCGACCTCGCGTACCGTCATCGCATCCTGGTGTCCGCCCCAGACCGATTGCGGCGTGATGCCGTCGCGCGTCACGATCGACATGACGATCGGCAGGCGCATGCCCGAGGTGCGGAAATACGGCTCGAACATGAACGCCAGCCCGGGGCCGCAGGTTGCGGTATAGGTCCGCGCGCCGGCCAATGCAGCGCCCTGGAGCACCGAGAGCACCGAATGCTCGCCCTCGGCATCGACGATGTCGGCGTCCATGCGGCCATCGGCGATCAGTTTGGCGACATGTTCGACCAGCGAGGACTGCGGCGTGATCGGATACACGGCAACCATGTCGGGACGCGCCAGCGCGACGCCGAGTGCGGCAGCCTCGTTGCCTTCGCAGAGGATGACCTTTTGCTTCGCCGGCTTGGTCTGGTTCGGCGTTTCGACAGTAGCGGTCGTCATTTGGCCTCCGCGATCATGGTGCAGGTACAAGAGTCGGCGCTGGCGATACGGCGGCAAGGAGTTCTCATGTCGCCTCCGGAATCATCGTAATCGCTCGCTGCGGGCATTCGTTGGCACAAATGCCGCAACCCTTGCAGGTCGTCAGATTGAAGTCGAACCAGGCCGCATGTTCCTCGACACACTGCACCGGACAATACAACCAGCATACGGCGCATTTGACGCACTTGTCGCGGTTGACCACGGGCCGCATGCTGCGCCAGTCGCCGGGCAGCATCGGGCTGACCTCGGTCGCGACCGGACACAGATCGTCCGGCACCTTCGCCTTGGCCAGGTCGAACAGCGGATAGCTGGTGTGCCTGCTCATGCGGCAACCCTCCGCTCTATGGTATGCACTGTCGTCTCGTTGTAACCCCGTTCCAGCGCGACAAGGTTCTGCGCCAGCCCGGCGTCGCGAAAATCGGAATCTTCCAGCGAACGCTTGAGTGCATCCAGCGACACGATGCCGGTCGTCCGCGCGAAGGCGCCCAGCATCAGAGTGTTGGTTATCGGACGCTTGAAGACCTCGAGCGCGATGCCAATGGCGTCGCACAGGCCGACCACGCCTACCGCATCCGACAGGACCACTTCCGCCAGCGGCTTGTGCGTCGCCTGCACCAGCGTGCCACCCGGTTTGAGACCGCTGAAGATATCGACCGACTTCGCCAGCGTCGGATCGACGCAGATCAGGCAGTCCGGCGTGTAGATATTGGTCAGTTGGCGGATTTCGCGATCGCTGCAACGCATGAATGAGACGACCGGCGCGCCACGGCGTTCGAAACCGAAGGACGGAATCGACACCGCATATTTGCCTTCTTCAAGCAGTGCGGCCGCGAGCATCGATGCTGCCGTAACGGCGCCCTGGCCGCCGCGACCGTGAAAGCGTACTTCGTACATGCTGCCTCCTCCAATTCGATGGGACTTCATGGCCCCATCCCCTATTTTCTTCCCTGCAGGCAACTACCCCGGCATGCCCTTCCATCCGGGTTTGGCCGCCGGTCCGGCCGCTCCGCGCCCGCGCACAGGCAAACGGAGTAGCGCGAGACCTTGCGAGAATGCCGCGCGCCGCACCAAGGTAAACTTCAGGAACCAGCCGCTGGCAGCTACCATGATTCCGGCCGCGAACAGCAAACCGGCGCGCCCCGGGATCCCCGCCAAAACCGCCGCGATAGCAAGTGCCGGCAGAACGTGGCCGAATACCAGAAACCTCGGCGCAATCCCGTTCAACACTCTAAGCGCGCCGTCGGGCGCCCCATCGGCAACCAGGCCGCCAAGGTACATTCTCCAAACAAACGCCCGAATGACAATCAACACGACGAGGCCGGCGAGGATCCAGTTGCTGAACACCGCGGACGAAACCGCCAGCACGCAGGCCAGGAAACCGCCGCCTTCGGCAAGGCCGGTGGCGATCATCAGGGCAACGCTGCGCGGATGGCGCCAGGCCGGGATCCCCTTGTTGGCGGCCAGGATTCGCGCCTGGCTATAGAGAAAAGCCAGTCCCAGAATCCCCGCCGGGATTACAAACAGTGGCCGCACGGTCAGCACCGCCAGGCCGCCGGCAGCGAACAGCAGCAGAGCCACCACCGCCTCTCGCGTCATCCATGATGTGGCGAAATGTCGATAGACGTTCAGCGCGCGCCACGGCCGCCCGATCTCGAACCAGACGCAGGTCAGTCCGCTGGCAATCAGCACCAGAGCCAGCAAGATCGCCGTTCGGGTGGCATCCGGCTCGGAAACCGCGATCGACGTCCATAACAGCAGACCGCCGCCGGCGCCGCCGGCGATGAAATTCGTCGCGGCGCGCCAATCCCAATTGCGTTGCTGTCGCGGCGAGACAAGGTCGGCAATTCTCTTGGCCGAATTCTTCATGACTGATCCCATATGTAGTACACGCCGGGCTCCGTGCCAAGCTCTTCGTGCATGCGGTAATGCTGCGTCTCGCCCAGCAACCGGCTGACAGTGCTCTCGGGATCATTGATGTCGCCGAACTCCATGGCGCCGGAAATGCATGAATTGACGCAGGCCGGGGTCACCTCGGGGTGCACGCCGGGCGTCCGCCCGGTGACCGCCGCTTGATCGATGCGATCGACGCAGAAGGTGCACTTCATCGACACTCCGATTCGTGCCGGATCGAAGCGGACGGCCTCTGATGAAAGCGGCTGATCACCGTAAGCGTAATGGGCTTCATGAACAATCGAGCGGGCATCGTACGGACAGGCCATGACGCAGTTGGCGCAACCGATGCAAAGATCGTAGTCGATCGCCACCAGACCGTCGGCACGCTTGGTAGTCGCCCTGGTCGGACACACCTCTTCGCAGGGCGGATTGGCGCAATGCATGCAGGCCACGGGCAGGAACGTGCGGCGCACATCGGGAAATTCGCCAGTCTCGATGTCGAGCACGCGTCGCCACTGAACCCCGGGCGGGGTTGCGTTGGCGCCCTTGCACGCCGCGGTGCAGGTCTGGCAGCCGACACAGCGGCGCAAATCGATGGTCATCACGTAGCGCTTCATGTTGTCGCCTCCACGCGCCGCACCGCCACGCGAACGATGTCGGAGCCGGAGCCGGTGGCATCCGTCAGGTCCAATGTCATTGGCGCGATGGTATTCAGGCTGGGCAGGTCGAGGTCCTTGGCATAGGGTGTCGCCCAGTGGTCAAACTGGCCCATGATGACCAGCGTATCGGGGCGGATGCCCTGCGCCAGCGTCGCCTTGCCGTAGGTGGCGCCGATGTGGGAGCGCACCTCGATGCGGTCACCCTCGGCGATGCCAAGACCGGCCGCGGTCGTCGCGTTCATGATGACTCCGGCATGGCCGCGGACATTCTGCGCAACCTCCCGCATCAGTTCGATCCCTGCATTGCCGCCGGCGTGGTACTGCATGCTCTTGGTGGCCAGCAGCCAGAACGGAAAGTCGGCGGCCTTGGCGCCTGCGTGTTCCAGGTTGCGGACCCAGCGTGCCGGCACGTCGTGCCATTCCGGCAGCGCCGTGTATTCGGAAAGCTGCTCGTCCCACCAGCCCATGCGCTTCTCGTGCAGGCGGTTGCCGAGTTCGCGACCCACCCGCAGCAGGCGCTCCTGGTAGGGCAGTTCGTAGCGCAGTCCCTTTTGTTCCATGGTCGGCGACAAATACCAGTCGAGGCGCGACATCGGGATGGCGTAGAAACCATGCTCCTTGAACCAGTCGAGGCCATGCTCCTCCTTGCCCTCGGACAGGGTCACCGACGCGGCGCGGCATACCGAGTCCCAGATTTTTTCCGCCGCCGGCGCCTGCGCCGGGTCGAAACTGAAATCGTATCCGTCGCCCTTGAGCGGCGAGACCCCGGAGACGCCGCGATTGATCGCGTCGACGTAAGAGCCGAGCAGGCCGCTACGCCTGGCGAGTTCGGTGGCGATCCAGGTGAAATCGCGGGCGTCGCCTTGCGGCGCCACGGCGCTCTGACGCAGCACCACGCCCTTGTAATCCCAGAACTGTTCCATGTACTTGGTGCCACCCATGCGAATCATCTGGGTGGACTCAAGATCGGTGGCCTCGGGCAGCAGCAGGTCTGCCATGTAGTTGGTCTCGTCCACCGTGTAGGCGAAGCAGACCATGTAGGGAAAGCGGGCAGCGATTTCGGCCAGCTTCTTGGTATCCCAGAAGGATATGGCCGGATTGGAGCGATAGACGATCCACAGTTCGGGGAAGGTCGGCGTCGGCATGTTCCAGTCCGCCGGCCGCTCGTCCTGAAACATCCAGGCCAGTTGCGTCGGGCCGAGCGCCTGGCTCCAGGCGCCGTTGTGTCCAACGATGGGAACCAGTGTCTGATGCAGGTTGCGGGTGGCCGGCGCGGACTGCCATTCTTCCTTGTCGGTGGGATTGAAATGCTGCACCATGAACCCGTCTTCGCCAGGCTCCACACTCAGATGGCGGTTGTTCTGCGGGCGATTCAGCCGCACCGTGGTGCCGACCAGGCCACCCGGGTTTTCCAGCGCACCCACCAGCGCGGCCAGCACGGTACGCGCCCAGCAGCATTCGTAAGCACCCCATCCGTTGTTCACCGACTTGCCCAGGGTCACCGCCACCGGCCGCAATGGCAGCGTCTTGCCGTCGATCTCGATAGTGGCGCCGATGCTGGCGTTTTCCAGATATTCGTTCGCTATGCGGCGGATGGTGTCAGCCGGTACGTCGCAGACCGTCTCCGCCCATTCCGGCGTGTACTTGGCGATATGTTCCGACAGCATCTCGTGGGCGGTCTTGCCTACCACGTCAGCATATTCGCGGCGCGCCTGATCGGCGTCGACCACCACGGCACGGGCGACGCGATGACACCCGGCGACAGCTGGCTTGGCTCCTGGCATGTCGAAGGCGACGGCGCGGCCGGAAACCTCGTCCCAGACCAGCGGCTTGCCGCTTTCCGGGTCGCGCAGGTAGAGGCCGTCGGGCGCCACCAGGTAGGGCGATGCGGTGCGATCGCGCAGGAACGGCAGGTCGAGTTCATCCAGCCCGTGCTCGCGCACCAGGACATGGATCAACGCGAACAGGAAGGCCGGATCGGTCTTGGGCCGGATCGGCACCCATTCGGCCGAGCAAGCGCCGGTCACCGTCAGGTGCGGCTCGACCTGCACGCGCTTGTAGCCACGCACGCGTGCATCGGCGTGGCGGATCACCGCACAGGGACCGCCCGTAACTTCGACGTTGGCGCCGACTGCAATGACGTAACGCGCATTGGGCGTGTCGGCGGCGACGGTAAAGCCGCGATGCCAGAACTCACCGTAGAGATGCTCCGAATGCACACACTTGACGCCCTGCCCGGAGCCGAAACTGTAGTCAACCGGACCCCAGGCCGCGAGCAATGCGGGAAAAGTACCCATGTAGTTGGCCGGCGTGCCGCCATGGCCGAAGCTGACCGCAACCCGAGGAAGTCCGGCTTCATCGCGCAGGCCTTTGGCGCGGATGGCATTGAGCTTGGCCGCCACCATGTCCAGCGCTTCGTCCCAGGAAATCGGCACGAAGCCCGGATCCTCATTGCGCCCCTTCTTCGGATTGGTTCGCTTCATCGGCGACAGAATCCGGTTGGGGTTGTATGTCTTCTGCACCAGGCCGTAGGCCTTTACGCAGACCTTGCCGTGGGCCGGATGCACCTCGGCGGCGGCAAAGTTGGGCTCAATCTCGGTGGCCACACCATCGACCACCTTGACCGTCATGAAATCAGGACCGGAAACACAGTTGTAGCAGAGCGTCGGAACATGCTTCACGGACTTCGATTGGGCTGCTTTCATGCTCGGTTACCTCGACTAATGAACGCGTTCAGCATGCGAATAGACGCAGTGCCGCTCACCCCGGACAAAACCGATGAGCGTTACTCCCGAGTCAATCGCCACCCTGACCGCCATGCCGGTAGGCGCGGAAACCGCTGCCACTACCGCGATTCCGACGGCTGCCGCTTTCTGCACGATTTCGTAACTGGCGCGACTGGTCATGAGCACGAAGCCGCCATCAAACGCCTTGCGCTGGGCGGCCAGCGAACCAATCAGCTTGTCGAGCGCGTTGTGGCGCCCGACATCCTCCCGCACCAGTTCGATTTCACCATCGAAGGCACACCACGCCGCCGCGTGAACCGCGCCCGTCAGGTGGAACAGGCGCTGCCTGCCCTGCAACTCCGACAAGGCGCGTGGCAACGCTCCTGCGCCCAGCACAGCCGAAGATCGGACGGTGGCAGCACGCTTCGCCAGTTGATCAAGGCTTTCCGTGCCGCACAGACCGCAGCCGGTACGCCCGGCAAGCGTTCGCCGATGCTCCTTGAGCACATGGGCCCGCTCCGCGGAGAGTTGCATGTGAACTTCGATGCCGTTATCCCGCTCGACGATCTCCAGATCGTGAATTTCGCCCGAACGACCGACAATGCATTCGCTCAGACTGAAGCCAAGCGCGAAATCTTCCAGATCCAGCGGCGTGGCCAGCATCACGGCATGCGAGATGCCGTTGTAGACCAAAGCGACAGGCACCTCTTCCGCCACCGTCTCGTTCGAATGAGTAGCCGCGCCACTCACCCAGCGATACGCGCCGTAGCTGTTATGCGCTTCGATGCCGATACCCGCTTCGCGTTGCATTGCGCACCTCATCCTGTGGTGCAGGGACCAGATTTGTCCCTACTTGCATTACGATACACTTTATCAAGCAGTCTATCAATCATTTTGTATCACATTAGAATTGTCTTATGCTGCATACTGGATACAGGGGCGTCCAATACAATGCCTGCTATTGCACGAGCCGGACCAGGCTTCAGATCAAACCGCCCCGAACCTTGACCAACAGTGCAGATCTCTAAACTGGAAAGAATGTGAAGAGCCGACATATCAGTCAGTGGATCAATGACTTCCTGGATCAGCATCCGACTCGCGCCAACTCACTGATCATCACGGTCTACGGCGACTTCATCGCGCCGCACGGCGGCACGGTCTGGCTCGGCAGCTTCATTCGCCTGGTGAAGCCGCTTGGCCTCAACGAGCGCATGGTACGAACCAGCGTCTATCGGCTGTCTCAGGAAAAGTGGCTGGTCTCCGAGCAGTTGGGGCGCAAGAGCTATTACAGCCTTACCACCTCCGGACGGCGTCGTTTTGAACATGCCTATCGCCGGATCTATTTCGCGCCACAGGACACCTGGACCGGAGAGTGGCAACTGGTCATGATTCCCACCTCGCTGGGCGGCGCGCAGCGGGATGCCCTGCGCAAGGAACTGGCCTGGGCCGGCTACGGCGCCCTGGCATCGGGCATTCTTGCCCACCCCTCGGCCGACACCGATGCATTGCTCGACATACTCCAGGAAACCGGCGCGCACGACAAGGTCGTCGCCATGAAGGCGATCAATGTCAGCGCGCTGACTAGCAAACCGCTCCAGGAACTGGTGCATGAATGCTGGAATCTCGAAGCTCTGTCGGCGAAATACCTCGAATTCATCGAGCTGTTCCGTCCGGTACTGCGCACCATGCGCGCCGCCAGCAGCCTTGACCCGGAACAGTGTTTCATGATCCAGACGCTGCTGATGCACCATTTCCGGCGCGTGCTGTTGCATGATCCGCAACTGCCCTTGCAGCTGCTTCCCGCCAACTGGAGCGGCGGCGTCGCCCGCGAGTTGTGCTGCGATCTCTACCGCATCACCTACCCGCTCGCCCAGCAACATCTGCTCTCCGTCTGCACTACGGCGAACGGTCCGCTGCCGTCGGCTGCGCCGTACTTTTACGAACGCTTTGGCGGGTTGGAGGCACCTGTGGCGCCGCCTGGTCATCGTTCAACTACTAATTGATGGATATCAACCGATACAGATGTAATCTGTTTTATTGATATTTCTGTATCTGTTATAGTTTCGCCCCGCACCACCCCCGTTTGATCGAGCGGCACCCAGGGAGTCGATAGCATGCAGAATAGGTCACAGTGCGGGACCCACGTCACCTCGAAGAATCAGGCCGCGACGGAACTATTCCGCGGGGCCTCGGCCGCGACGCGCGACACGCTGACTCAGGCCGAACTCGGTGCACTGCTGTCGAATCTGGGCATGGCATTCACTCCGGATGCGGCGCCGGAGCAGGGTCAGCCTGCGATCGAACTTCGCATCAGCCTCAACAGCACCCGCGAATTCGGCATGGTCATCAGTGCCGGAATGGGCGGACTGGATGCGGAACTCGATGAAAGCAATTTCAGGAAGGATCGCGCATCGGTTTACGCGGCCACCGAACTGACGGACGCCGAAGACTTCATGGGTCTGTTCAAACGCACGCTGGCCTATCAAAGGCTGGCGGCAATTGCCAAACGCGATGGACGACCGATTCCCGACGCGCAACTCAAAGTCTGTTTCGGGCAGCTTCTGGGGCTTGCAGAAGGCTTTTCGCCGGGCAATTCCAAAGCCCCATTCGTGCTGCGGAGTCTGGAACTGAATCTGGCAACCCTGGGTGACCGGATGACCGTTCATGCCGCCCGGTGCGACTTCGGCGCGCAGCAGGAGGCGCGCCTGCCGCGCCCGATCCACAAGATCGACAAACTCATTCATCCGGGCTCGATCGGCATCATCGGGGTCTCCTCCAGCAACATGAATTTCGGCCGGATCATTCTGCGCAACCTGATGGGAAGCGGCTACAGCAAGGAGCGCCTGTGCATCATTCGTGCCGGCGAGGCAGAGATCGATGGCGTCACATGTGTCGAAAGCCTGAAGGCGCTGAACCACAAGCTCGATTTGCTGATCGTTGCCGTGGCCGCCAGTGCCGTCTATGAACTGGTCGACGAAATTATCGAAACGGACGCCGTCGAATCGGTGATGCTGATACCCGGCAGCCTGGGCGAAACCAAGGCCAGCCGGGAGCCCGCCGCAGCGCTGGCCGAGCGCATCAACGCGGCCCACGGCAAGCCGGGTGGCGGTCCGATTTTCCTCGGCGCCAACTGCCTCGGCGTGGTCTCTCATCCAGGGTCCTATGACTCCTGGTTCATCCCGCTGGAGCGCCTGCCGAAGCCGCAGAAAAAGCCCGAAAGAAACTCCGTCATGCTTAGCCAGAGTGGCGCCTTCATGATCACCCGCCTGAGTCAGAACCCCTGGCTTGATCCACGCTACATGCTTGCCATCGGCAACCAGACCGATCTGACGCACGGCGACATGCTCGGTTACTTTGCGGAACTGCCGGAAATAGAAACCATCGGTATCTACGTCGAGGGCTTCAAGGATCTGGACGGGCTCGACTTCGCCAGGGCGGTGCGCAAGGCAGTCAAGAACGGCAAGCAGGTGGTGGTGTACAAATCCGGCAAGACCGCTCCCGGCATGGGTGGCGTCATGGGCCATACTGCCTCCATCGCGGGCGGCCCGATTCTGTTCGACTCCGTGGTGCGCCAGGCAGGAGCAATTGTCGCCGAGGACTTCAACAGCTTCGACGACCTGTTCTACATCGCCGGTGCCCTGCACCGGAAGAAGATCGGCGGGAATCGGCTCGGCGCCATCAGCGGTGCAGGTTTCGAGGCGGTCGGCATGGCCGACTTCATCGAGTCGGACAACTTCGCCATGAAGATGAGCGCGCTGGCCCCCGCTACCGTCAAGCAGCTGGAAGAAATTCTGCTGGCCAAGAAACTCAATGCCCTGGTCGAGGTCAGAAACCCGATCGACATAAATCCCGGCGCCGACGACGAGGCGCACCTGCAGATCGTCGAGGCCTTTCTTCAGGATCCGGACATCGACGCGGTCGTGGTCGGACTCGATCCAACGGCACCCTCGGTGCGGGCGCTCGAAACAAGCAAGCTGAGACCGGGGTTCGACCTCACAGACCCGAAGAGCACGGTACACCTTATGCCACCCATCGTCGATCGCTGCGACAAGCCCATCGTCGGCATCGTCGACGGCGGAACGCTGTATGACGCGATGGCGGCGAAGCTGATGGACCAAGGTGTCTGCGTGTTCCGCAACTGCGCCAGGGGCACCAAGGCGCTGGTGCGCTACTTCGAGGCAAGGCTGAATGCCGAGAGCCTCGTCAAGCGGAATCGCTGAACCCGTCATTCGTCAATAATCCACGCACATAGACAGGACCCACCATGAGCCAAACACTGATCAACGACATCTTCCGGAAGGCGCACAACGAGGGACGGTCCTCGCTGTTCGAGCATGAGGTCTACCGGCTGCTCGCGGCGGCCGGCATCGCCTCGACGCCAAAACACGAAGTGGTCGCCGGCGGGGCCGAGCCGGCGGACGAACTTCTGGCGTCGTTCGCCGGAAGCCGGTTGGTTGTGAAGATCGTCTCCGGCAGCATTGCCCACAAGTCCGACGTGGGCGGGGTCGCCGTCGTGACCAACCAGCCGGCGGCGGTGCGAGCCGCCTGCCGAAGCATGCTCGCGAAGCTGTCGGAACGGGACATCGCGGGGGTGATGCTCACGGAGTTCATCGAAGCGGACGCCCCCGGTTCCGGCAGCGAGCTCCTGGTTGGCATCCGCAACACGCGCGAGTTCGGCATGATCCTCAGCGCCGGGATTGGCGGTGTCGACACCGAGCTTTATGCCGGAGGCACCCGCCGGGGGCAGGCCGTCGTGTCGGCTTCGACCGCGCTGACCACTGCCGAGGAATTCCTCGAGGTTTTCAAACCGACGATTGCCTACCGGAAGATCGCCGGACTGACGCGGGGGGGCCGCCGGCTGGTGGCGGACGAGACCCTGCTCCAGTGCTTCGGCGCCTTCATCCGCCTCGCAAATAGCTGCTCGGCGGGCAACCCGGAGACCGACTTCGTCATCGAGGAACTGGAGGTCAACCCCTTCACCTGCTCGGCCGGATCGCTCGTCGCGCTCGACGGATTGTGCCGGATCGGCCGGCCGCAGAGGATCCGCCCGCCGCGGCCTCAGGCCAAGATCGACAAGCTGCTGCACCCGGCTTCGATCGGCATCATCGGTGCATCCGCCACGCGCATGAACTTCGGCCGGATCACCCTGAAGAATATCATCGCATCCGGTTACGAACTGTCGCGGCTTTGCGTCATCAATCCCGACGGCCAGGAAGTCGATGGCGTGCGCTGCGCAACGAGCCTGGGGGCGTTGGAGGGCAAGCTGGATATGCTGATCCTAGCGGTTACCGCCGAAGTCGCCTTCGGCATCATCGATGAGGTGATCAGGACCGATGCCGCGGAATCGGTGCTGTTGATCCCCGGTGGAATGGGGGAAACCGAGGCAAGCAGGGAGCCTGCCCGGCGGATGCTGGAAACGATCGACGACGCCCGGCGGACGACAGGCCGCGGACCGGTATTCGTCGGCGGCAACTGCCTCGGTATCATCTCTCACCCCGGCAACTACGATTCATGGTTCATTCCCGAAGAACGCCTGCCGAGAACCCAGAAGAAGGCACAACGCACTTCGGCGCTCATCAGCCAGAGCGGCGCCTTCCTGGTCACGCGGCTGAGCAAGAATGCGTGGCTCGACCCGGCCTACATGGTCGCCTTGGGCAACCAGAACGACATCACGCACGGCGACATGGTCGAGAACTTCGCGGCCAACCCGGACATCCACGTGATCGGGACCTACGTCGAGGGATTCAAGGACCTTGACGGGCTGGCCCTGGCGCGGGCCGTGCGCAAGGCGACCCTTGCCGGCAAGCAGGTCGTCATTTACAAGGCCGGACAGTCCGTCGCCGGCAAGCAGGCCGCGATGGGCCACACGGCCTCGATCGCCGGCGACTACGAGGTCTGCCTGTCCGTACTGACGCAGGCCGGTGCGCTGATCGCGAGCGACGTCAGCGAGTTCAGCGACCTGTACTACATCTCGGACTGCCTGAGCAACAAGATGGTCGCCGGCAAGCGACTCGGC